>JAJCZO010000041.1 GCA_029262355.1 Deltaproteobacteria bacterium
TCCAGGTGACCTCGTCGGTGACGTCACCGATGTAGTCGTTTACGACGTACTGGGCGCGCGCCTTGAACTGCTCGGGGTAGCCGACGTCGAGGTTCTTGCTGCTCGGCCGAGTCGTGATGTCCACGATCGCGCCGGCGAACACCGTGAGGATCGTGTCTCCGCGGGTCCTGCTGCCTCCGTGGTCGAGCGCCGCGCGGATCTCGACCGATCCGGGATCTCGCGCTTCCACGATGCCGCGTTTGCCGTGCTCCTCGTTCACCTTCGCGACGCGGGAGTCGCCCGTGGACCAGTCGGCGACCGCCGTGATGTCCTGCTGGCTTCCGTCGCTGAACACAGCGGTAGCGACGAACTGGCGAAACTCTTCCGGCGCCATGGTCAGGCCCGCGGGCGTGACGAGGATGTCTTCCAGCACGGCGCCGTAGCCGGTCTGGGGGATGCTCAGGAGGAGGGGGAGAAGTGTGAGGAGGGGGACGAGCAGTGTGGCGCTGGGCCGGCCGTGGTGGCCGGACCTTCGCAAGGGGCTACGTGGTCCCAGTGGCATGTATCCTCACTCGAGTCATTTGGGGGAATCTCCAACCGGAACCATGCAGCAAGCGCGATGCCATGGGGAAGACCAAAACTTCGGAATCTCGCGGCGCCGCAAGCCTGCGAAATCGCCATGTCGGGCATTCGCGCACGTGGGGGCGGCTAAAGACGTCCGAACGACGGGCTGATTCGAACGGTCGTTTCAGTCGGTGCCGAGCCAGCGGAAGCGGACCGCAAGGGGATCGTGGTCGCTCAGCGGGGTGCCGTCGGCGCTTGCGAAGTCGGCGACCGCGAACCGCCAGGACAGCGCCTCGAGTTCGACCCCCCTCCCGCTGCGGAAGGCCATTTTGTCGATCCGGTACGGTTCGGGGCAGCCGACGGAGGCGCACACGTCCGTGAGGCCGGCCTCGCGCAGGAGCTGCTCGTATTGGGTCGCGTCGGGCTCGTCGTCGGTGTGCAGGTTGAAGTCCCCACCGATCAGGATGGCGCGGCCGGTCGAGAAGCTCTTCATGACGTCGAGGATCTGGCCGATGCCCTCACCGCGCAGCCGGTCGTCGTTCTCGGAGCCGCCGGCCTCCATGTGCAGGTTGTAGACGTCGATTTCGACGCCGCCTGCGAGCCGGGTGCGCGCGTAGCTGAATCCCTTGAACGCCAGGCAGTCGGCGGATGTGATGTCACACCCGTCCCACGCGACGCGCCTGACCGGGTCGAACGGGAATCGCGAGAAGCGGTTCAGTCCATCGGCGAGCAGGGCCTCGGGGCGCCTCGGATCATTTCCGAGCGGGGCCGCGGCCGGAACGGATTGGTACTCGTGGTCCACGCGCGAGACCAGCTCCTCGTGGTAGGTGCGGGTCGGCGCGAAGGGGTTGGGGTTTGGTGTCTGCCAGCTCTCTTGGACGAGTACGAGGTCATACGCGTTCAGGCGGGGGCCGATGATCGGCATGAAGGTCGCCGGCATCGACCCCGAAAGGCCTTCGGGCAGTCCAGCGACGTTGTAGGCGAGTGCGTTGAACTCGCCGCGGGCCGCTCCTGCAGTGTGCTCGGTGGAGGAGTCGCCGCACGCGGCGAGAAGGCTCAGCGAGAGAACGGCCCCGAAGGCGAGATACCGATGTTTCATTGGTCGAACCATCGCCCCAGGGGAGCCCGAAACGCAAGCGCACCGGGCTCCCCTCGGACGCTAGTTGCGGACGGCGCCCTCGAGGATCCAGGCCTCGATCGTGTCCATCTGGGTGCCGCTGAGCATGCCACCGACGGGCATCTGCGAGAGCAGGATGTCGGTGCCCGTGACCTTGCGGTACACATAGCTGTCCGCCGCGTTGAACGGCTCGACGCGGCTCAACATGGGCATCTGCGAGGACATTGCGTCGACGAGATTGTCGTAGGACGCGCCATCGGACAGGGTGAGGCCGGCCTGAGACGACGCCGCGTCGTGGCAGCCGCCCAGCGCGCAGCTGGCTGCGAAGATCGGGTCGACGTTGCCCGCGAACGTGGCCTTGGTGCCCTCCGGCAGTACGAAGCTGGCCGGCAGCGGGATGTCGGTGCCGATGGGTGTCCAGGCGTCCTGGTCGCACGGCGATTCGGTGCAGGCGTCCGAGCCCCAACAATCGAGCGTGTATTGATTGTCGGCCGGGTCGTCCGCGTACTCGATATTGGTGAACTCGCAGAAGATGAAGGAAGGCGGATCCCCGTTCGTCTTGAACACGTTTCCGGTGAGCGTTCCGTCGTCGAAGTTGTACGAGATCGCCCACTCCTCGACGCCAACCGTGCGCTGAATCAGGTATCTCCCCGAATCAGGCGTGAGCTGGATCTGCGCTTCGGCCTGGGTGCCAACCGCCATCGTTGCGACTCCCGCCGCAAAGGCGGCGAGCGCGATGGTGCGTGTTCGGAAAGTTCTCTTCACTGGCTTCCGTTCCTTTCTTGCTGTCCCGGCAACGTCCTGCTCTGTGGAATGCGCCGTAGCGCCATTCTGCTCGATACTGCATGCTGCTGGCCAATGGAGGAAGCAGTCTTTCGAGAAAAGCGGCGCCCAGTCGATTCGCGGTCCTGGACGGCGGCTATCGGCCCTGAACCGGGGATCGAACCACGTCTCGGATTGCGACGCGCCGCGTCCCGCCGATAGAGTCGAGGGACATGGATCTGACGTTCTCCCCCGCCGCCGAAGAGTTCCGCGGCGAGCTTCGAACTTGGCTGGAGGCCAACGTGCCCGCGGGCTACGGCACGGACACCTTCGAGGACTTCGCAACGCTCGACGCCGAGTTTCAGTTCCTGCGCAGGTGGCAAGGCACCCTCGCGGAAGCGCGCTGGGTCGGGGTGCATTGGCCCCGCAAATACGGGGGGCGAGGGGCGGGTCCGGAGGAGAACTACCTCCTACAGGAGGAGGTCGCAGCCGCTCGTGCGCCCGAGGTCATCAACCGGATCGGTGTGAACCTGGTCGGCCCGTCGCTGATGACGCACGGGACCGAGGCGCAGCGGAGTCGGTACCTGGCGCGGATTCTCTCGGCGGAAGACATCTGGTGCCAGCTGTTCTCCGAGCCCGGCGCCGGATCGGATCTCACTTCGCTCACGACGCGCGCGGAGATCGACGGCGACCACTTCGTCGTGACCGGGCAGAAGGTCTGGACGAGTTGGGCCCAGTACGCGGACTTCGGGATCCTACTTGCTCGCACCGACGCCGAAGCGAAGCGCGCGCGTGGGATTTCGTACATGATCGTCGACATGCGGAGCGACGGTGTCGAGGTTCGACCCCTGCGCCAGCTCACCGGGAGCTCGGAGTTCAACGAGGTTTTCCTGACCGACGTGCGGGTGCCCCGCGAGAACCTCGTCGGCGAGATCCACAACGGCTGGTCGATCGCGCAGACCACGCTCGCGCACGAACGAGGCACGTCGCCGCGTCAGCTCGTGATCCACCGGATGCTGCTCGATGATCTCGTGGGTCTAGCGGAGACGCTTCCGGCCGACGACCCGCGGCGCGATCACATCGCCCAAGCGGCGATCGAGGTAGAGATCGCCAAGTTGAACAACTGGCGCACCCTGACCCGCCGCGTGCGCGGGGAGGAGCTCGGACCCGAGAGCTCGTTCATCAAGCTGTACTGGAGTGAAATGAGCCAGCGCATGCACGACGTCGTGATGGACGTGCTCGGGCCGGCGGGAACGCTCGATGGCGGTGTGCATTCGGTCGCGCGTGGCCGGCTGCTGCGCTCGTATCTCTACTATCGTGCCGCCTCGATCTTCGCGGGAACCAACGAAGTACAGAGAAACATCATCGCCCAGCGCGTACTGGGCCTGCCGCGCTGAGGAGCATGATGGCTGGATTACCACTCGAGGGGCTGCGCATCATCGACATCGGCACCCGCATCGGTGCGCCGTTTGCTGCGACTCTTCTCGCCGATTTCGGCGCGGAGGTCATCAAGGTCGAGCAACCGGGGCGCGGGGACTTCATGCGTACGATCGGTCCGTTCGAGGACGACTACTCGCTGTGGTGGGCGGTCGAAGGACGCAATAAGAAGTCGGTCACCTGTGACCTGCGCAAGCCGGCCGGCCGCGAGTTGCTGAAGAAGCTCGTCGTGAAGGCGGACGCCATGGTCGAGAACTTCAAACCGGGTACGCTGGAGAGGTGGGGCCTCGGTCCCGATGTGCTCGAAGCGTTGAATCCGAGGCTGGTGTTGTCGCGTGTGAGCGTGCACGGCCAGACGGGACCCTACGCGGCACGCCCGGGGCTCGACCGCAATGGGATCGCGATGGGCGGGCTCCTCCACGTCACGGGCTACAAGGACCGGCCGCCCGTGCGACCGGGCATCATCATCTCGGACTATCTGACGGGCTTGTTCAACGCGTTTTCACTCATGATCGCGTTGTACCACCGCGATGCGGGGGCTGGCCGGGAGGCGGGGCGCGGGCAGGTCGTCGACCTCGCCTTGTATGCGTCTGTCTTGCGCGTGATGGAGCACACGATCGTGGCGTACGATCGGCTCGGGGTCGTGCGGGGCCGTGAGGGCAATCGGCTCAAGAACTCCGCGCCGCTCGACAACTGGGCGACGAAGGACGGCGAGTTCGTGAGTCTCATCGCCGCGGGCGACGGGTTGTTCCCGCGACTCGCCGCACTGATCGGCCGCCCCGACCTCCTCGAGGACGTTCGGTTCTCCACGCTCGCGGCACGTGTGGAGAACGCCGACGCGGTCAATCAGATCGTCGCGGATTGGTGCGTCTCGAAGACCTCGGAAGAGATCGAGGCGCTCGCGCTGGAGAGCGACGTGCCATTCGCGCGCACCATGAGCGTCGAAGACATCTGCTCCGACCCGCACATCGAGGCGCGCGGTGACATTGAGACGGTGAACGACCCCGTCTTGGGGCCCGTGCGCATGCAGGGGGTGTATCCGCGGTTCTCCCGCACGCCGGGTGAGATCCGCAGCGGGGCGCCCCGGCTGGGGGAGCACAATCGTGAGGTCTTCGTGGAGTTGCTCGGGCTCTCTTCCGATGAGGTCGACCAGCTCGAACGAGACGGCGTGGTGTAGGACCACGACCGCCCCCTGAACCCGGGGCCGCCGTTGCAGAGCGATCACGTGGATGCGGAAGCGAGGCGCCGGAGACCCTCCCGGTCGCTCCCCGCACGCTGCCGTCCCTGCCTTTGCCGGGGCCCGCGCGGATTGTGGTCTTCGCTGCGGCCACGTACACCCACGATGTGCCCCTTGAGATGAGCCCGGACGGGCGAACCCTCCGGTACCCCGGGCAGGGTGCTCTGTGATCGTGCGAAGCCCGTGAAGCTAGGTTCGCGTTCGGCCCGACCGATCTTCTTTCTGGCCCTCGCGGTGGCGCTGCTCCTGGGCGGGCAATGGCTGCGCGCCCAAGCCGGTCTTACGCTCGACGCCGAGTCGATTCGGGAATGGGTCGAGCAGCGGGGCTGGCTCGGGCCGTTCCTCTTCATCCTCTTGCTCTCGTTCCGTCAGTTCGTCCTGGTACCCTCTGGTTTCGTATTGGCTGCGGGAGGGCTTCTCTTCGGAGTGTTGGTCGGGACGGCCTTGGGCACGATCGGACTGGCTGGCTCGGCCGTGGTCTCGTTCCTGCTCGCGCGAGGTCTTGGTGGCGAGAAGGTGCGGGCGCATATCGCCCACCGGTACCCGACCTTGGATCGCTACGTCGAGTCGACCGGGCCGCTCTTGGTGTTCATGACGATCGCGTATCCGGCGGGTCCCATGACGCTGGTCTCGTGGGCCGCGGGGATGTCGTCGGTGCGGCTTGCCCCGCTGATGGTGGGAGTCGTCTTCGGCAGCATGGTTCGTGCGGGAGCCTACTCATTTTTCGGTGCGACGCTTACCGATGTGGGCTCGACGACGTTCTGGGTCGCGACGACCGTTCTCACGCTGGCCCTCGTCGTGCCGGTCGCCCACCCAAGGTTGCGTCGTCGTTTGTTCAGACGGGAAGGCCAACCGAGCGCATGAGCTCGATCGCGTTGCTGCGTCGTACGACGCCCGGGCGCATCTGATAGTCGAACGTCATCTGCCCGTCCTCGAGGTGGTCTTCGAAGTGGACGTTCTCGATGGTGCCGGTCCCGGCAGTGTCGAGCTCGGCAAGCGCCAGGTCGTGAGTCGTGACGAGACCGATTGCGTCGTGCTGGAGGAGGCCCCGAACGATTGCTGCGGCGCCGATCCTGCGGTCGTGCGAGTTCGTGCCCGCGAGCACCTCGTCGAGGAGGAACAGCAGGGGAGGTTCGGCGTTGGCGCGATTCATGACATCGCGAATCCGATCGATCTCGGCCTGGAAGCGGGAGCGGCCGTCGAGCAGGGAGTCCTGCGTGCGGATGGAAGCGCCGATACAGAGCGGGGAGAGTCGCAGGCGCCGGGCCCGCACCGTGGCGCCGGCGAGCGCGAGGACCGCGTTCGTGCCGACCGCACGCAGGAGCGTGGTTTTCCCCGACATGTTCGAGCCGCTGACGATCAGCGCTTGCGCCGCATCGCCGAACGCGACGTCGTTGCGGACGCATTGCGTGACGGCCAGGAGCGGATGGCCGAGATCCTCGGCCTCGAAGCAGGCATCCCCCGACGTGATCTCTGCGAAGGCGTCCTCGGGATGCTCGTATGCGTGGCTCGCGAGCGACGACAACGCTTCGATCTCGCCGGCGGCGTCGAGCCACGCGGCAACGGCTGGTCCGAACCGTGCACGCCACCGGTCGATCCACCACGCCCCGTGTAGTTGCCACAGGAGCACGATCGCGACGGGCATGAAGAGGAGGTTGCGACCGGAGTCGTGGACCTCGAGTCGTCGTCGCAGGTTGTGGATCGCTGCGCTCGCAGGGCTGCCGCCGGTCCGAAGTCCGGTTTGCAGTTCGGCACCCCTCCGGGACGTCATCGGCTCCCTCTCGAGGCGCTGGACGAGATCGCTCAGAAGTCCGAGGTCGCTCGCCGCGCGATCTACGCCGCGCAATGCCTCGGTGACTCGAGCGCGCACTAGGAAGAAGAAACCAGCCTGGAGGGCGACCGCCGCGACCAGCGGCCAGCCCGGAATTCGCTGGTAGGCATAGAGGGCGAAGGTGACGATGGTCGCCGCGGATGCGAGTGCCGCCACGACCGGGACTGCAGGCGAGGGGAGCACGGGTGCCGCCTGGCCCCAGGCGGCAAGGCGGTCCGCGTCGACGGCTGCCCGCAGTTCCTCGCCCGCGAGCGCGAGATCTTCACGGAGGTCTAGGCGAGGACGCAGCTCGTCGACCGCCTCCTGCCGCGTGAGGATGTCCTCCGGGGGCGACGGGCTGAGCAGCCACCCTGCGAGCCGGCGTTCCCCGTGTCTGGTGCGGGCGCGGCTGAGCAGTTGGAAGAGAGAGCCATCGCCGAAAAGGTCGAGGTCGCTTGCGTAGAGATGTCCCTCGGGAACGAAGTCGTCGCCCTGGGGGCCACACGAGCGCCACCGCCCGTCGAGGCGGGCAAGCCCCGCGTCGTAAAGTTCGGTCGCTCGACGGGCGCGATCCTGAGCCTTCTTTACACGCTCATGCCAAACGACGAGGCCGACGAACGCGAAGGCGGGTACCCACAACCAAGTGCCCGAGAACACCTCTCGGTCGAGCGAGGCCCAGGCGAGGGCGAGGCCACCGATCGCGGTGATCAGGCGCAGGCGCGAAACCTGGCGATGTCGCCCATCGGCGGTTGCGAGCGCGGCGCGACGTGCGTCGCGGCGGTATTCGTATTCGCTGCGGGGCTCGGAAGGGCTCGCCATCCGACGAACCGTATACGAATCGATCGACGTACGCCTACTGGCTCAGTCGTCGAGTACACGGCGGAGCGCATCGGCCACGCTCATCCCGTCCGCGGAGGACACATCAGCGGCGGGTTTGAAGAACACGTCAAAGTAGCGCATCAGCGACACGTTCTCGTCGTCGATGTGATCGACCGTATCGCCGAGCGCGTCGCGGGTCGTGCCGATCAGGTTCGGTGCGGTTTCGCGAGCGCATTGTACGCGGGCGACGGCCGCGCCGCTGGCGAGAGCCACCGCAAGGAAGAATACGGTGGTACGGCGGGCGGCATCGG
The DNA here is from genome assembly GCA_029262355.1 of Deltaproteobacteria bacterium. GTDB lineage: Bacteria > Desulfobacterota > Binatia > UBA12015 > UBA12015 > VGTG01. The sequence goes on from JAJCZO010000041.1 coordinate 8,037, forward strand.
GGTCGTCGAGATCGGACATTTGCAGTACAGGGGTCTCGAGCCGCGTCTGGGTGAACCCGCCGATGTGAAGCTCGGCGCTCGCACGCTCGTGCATCCACGGTGGGGCCCGGTCCGCGAGCGCGCGGACGGCGTCGGCCCAGGCGGGCTGCAGTTCGCTCACAGTCCGGGCGGTCGCTTCAGCTCGCCGACCGGGAAGATCGGCAGGAGATTCTCTTCCTGGAACCGGGGGCCGTCCGCGGTCGGCACGAACCAGCCCGTCGGACACATCGTGACGATCTCCACCAACGAGAAGCCCAGGCCCTGACGTTGGGTTTCGAGTGCGGCCCGCAGGAGCTTCTTCGTTTTCTTCACGCCGACCGGCGTGTGCACGGTGCCGCGCGCGATGTACGCAACGCCGTCGAAGTCCTTCAGCATCTCGGGCAGCCGAATGGGGTGGCCGTGGATCTTGGGATCGCGGCCGCCGAGCGTGCTCTTCGTCTTTTGTCCGACGACCGACGTGGCCGTCATGTGTCCACCGGTCTCGCCGAATGCGGCGTTGTTGAGACAGATGGCAGTGATATTCTCTCCGCGGGCCGCAGCATGGATCACTTCCTGGATGCCTTCGGTCACCATGTCTCCGTCGCCCTGTAGTGTGAACACGAGTCGATCGGGCAGGACTCGCTTGATGCCGGTGGCTTGGGCCGGGGCCCGGCCGTGCATCGCCTGCTGGCAATCGATCTCCATCAGCGCAGCGAACGCGGTGTAGCAACCGATGCCGAGTACGCAGACGGTGTTCTCGCGTTCTTCCATCTCCTCGATGTTCTCCATCAGGACCCGGATTGCGCTGGGTTCGCCGCAGCCCGGGCACAGGGAGTGGGTGTTCGTGCCGAGCAAGGGCGAGCGGGTGAAGACTCTCTGCATGTCGGTGCTCATGCGTGCTCCTCTTCAGGCGGCGCTACGCCCGGCGTAGACCTCGCGCAAACGTTCCAGGATGTGCAGGGCGTCGATCTCCGGACCAACGCCGAAGCCTGAGCTGTCCATCGAGATCCCGCCGATGAAATGGACCGGGGCGCGGCCCTCGACCGCGAGCCGGACGTCCTGCACCATCTGGCCAGCGTTGTTTTCGAAGACCGTGATCGGGATGCCGCGCTCCGCGACCTCGCGGAATGTGTCGGACGGAAAGGGGACGAGCGAGTACGGCCGCACGAACCCGATCTTCATCCCGTCGTCGCGTGCGAGCTTGGCGGCGTAGCGAGCAAAGCGTGCCGGCACGCCGAAGGCGCTCACGACCATCTCGGCGTCCTCGAGCCATTCCGCTTCGACGCGCGTCTCCACTTCGGCGATTTCCTTGTGGCGGCTCACGGCGATGCGCATGGGGGCGGTCACGTCGGTGCGGGTCTGGCCGTTTGGAAGCGGGTTCCCGTCGGGGTCTTCGGAGATGCGCATTCCTAGCGAGGTGAGGAGTCGCGGGGCTCGCCCGCGCGCACCGTTGGTCGCCCAGTTCTTTTCGGGTAACGGTCCGGTCGTGTCTTCCGGGGGCTCGAACGTGACTGTCTCGGATGTGTGACTCAGGATGAAGTCCCCGAAGATCATGACGGGATGGCGCCACTTTTCGGCCAGGTAGAACGCGCGATACGCGGTCTCGACCGCTTCTTGTCCCGTCGACGGGGCGAGTACGATCGCGCGGTTCGAGCCGTGCCCGCCGCCACGTGTGCACATGTTGTAGT
>JAJCZO010000042.1 GCA_029262355.1 Deltaproteobacteria bacterium
CATCCGGCGAATGGCCCAGGAGAACGGCTGGGGTGCTCGTCGGATCCATGCCGAGCTGGAGAAGCTCGACGTCCAGCTCGGTTTGGCAACGGTGTCACGATACCTGCCCAAGCGGCCGTCAGGCCCGCGCCAGCGGCAACGCTGGAGGACCTTCCTTCGGAACCACCGGGATACAATCGGCGCGATGGATTTCATGGTCGTACCAACAGTTCGCTTCGAGCTTCTCTACGCCTGGTTCCTCATCGAGCACGGCTCTCGACGCATCGTCCACTTCAACGTCACGAAGAACCCGACGTCTGCGTGGGTCATCCAACAGCTCCGCGAGTCCTTCCCGGACGAGTCGGCACCGCGCTACGTCATACATGACCGAGACACGATCTTCGGCGCTCGCGTCGATGCGGCGATCCAGGCCCTCGACCCTGAGCCAATCCACACGGCCTACCGGTGCCCGTGGCAGAATGCCCACGCGGAGCGATGGATCGGGACGTGCCGTCGAGAGCTACTCGATCCTGTCATCGTGCTCGACGAGCGACACCTGAGGCGACTCCTCGCTGCCTACGTGGACTACTACAACGCAGACCGTGTTCATACGCGGACCCGAGACGCTCCGTCCGGGCGACCGACGGAGCCACGTCTCTCCTCGACGGCACAGGTGATCGCCCTGCCACGTGTCGGTGGCCTCCAGCATCGTTACACGTGGGCGGAGGCTGCGTGATCGGATCGCGGACGGGTTCTGAGAACGCACAGCCGTCAACCGGAAGGAGCGGCCGGTGTCTGCGCAGCGATGGGTGTTTTCAGAAGGTGAAGGTCACGTCGGTACATCGTGCCCGCCGAACTCGTGATTACGGTCCACGGTGCTTCCGGAGAGACCAGGACCTCCTGCGTCCGACGGCGAGCGTCGAGGTCGAGGTCCGCCAACGCGTCGTCTAAAATTTTCCAGTATTGAGCCGAGCCCCCTCAACCCGGTCGACCGTAGACCTGCAAACACGGCAACATATCACTGGAAAATATTTTCCGGGATCTCTTGTCATGTGAATGACGTCGGGGTATGAAGTCGTGGGCATGAAAGCTGATACATCAGCGCCGGGTCCCCTGATGGAGCGTGACAAGAGCCACCACTGGACCTTCTTCTCGAACTACGGCCACATTTTGCTCGCCTTGGCGCAGGATCCCGAAGCGCGCCTGCGCGATTTGGCCGAACGTGTCGGAATCACGGAGCGGGCCGTCCACCGTCTACTCTCGGAAATGGAAGCAGCGGGCGTCATCTCGCGGCACCGCGAAGGGCGGCGCAATAGCTACTCCATCAAGCAAACCGTGAAGCTCCGTCACCCCATCGAAGACCACCGAACGGTCGGCGACCTGATCGACCTGATCGACCTGGAGTCTTCGCCGCGACGTCGTGGCGGGAAGAGCGCCGCGCGAGCCAACTAGCCGAGGTCGCGAACCGATCTCGGCTGCCTGCTCAAGGTAGCCGAGTCATCCGTGCAGCGTCTGCCTCGGCCGACGACCGGGGGTTTCGTAGGCCCGCCGGCGTCCGGAGATCCTTTCGATGAAGTCACCTCTCAGTGAAATCAGCCACGACGCTCCTGCGAGCCTCGTGGTCTTCTTTGTGGCGGTTCCGCTGTGTCTGGGCATTGCGCTCGCGAGCGGAGCACCGCTCTTCTCTGGCCTCATCGCTGGCATCGTTGGCGGTATCGTCGTCGGGAGCATCAGCGCGTCGCCGCTCGGCGTGTCGGGTCCGGCAGCGGGCCTGGCGGTGATCGTCTTCGGCGCCGTGCAAACCCTGGGTTTCTCGGCGTTCTTGGTTGCGGTCGTACTCTCCGGGGTGATTCAGATCGCGCTGGGTGCCGCGAAGGCCGGCGTGATTGCGTACTTTTTCCCGTCGTCGGTCATCAAAGGCATGCTGGCGGGAATCGGCATCATCATCATCATGAAGCAGATTCCGCACGCCTTCGGACACGATAGCGACCCCGAGGGCGACCTGGCCTTCATGCAGCCGGACGGTGAGACCACGCTTTCCGCACTGGGAGCCACGCTGGGTGACCTCGAGCCCAGCGCGATGTTCGTGTCGGCGGCAGCCCTCCTCATTCTTCTGCTTTGGGAAGGAGGCTTTCCGCGGCGGCTTCCGATCCTTCGCAGCCTCCCGGGCCCCTTGGTCGCTGTGGCTTTCGGCATCTGCTTCCAGGCGGTCGCCTCGATGCTCGCACCAAGCATGGCACTAGAGAGCAGCCATCTCGTAACCGTCCCCGTTGCGACCCAATGGTCCGATTTCGGACGGATGCTCACGTTTCCGGATTGGGCCCAGCTCGCCAATCCAACCATCTACCTCACCGCCGCAACGCTCGCGGCCGTCGCAAGCCTCGAGACTCTCCTGTGCGTCGACGCAACCGACAAGCTCGATCCGCAGCGCCGTGTCACGCCAGCCAATCGCGAACTCGTTGCTCAGGGGTGCGGCAACATCGTATCCGGGCTGATCGGTGGGCTGCCGATCACGCAGGTCATCGTGCGAAGCTCTGCCAACATTCAGTCTGGTGGCCGCACGAAGCTCACTGCCATCCTCCACGGCGTCTTGCTTCTCGTCGCGGTCGTCGTTCTACCGACGGTTCTGAATCTGGTCCCGCTCGCGGTGCTCGCGAGCATCCTCTTCGTCGTCGGCTACAAGCTGGCGAAGCCAAGCCTCTTCAAGGACATGTATGAGCGCGGGGCCAATCAGTTCGCACCCTTCATCGTCACGATCGTCGGCATCGTGCTGACCGATCTCTTGATCGGCATCGGGCTAGGCATGGCCGTCGCGATGTTCCTCATCCTGTCCCGCAATTACATGAACTCGCATTTCCTACACATCTCGGAGAGCGACTTCCCGACCGGCCGCCACGTCGTATCGATGCGATTGGCGGAGGAGGTCACCTTCATGAACAAGGGCGCGATCATCCGATCGCTCGCCGAACTCCCGAACGGAGTTCACGTGCGCATCGACAGTTCCAGTTCCTTCCATGTGGACCAGGACGTCCTCGAAGCCATCTCGGAGTTCGAGGACTCGTCGCTGGCTCGTGACATCACGGTCGAGAGAATCGAACGCCCGCCGGAGACCGTTCCAGGCGTCACTCTAGAGGCACGATACCGCCGATGATCCAGACACAGAACCAGCAATCGTTGGCGTCGCTGACGCCGCAGAGCGCGTTGCACCTCCTGCGCGAGGGCAATGACCGCTTCGTCCAAGGGCAACGGGGGGAGCGCGACCTGCGTCGCCAGGTCCGCGAGACCAGCGACGGACAGTGGCCGTTCGCCGCGATCCTCAGCTGTATGGACTCGCGGACTTCGGCCGAGCTGATCTTCGATCTGGGCCTGGGGGACGCCTTCAGCATTCGCCTGGCGGGCAACTGCGTGAACGATGACGTTCTCGGAAGCCTGGAGTACGCGTGCCAGGTCGTCGGCTCGAAGCTCGTGGTCGTTCTTGGACACTCGAGTTGCGGGGCCGTGACGGGCGCGTGCAACGGAGTGAAGCTGGGAAACCTCACGAAGCTCCTGTGTCGACTTCAGCCGGCGGTCGACGCGACGATACGCGAGTCGAGCGATCTGGCGACGTCGGGCCCGGAGTTCGTTGAACGCACGATCGTCAACAACGTCTTCCACTCGATCGAAGAGATCCGGACACGGAGCGAGGTCCTGCGCGGGCTCGAGCAGGACGGGGCCATCGAGATCGTCGGGGCCATGCATGACGTCGCGACTGGCAACGTCGAGTTCCTGCCCGTGACCGACTGACACCCGATCTGGCGCGACCGGTCCGCCGGTGTGGTTCCGTCGAGCTGCCGCGGGGGCTCCGCACCATTTGTCAAGTCGCAGGCAGCGATCTTCCTGAGAGCAGGGTCGTCTTCGAGCTCGAGGTCACTCCCATCCGCGACCGTTCGCGTAATTCGATGACCAATGGATCATCGCGCTTCCAGCGCCCGGAAGCAGTGCCGATCCGTTCGCAGCGCCGACGCCAGCACCATCGCATCAAGCCGGACGTCGTTCTGTCCGAGAACTCGGCCCGCGTAGCTACGCCGTCCCCCGTAGTAGTGGTTCAAGATTCCGCCGAGTCGCTCTCGGCACTGGAGGGGTCCTTCGCTACCCGTGGCGGGCGGCCCTCCTTGAGGGCTTCGCCCATGTGTCGCGGGCATCGTAGCTTCCGACGTACTCGGACGAACCGGCTGGTGTGCGTTCTCAGAACCCGTCCGCGACCCGATCACGCAGCCTCCGCCCACGTGTAACGATGCTGGAGGCCACCGACGCGTGGCAGGGCGATCACCTGTGCCGTCGAGGAGAGACGTGGCTCCGTCGGTCGCCCGGACGGAGCGTCTCGGGTGCGCGTATGAACACGGTCCGCGTTGTAGTAGTCCACGTAGGTAGAGAGCAGGCGCTTCAGATGTTGCTCGTCGAGAACGATGACACGATCGAGTAGCTCGCGGCGGCACGTTCCGATCCATCGCTCCGCGTAGGCGTTCTGCCACGGGCTGCGGTAGGCCGTTTGGGTCGGCTCGGCCTCGAGGAATCTGATGGCAGCGTCCACCCGAGCACCGAAGATCGTGTCTCGGTCATGGATGACGAAGCGCGGTGCCGAGTCTTCCGGGAAGGATTCGTGAAGCTGTTGGATGACCCACGCCGACGTCGGGTGCGTCGTGACGTTGAAGTGGACGATACGGCGGGATCCGTGCTCGATGAGGAACCAGACGGACAGAAGCTCGAAGCAAACCGTTGGTACGACCATGAAGTCCATCGCCGCGATCGCACCCCGATGGTTCGATAGGAATGTCCGCCAGGTTTGCCGTGCGCGTGGGTCGGACGGTCGCTTGGGTAGGTATCGCGACACTGTGGCCAGGCCGAGCCGGATGTCCAGCTTCTCCAGCTCGGCATGGATCCGACGAGCACCCCAGCCGTTCTCTTGGGCCATTCGCCGGATGAGGTCGCGAACTTCCGTCGGAATTTTCGGCCGACCCGGCCCTGGTCGCGAGATTCGCCGCCAGTAGAGCCTGAATCCTGCGCGGTGCCAGCCAATGACGGTCTCCGGCTTCACGACCACCAGGGTTTCCGCCCATCGGCTCGACCACCGACGCATCGCAACCCAGAAGGCTCGATCGATCGGTTCCAGGCGCGGCCGGGGTAGCGTCCGGTGATAGACGGCGAGCTGTTGGCGGAGGGCGAGTTCGCGGATGGCCTGTTCGTGCTTGCTGCGGAAGAGCGCTCGGAGGAAGTGGGCGATCAGGTTGAGGTAGGGCAGGACCGAGGCCATCGCGAGACTGATCCTGCTCGATCACGGATGGTGCGACAAGCCCGCCACCGATTGGGCGGCACCGAGAAGTCGAGTGATTTCCGGCGTGGACGAGTTCTGAGAACAGACAGGAGCCCTCTACTCCACGAAGTTGATGTTGAACGGCGGCAGGCCGGTGTCGATCGGAGACGACGTCACTTCGGAGTCGTCAGCCGCGAAGACGCGGATGCCGGGCGTCGAGAAATCCTGGCTCGCGAGGAAGAGCTGATCGGTCGAGGGGTCGTACTCGACGTCGGGTAGGAACGAGGGGCCGGTGGCGAGGGTGGCCTCGACGTTTCCAGTCGCGGGGTTGAAGCGCACGAGGCTGTTGTTGAAGTCGGCATCGGAGACGATCGCGTAGGCGCGACTGCCCGAGATGACGACGAAGTCGTTGATGTCACCGCCCAGGTCGGCCTCGGTCACGAAGTGGCCCTCAGCAGTGCCGGTTGCCGGATCGATACGCTCGATGCCGCCGTCCAGAACTCCGAAGTTGCCGATCTCCGCGACCAGAATCTTCCCGCTGTCGGGGTCGAGCGGAAGGCCCTTGGTCTCTCCGAACGGGTTTGGGCTCGAGAGAGCGATGCTCCCGGTGAGAGTGTCGGAACTCGTGTCGATCACGGCAAGCGCGCTGGAGTCGCTCGGTGCGAAGTTCACGAGGCGCTGCAAGCTCACGTAGAGCTTGCCGTCGACGATCACCATGCGATCGGGCTCTGCGACGCCGTCGCTATCGGCGAGTGAGGAGAGGTCGATCTCCTTCTGTACGAAGTCTGAACAGTCGGCGCTCGGGTTCATGTTCACGACTGCGACGCCTCCGGCGTAGAGTGTGACGTAGCCCTTCTCATCGGAGGCGAGAACGATGTCGTGCGGGTTCTTGCCGTTGCCGACCGAGCATTGCCACAGGGTGGCGTAGTCGTTCGCCGCGTCGAGCGCTTGAATGTTGTCGGCGCCGAAGCGGTTGATGACATATACCGTAGAACCGAACGCGCGTGCCACAGAGTCGCTGTGGAGCGTCTGGCCGTCGACTGTCGCCGCGGTTGGGTCGGCCACCGGCATCGATGCGAGCGAGCTGCTGCTGAAGTCTGTCGTCAGCACGACGGCAGAGCGCTCGATCGAGGGGGGGATGCCGCCGCCCCCATCGTCGCCGTTGTCTCCGTCGCTGCCTCCACCGCAGGCTGCAATGGTGGCCGCGAGGCCGAGGATGGAAAGGAACTGGGCCGTCTTGTCGAATCTCTTCATGAATCCTCCTGCGTGGCACCGTTCCATCGATAGGCGACGGTGCCGAAGAACGAGCGTCCCGGCAGGGGAAAGCCCGCGACGTCTTCAATTTGGTTGTCGGTGAGGTTGCGCGCCTCGAACGTGAGCGTGAGAGGCGTCCAGGGAAGACTGTACTGAAGGCCGAGGGAGTGGATCAGGCGACTCGGCACCTCGATCAGATTTGCTCGGTCGAGGAAGTTGTCCGATGCGAACGAGAGTTCGTAGAACGGAACGATCTCCCATGGGTGGTAGTCGGCACGCAGGTAGGCCTCGTTCTGTGGAATGCCGGGCAGCTGTTTGCCGTTGCGCGACGGCGCATCGCTCTGGTCGCGCGCGTCCTGGTAGGTGTAGTTCGCCGTGAAGCCGACCCGTTCCCAGGCTTCGAACGCGGTCGAGATCTCGATCCCCCAGATCCGGGCACTGCCGATGTTGCGGGGCACCGAGGTGCGTTGGGAGTTCTGGATGAGAAGGATCAGGTCGTCGACGTCGCGCCAGAAGAACACGGTCTCGGCGCGCAGGCCGTCGAGGGGGCCCCAGGATGCCGGCTGCGCGTCTGCGCCGAAATCGAGGTTCCACCCCTTCTCTGGTTCCAGATCGGGATTGCCGACGATCGAGCCGCGGTTGCCGAAGAGTTCCGAGAAGTTGGGGAAGCGCCCGTAGCGGCCCACGTTCGTCTTGAGCCAAAGCCAGGGGAGAGCGGTGTAGCGGGCGCCGATTCGCGGGGTGAACAGACTGTGGGTGCCGCCACTCGACTCGTCGGTGATCTGGGCGTTCGCGTCGACGAACCCGCCGAAGTCGTCGTGGATCATCTCGTACCGGAACTGCCCGTCGAGCAGGAGAACGTCGTTGAAGAGGCTCCACGTGTCACCCACGCCGATGTCGAACGAGATCCGCGATTGAGTGACGTCCATCGGGTCGGGTGTGATCAAGTCACGCGGCACGAGCACCTCGCCGCCGAGATCGATCCGTCCCTCGAGGAGGTGGTCGCCGAAGGTCTCGGCGCCGTGCGCGTTGGCGCCCGCAGCAAACGTGCGAAAGCGAGTCTTGCGGCGCAGTAGCCCGATGTCGCCGTCGACGTCGTCGAAGCGCTCCTCTTCGTAGATGAAGAAGAGGGTCGTATCGAACTCGGTCGGTAGGTTCTCGAGGCCGTCGCCCTCGAAGCGGAGATAGCTCAGGTTGCGTATGTCGAAGAGGTTCGCGGTTTTGGACTGGAACGCGCCGATGCCGGGTACGCCCTGGTCGTTGATGAAGAACTCGTTCAGTGCGACGAGACGAGCCCGTGAGGAGATCTGTCGCACGGCCTTGAGGATGACGTCGCCGGAGTTGAAGGCGTTGTTCTCTCGTCGCACTCGTTCGTCGTCGTGCGGGTTCACTGGCGTGCCGTTGTCGTCGTCGAACGGGAAGTCACCTTCGGATCCGAGGTAGTTGAAGGAGCCGAGGAGTCCCCAATCTCCGAGCATCCCCGACGCGGTGAGGCTCGCCTGGCGCGTTCCGAACGACCCGCCACCGGCGAGGAACGCGATCGATGGCGTTTCGCTGGGATCCTTCGTGATCATGTTGATCACGCCGCCTAGGGCGGTTGCGCCGATCGAGAGAGGCGTCGTGCCCCGGTACACCTCGATGCGCTGGAGCGGTTCGAGCGGAAGGTCGGCCAGGTTGACGGTTTCGCTGCGCGCTCGAGTCAGCGGAACATCGTCGAAGTAGATGCGGACTTGTCCCGAGCTTGCACCGCGGACCGACACGGTTGCGAAGTCTCCGAGGCCGCCGAAGCGACGCACTTGCAGGCCTGCCGTCTCGGAGAGGACTTGGGCGACGGTCTTGAATTCCTGTGCTTGACGATCGATTTCGATGATCGTCGCGAACGCGGTTGCGTCGGCGACGGTGTGGAGCGACTCGCCCGAGACCTCGAGGCTCTCGATGTCGACCGGCGCCTCGCGCGCCGGCGCGGACTCCAGGGTCGTCGTATCCTGGGCTGGAACGGTTGCGCCCCCGCCTTGGGCGAAGCTCGAGCCCGAGATGAGCGGGGCGATCAGAACCGCGCACGCCAGGAATGCTCGCCGCCACGGGAGCACGCCCGGTCGGCAATTTCGTCCGTCTATGAAGATAGGAGACCCCGTGCCCTCCCATCCCGGAGGGCCTCGAGCATCGGCCGCGCTGGGCTAGGTCTCCTGACTCGTCGGC
>JAJCZO010000043.1 GCA_029262355.1 Deltaproteobacteria bacterium
GTTTCGAGACGCGCCGGACGGCGACTTCGAGGGCCTGCTGGCGTCCGCGAAGCTGGCGACGGCCACGCACTTCCTGCGACGGACACGCGACCGCGCCCGATGCAGCATGACGACCGACCTCGAGACGCTCGCCGCCGAGCTCGACGTCACGGGGCTCTCGGCCTGGGGACGGCTGTACGACCAGGTCTCCGGAACACTCGAGTTCGACCTCGAAGCGCCGGGAAGACCCATCGAACGCCTTCCGGTGTCACGCGCCCGAAGCCTGCTGGGCGACAGCGATCCCGACGTGCGCCGAGCCGCCCTTCGAGGCGCAAACGCCGCATGGGAGAGCGTGGCCGACACGACGGCTGCCTGCCTCAACGCAATCTCCGGTACCCGGCTCACCCTGTACCAACGCCGCGGCGTGGACCACTTTCTCGACCCGGCGCTATTCGACTCCTCCGTGTCTCGACGCACGCTCGACGCGATGTTCGGCGTCGCGCGCGAGCGAGCCGAGATCCCGCGACGGTTCCTGCGGGAGAAGGCGCGGCGTGCCGGCCGCGATCGGCTCGGGTTCCAGGACCTCGAGGCACCGGCACCCGGCGAACCACCCACACGCGTCGCCTTCGACGAAGCACGCGGCCGCGTCGTCGCCGCCTTCGAGCGGTTCTATCCGGGGATGGCGAGATTCGCCGAGATGGCCTTCGACCAAAAGTGGATCGACTGGGAACCGCGCGCCGGCAAACGCCCCGGCGGATTCTGTTCATCGTCGTCGGTGATTGGACAATCTCGCATCTTCATGACCTACGATGGCGCACTCGGCGACGTCTCGACACTGGCCCATGAACTCGGTCACGCCTGGCATGCCTGGGTAATGCGAAAGATGCGTCCGTGGTCACGCGTGTATCCCATGACGTTGGCGGAGACGGCCTCCACCTTCGCTGAACAGCTCGTCATCGAGGCGGTATTGAGCGACGATTCAGCAAGCGCAGCAGACAAGCGTGCGGTCCTCGACGGCCGGCTGCAAGATGCCGCCGCGTTCCTCCTGAACATCCCGATGCGGTTCGAGTTCGAAAGCCGGCTGTACGAAGAACGTGCCAAGGGCGAACTTGGCTCCGAGCGACTTTGCGAGCTGATGCTCGAAGCGCAAAGGAGCTGGTACGGTGACGCGCTCGCCGAGGACGAGCTCGACCCATGGTTCTGGGCGTCGAAGCTGCACTTCTACATCACGGGCCTCAGCTTTTACAATTTTCCGTATACCTTCGGGTATCTTTTCAGTCTCGGCATCTTCGCCCGCGCAAAGCGGGAAGGGCCGAGCTTCCTGCCGACATACGAGGCCCTGCTGCGCGCGACCGGAAGCGCGCCAGCAGAACAGGTCGCGCGAGAGCACCTCGGAGTCGACCTCGAAGCACCCAGCTTCTGGAACGAGTCCGTAGACCTGATCGAGTCGGATCTCCAAGCCTACCTGGCCTGAGGACACCCCCGAGAGCACCGCGACGCTTGTGGTGAGAAGCGTCTGGCACTAGTTGTCGGAAGATGGGAGATCTCAGGAAGCCCGAGCACCCCTCGCGCCGCTGGTGGCGGTCCGCCGCCATCATGCTGGTTCTCGCGACAGGTTGTAGCGAGATCGACCCGCCGCTCCTTCCCGCGCTGCCCACGAGCCCGGGTTCCGCGCATACTCCGGGTCGGATCGTCTGGATCGATCTTCTCACCGCCGACATGAACGAGGCCGAAGCCTTCTACGGGCCGCTCTTCGGGTGGACGTTCCAGAAAACGGCCGACGACGAGTACCGGACGATCACTTCGGGCACCAAGCCAATCGGCGGACTCATCGAGCGCGACGAGCAGGACAGCGAAGGCGAAGCGATCTGGCTCATGTACCTCTCCGTCTCCGACGTCGATCGCGCGAGCCGCGAGGCTGCGAGTGCGCTCGGCCGCGTGCTGCTCAAGCCGCAGTGGGCGCCTGACCGCGGCCGGGTCTCCGTGATCACCGACGGGGAAGGCGCGCCGATCGCGCTGCTGCATGCATCAAAGGGCGACCCCGCACCGGCGCCGGCCCAAGTTGGAGAGATCCTCTGGGTCGATCTGTGGACCCACGACACGAAGGCCGCGGCTCGATTCTACAAGCGGGTCGCGGGCCTCGATGTGGCCACAGTGCAGGAACCCGACGGATCGACGCAGACTCTTCTTGGCCGCTCGGGCGTCGTGACCGGTGGTCTCGTAAAGCTGCCCTGGAAAGACGTGACGGCGAACTGGCTGCCGTACGTTCGCGTCGCAGATGTGACCGCGACCGCGCGCCGTGCCGCCGGTCTCGGCGGCAAGGTGATCGCACAGACCAAAGAGGCGGCGATTCTCCAGGACCCCGAGGGCGGCGCGATCGGCATCCAATCTCGAGCATCGAAAGGAGATGCGCGATGAGAAGATTTCGCATCGGTGTAACGACGCTGTTGATCGCGATCCTGCTTTCGGCGTGCGGATCCGGATACCGCCAAGGCCCCGCCATCTATACGAGCGTGGGCGTGGGGAGTCCATACTGGGGGCATGGCGGGTACGGCTATGGGTATCCGGCCCACGTGGGCGGCGGCGGAAATCCCGACATCGACCTGCCGCCGGAGAATCTACCGAGTCCGCCACCACAAGCCGTCACCCTGCCGTCGATGGGCATGCCGAGCGGGGGCTTCGACGAGGGCGGGTTTGACGGTGGCGGCTTCGACGGCGGAGGCTTCGACGCGTACTGAGCGACGCAGCTACTCGCGGGTCTTGAGCTGACTTCGCTCACCCATGGAATTGATGACGCGTGAGACCTCTTCGCGTTCTCCGTCGAGGTACCGGCTGACGGCTTCGCCCAGACGGGGGTCGCGCAAGTAGTGCATGCTGCGGGTCGCCTCCGCGTCGAACCCCCGTAGCCATTTGAACTCTCCACCGGCGCCGGGTTCGAACCGCTCGACACGAGTCGCGATGCAATGCTCGATCGTCGCGTAGTAGCAAACGTTGAAGTGGAGATGGCGGATCTCCTGGTATGTGCCCCAATAGCGACCGTACAATGCGCCGCTCTTCTGGACGTTGAACGTACCTGCGACCACCTCGCCCTGACGGCGTGCAACGAGGAAGCAGAGGTTCTGGCGAAACCGTTCCTTGAGCAGATCGAAGAATGACTCGGTGAGGTAGCGACGCCCCCAGGCGTACTTGTCGACCGTCGTGAGGTAGAGGCGGTAGATCTCGGGGTAGACTTCGTCGGGAATCTCGTCGCCCACCAGCGCCGAGATCTCGATCCCCTGATCATGGAGAATTCGCCGTTCGCGCTTGATCTCCTTGCGACGCTTGTGACGGAGCGCGCTCAGATAGTCGTCGAACGACTCGTAGCCGTGATTGCGCCACTTGTACTGAAAGCCCTTCCGCTCGACGAAGCCCACGTCGGCAAGCGCATCGGCCTCGTCCTCCTCACAGAAATTCACATGGACCGACGAGATCTCGTGCTCGTGACAGAGGTCGCGAAGCGCCTTGCCCAGAGCCCGAATGATTCCCCCGCGATCCAAGTGCGGCGCAACGAGAAAGCGAATCCCACTTGCCGGCGTGAACGGAATCGCCACCAGCATCTTCGGGTAGTACTCGATCCCGCCCCGATACGCCGCGTTCGCCCAGGCGTAGTCGAAGACGAACTCCCCCTCGCTGTTCGTCTTCAAGTACAGAGGACACGCCGCGACGAGCTGTTCGTCCTGGTAGAGCGCGAGGTGCTGCGGGCTCCAGCCAGTCTCCCCCCCAACGCAGCCGGCTTCCTCGAGAGACGCAAGCCAGCCCCATTCGAGAAACGGCGATCCGTCACCCACCAACGCATCCCACTCTTCGCGTCGGACGTCGTTCGCGAACTGCGTCAGCACACGGAGCGAGAAAAGAGGCGGGTCTTCGGAAGACATCGGAACACTGTGATCCTCGTACGTCGAAGGCGCCGAGGCAACCGAAATCCGTGGCCCGGACGAACCCTCTCTTCAGATTGCCGGAGGGATCGCCGCCAGCATCTCGTCGATCGGTGCATGATCGGTACTGTCGGCGTCGAGGTGCTCGTACGCGAGACTCGGCCCTGGCGCGATCACGAAACTCGCGCCGAGCTGCGTCACGCGTTTGCCCGCGGCGTGGACGCGATGCCCGCGCCGCAGAGTCTCGCGCGTCGGCCCCCATGTCCGGGGATGGAACATCCCGATAAAGGACGAGACGGTGACGGCTGCGGCCCTCGCGGCCGCGCCGTCGTCATCGACCAGCACGGGGTACGGAATCTCCTCTCGCTCCACGAAATCCTGCGCGTAGCGCACGTCTCCCGTGCCGACGGCGATGATTTCACTCCCCCGGCTTCGGAAGTCCTCGTAGCGCTCGCGCAACTGCGCGGCGTGCTCGCGGCAGTGCAGTCAACCAAAGTGCCGCAAGAAGACGAGCGCGACCGATTGGTCCTCCCAGAATTTCCCGATGCGATGCTCGGTGCCCACCGCATCCGGGCGAACGAGGAAGTTGAGGGTCTTCAGGTCCACGGCTCGCGCCTCAGTCGTTTGGCGCGCCGGCTTCGATCCAAGCTCGCACCTTCCCGACGACCGCCGGATCGAGAAGGGTCGGCGCGTTTCGTGGCATCGAAGCCACGACCCGTCCCCCATCGTCCGTTGGATCGCAGTTGGAGATCAACCGATACAGCCAGCTACGCGATGGGTCGCCCGGGGTCACCAGAGGCATGTCGACGTCCGCCGACGTGACGCCACGAGAGAGAAGTGCAGCGTGCGGATCCGTCTCCAGGTCCAGGCCGGCCACGGGGGATTGGGAGTCGTGACAAGCGGAGAACCCACAACTCGGCGTCAGCACCGTCTCTCGAATGCTCGTGAACGTAAGCGGAGCCTCCGGAGTCGCGGTGTCGGGAACGTCCACACACGGCAGGACTGGCGAGAGGTCCAGGTCTCCCGGAAGCGTCTCCGGCACGTAGAGTGGACGACCGATCTCTTCCGCCGTCGGCGGGGCCTGGGCCGCGTTGGGCGGCACGGCGAGGCCCTCGCACGGGCCACTGCGGCGGAAGATCCCATCCTCGATGCCATCATCGCCGTGGGTATCCTCATCCACCCACGCGTCCAAGAGCACGTCCATCCGGGCGAGGCCCAACATCACGCACATCTCCTGATCACCAATGCCCCAGCCGATTTCTTCGTCGGTGGGGTTGTCGAAGCCGCACGTCATGCGGATGCCCGTCGCACCGGTCAGATCGACGGGCGGATCGAACATCCTCCCATTCGCTTCGGCATCGAACCGCTCGATCGTGTGCAGTTCTTCGCCGTCGCGGGGCCCCCCAATGATCTCGGCGCGGAAGTAGTTTCCGCGATAGTGGTAGTGTGGCAGGACCCAGTAGAGCTGGATGTCGAGCGGGCCGCCCGTGACCTCACGGGCGAGCGTGTCGAGATCACATTCGGCTGTGTAGCGCGCCTCACTGTTGGGCGGAATGTCGAGCTCGAAGTAGCTGAGACGGAACGGCTTCAGCAGCACCTCGACATCGGCCGGATGCATGATGTCGAGACTCATGCGGAACTCCGTCGTGATGGCTCGAAACGACGGATTCAGCATGTGGACGCCGGCAACCACCTTGTGACGCGGCGGCACCTTGATCGCCGCCCCTTCGACAAAGCTCTGCCTCTCGATCTGCGACTGCGTCGACTGAGCGTACAACACGGTTCCCGCAACGGCGGCGCCGAGCTCGCTGAACTCGCGGTCACGGCAACGCCAGTACCCGTCCGGGCCGGGGAACGTGTCTTCGGGGACCACGAACCAGTTGGAGTGATGGAACGCCCCGGAATTGCTCGTCGTGACCTGGCTGACCCAGAGCGCCTCGTCGTTGCTCAGCGTCCAAGACACGCACTGCGACGCAACCTCTTCGCCCGGGCCGAGCTCGTACGTACCGAAATCGTGCGTCAAGCTCGCCGATGTGGGCGGCTCCGGTTCCGGCTCCGGCTCCGGCTCCGGCTCGGGTGGCGCTGGAGCGGTCGGTGTAGTGTCTTGCGACGAGGGAGTGGTGGAAGCGGAGTCACCACATCCGGCGAGCCCGAGGGCCAACGCCAGCGCGAGCGCCATGATCGAGAGTCGATTCACAGCCCCAAGCATAGGACACGCGGACCCAATCGTTCAATCCGGTCCGTTCGAACACTCGTTCCGGACGAAACACCCGCCCCGCACCGAGAAACCTCGTTGACTGGTCTCCGCCGCGACCGCAGGATGTCGCCTCCTCATCCGAACCACGCCACTCGGCACGGTTCGAACCCTCACCGCACCACCCCCAAAAGGAGTTCCCACCTTTGCCCACTCTCCCTCGCCCCGTTCTCGGCACGGCCGTGCTCCTCCTCGCCCTCTGGGCGCTTCCGGCCTTCGCGGGAACAAAGAGCTTCTCCCCCCTCGACCATCGCGTTCTCGAGAAAACGACACTGGTCCCCGCTGCCGGGTCGGTCACCGCGTACACCGTACCAACCGACGCGCGGCTCGTACTCACACGATTTTGCGGCGACAGCTGCGTCACCTGTGAAGGCAAGACGCTCGGCAAGAAGGCATTCGAGTCACATGGAAGCGGTTGCGTCGAGCATCCGAGCGGCCTCGAACTGCCTCCCGGCGAAACCGTGCGGTGCACGAACACCTGCCGAACGATGGGCGCGGCGCTGTTCTCAGGCGTACTCCAGCAGTAGCGGTGCACACCTAGTGCACCGCCGTCGACATAGCGTTAACGCCTTGCCGCCCCTCGACGTCCGTCGCCGCGTCTCGTCTCCTCGGAAGATTGCCTATATTCCTGCGTCGCCGTTCCTTGCGACGAACGCCGATAGACGGCAATCCGTTA
>JAJCZO010000044.1 GCA_029262355.1 Deltaproteobacteria bacterium
CGTACGGCCTCGCTAGCCTGCTCCTGCATCAGAGGATCCAACGTCGTGTAGATCTGGAGACCTTCCGTGGTCAGGACCTCTTCACTGAACCGATCGGCAAGTTCCCGCTTCACGTAATCTACGAAGAAGGCGGCATCCTTGCTGTCCCGGCGAGGCAGCACGACATCCAGAGGACTGGCGAGCGCCTCCTGGAAGGCCTTCTCGTCGAGATCGCCGGCTTCGCGCAGGCGCCGCAAGACCACATCGCGCCGATCCCGCGCTCGCTCTGGGGAGCGGAAGGGCGAGTACGCGTTCGGAGCGCGGATCAACCCGGCGAGCAGCGCCGCGTCCGCCGTCTTCAAATCGCGCGGATCCTTCGCAAAGTAGAAGTTCGACGCTTCGGCAACGCCGAAGATCCCACGACCTCCGCGTTGCCCAAGGTAGATCTCGTTCAAATAGTTCTCGAGGATCTGCATCTTCGAGTAACGCCTCTCGGCGACGAGCGCCATCGCCATCTCCTCAAGCTTCCGAGATACGGTGCGATCGGACGTCAAGAAGAAGTTCTTCATGAGCTGCTGCGTGAGGGTGCTTCCACCCTGCCGCACTGCGCCCGCCTGGATGTTCGCGACGAGGGCCCGCCCGACGCCCACCAGATCGACGCCGTGGTGGGCGAAGTATCGACTATCCTCGGTCGCGAGAATCGCTCGGATCAAGATCGGAGCGACGTCGACAACGCGGACCGCACGACGCTTCTCGTACTCGCCATGATAGATCCCGGTGAGCTCTTCCGGCTCGAGCGAAACGGCGCCACGGTCCTCTCCCGTATCCAGATCGAGCACCTCGGCGACCCGGCCGTCCACGAGCACCAGCCGGATCCGCTCGGTCGCGTCGCGGCCACGCGCGCCGGCGCGCAGCGCCACGTCCAGAGCCCCCGCTGTTCGGCGATACTCTCCACCCGCCCGAGGAGCACCCTCGGCCGTACGATAGCGCAGGCGCTCGAGCCGCCGAGGCACGCCGGCCGCCTCCAGGTCGAGCCCCGGATGCAGAAGAAACTCGTCGCTGTAGATGCGCGACGGGAAGTCCCACCGGCGGCCGGCGAACTTCTCGTCAACCACCTGAGCGTAGTGCTGGTACCCGACCATCACGGCGAGCCCCGCTGCTGCCCCAATCGGAACCAGGGACAGCAGCAGGACGATCGCCAGCGACTTGAGACGTCGCATTTCTTTCGAGAGCCGGCGCTACCTCACTCTTCAGTGGGCTTGAGAGCCAAGAAGACCGTGTTCCCTCCGCGTCGAACCAAGAGGAGAACGCTCTTCCCCTTAGCGCTCTTCTTCACCTGCTCCACGTACGCGTCGACGTTGCCGACCGCAGCGCGATTCACCTCCAGGATCACGTCACCACGACGCAAGCCCGCGTCCGCGGCGGGGCTTCCCGCCTCGACGCTCGACACGAGAACACCGGCCACGTCCGCTTCAAGTCCAAGCGATTCCGCGATCTCGGGCGTCAGGTTCTGAACGGTGAGCCCGTAAACCTCAGACTCGCCCTGCGCGATCTGCAGATCTTCATCCTTCATCTCACCGATCTCGAGATCGATGGTCGTCTTCTCTCCGTCGCGAATCACCGTGACCGGCACACTCTTGCCGATCGGCATGCGCGCAACCATGAGCGGCAGGTCGGTCGACTCCTCGACCGGATCACCGTCGAAGTCGATGATCACGTCGCCAACCTCGATGCCGGAGTTCGCAGCTGGGCCACCCTTCACGACGTCGGCCACCAGCGCACCCTGGGCCGTCTCCATCCCGAGGGAATCGGCGATGTCCGGAGTCACCTTCTGGATCATCACGCCCATCCAGCCGCGTATGACCTTGCCCTTTTCGCGAAGCTGCGGGATCAGCTCCTTGGCAAGGTTGATCGGGACGGCGAAGCCGATACCGATGTTGCCGCCACTGCGGCTGAAGATCGAAGTGTTGATTCCTACGACGCGCCCCTCGAGGTTGAGGAGTGGGCCACCCGAGTTGCCCGGATTGATCGGCGCATCCGTCTGGATGAAATCATCGTAGTTGCCCTGGCCGATGAAACGACCCTTCGCGCTGACGATGCCCGCGGTGACGCTGAATTCGAGACCAAACGGATTGCCGATGGCCATCACCCATTCGCCGACTCGTACTTTCTCCGAGTCGCCAAACGGAATCGCCGGGAGGTCGTGATCCGCATTGATCTTGAGGACGGCAATGTCCGTCTTCGGATCGCGACCAATGAGCTCTGCTTTGTATTCATCCCCATTGGTCGTCTTCACGCTGATCGAATCTGAATTCTCGACGACGTGGTTGTTCGTGAGGATGTAGCCCTTCTTGTCGAAGATGAAGCCGGAGCCCAAGCTCTTGCGCGGCTGCTGGCGACGCGGCATCGGGCCGAAGAAGCGTTCAAAGGGCTCCCAGAACTCACGCGGGTCGCCACCACCCGGCCCGCCCGGCCCGCCAGGCCCGCCTTGGCCGCCAGGCCCGCCTTGGCCACCCGGCCCGCCCGGAGCGCCATGAAAGCCGCGCGATCCACCGCCGCTCTCTTTGTTTTCGCTCGAGATGTTCACGACAGAGTCCCGAAGGCGAGCCGCCAAACTGGCGAAGTCCGGCAACGCGCAGCGCACACAGGCCTCAGAGTCTCCCGCGACTTGCGTCACTATGCCGTCGCTCAGGGCCGCGAGCCGCGCCGGCGCCCCGGACTCGGGTGCGGACTCCGCGATCGCCACCGTTGGCGACTCGCCGCGGTTCTGCGCCGCAAGCGCGCCAACCGCGAACCCAACCAACAAGAGGACGAGTACTTTCGTGACACTACGCATGAATTTGGATTTCCTCGAGCTGGCTCATCATCCTGTCGAGCTGCTCAGCTGAACGAAACGCATCCGTAGGTCATACAGGACACGCTCGAGGAGAGCGTGCTCATCCTCGGTCAGGTTACCCTTCGTCTTCTGCTCGAGGACCCCGAGCAGATCTATGATGTTGCGTGCTGCGCCCAATTCCTGGCGCGATTCGGACCCTGGTGCTTCGGGAATCTCGCCGAGGCACATGAGGGCCTGGGTGCTCAGGCTCAACACCAGAGTGGCAAACGAGGGCTGATTCGCCTCATCCGCGGTGCCTTCGTACGGCTCGCCCTGTGGCTCGGCGAGTCCTGGCTCCGGCGCCGCGGGCTGCGATTGTGGCAGTGGCGCCTGCGGCTCAGGCCCGGGAGGGACCGGGCTCGGTTGCGCCCGTGCCGGCGCCGGCTCCTCGCTCGGCTGCGACTGTGCGGCTGGAGGCGCCAGCGTCGCGGCAGCTTCGTCCGTGTCGCGCTCGCTGCCGTCCGCGGCGAAGCGCCGTCGGTCGATGACCTTGAAGGAAGGCTCGCCGCCTTCCCCGTCGCGATCGTCCCGATCCCCGCTCATGACATCATCCCGTCCGCTCCTCACCGCGCCTCCGTCCAGGCCTCCCTCAGAAGAACGTGCTTCCGAGAGTCGCTTGGACGACTCGCTATGCGCTCTGCACCGGCATCGAACGCGCCGCCTCGAGGACCGACCGGTCCTTGGACGCACGAGCGAAGCATTTGTTCACAGGCGCGTGTCCCGGAGTGCGAGACGGCGGCCGGCGCGGTGACGGTTGCGAAAAATCTTCTTCCGCAGCCAATTTTCCATCAGATTTCGGTAGTGCCGGCCTCCGGGGATGTCAAGGAAGGTCGGCGTCGAGTGCGGTCAACACCACCCCTGCGCTCCCAGCACCACCCTCCCCTCCCGAGAGCCAACGCACCCCGCAGCCCCGGGCCCCAAAGCGCTCCGGGGAGGTCGTCGCAAACAGAACGACGCCCTTCACGCCGAGCGCGGCTGCGACGTGACTCGGACCCGAGTCGTTTCCCACGTAAGCCGCCCCCGCGGCGAGCTCGCGTGCGAGTTCCTCGATGCCAGCGGGCCCGACGACCCCGCCGACCTCGGCCTCCCACCAATGGCTCTCCTCGAGCTCGGCTGGCCCCAACAGCACCCGCACCTGCCCGCCCGGCCGCCGTCGCCAGCCGGCCGCCACTTCGCGGAAGAGCTCCCGGGGGGCCCGCTTCCTCTGCCCTCCTGCCCCGGGATGCAGGACCAACCGCAAGGGCTCCTGGCGCACACGAGAGGGCTGGAGCTCTAGCCGCGGGACGGCCCCCAGCCCGCCAGCCCCCTCGGATACCGCGCCGATCATCTCGTCGATCGCATGTCCTTGGCCCGAGGGCTTCGGAAAGGCGTGCACCCGCGCCTGCGGCACGGCCGCGAATCGAGCCCGGAGCTCCGGGCTCGAGGCCCCGGTGAAGCTGATGACGCGGTCGAACCCGGCCAGCCAGCGTGTCGACTCGTCGACCCCCTGCGTCAATGGGGAGAAGAGTCGGGCCACGTCGATCCCATCTATCGAATCCACCACCGGCCGTGACGGAAAGAGCGCCGCGACCTCCGCCGCCCCGCCTCGCGCCGCGAACCGCACGGGGCCGCGCGCCCCGAGCCACGCAACCGCCGGCTCGACGCAGACGGCGTCGCCCAGGGCCCCCGGGAACAGCACCAAAGAGCCCCCCGAGCGCTGAGGCTCGTCTTCATTCTCCACCGGCGTTCCGTTAGCATCGGAGCCGATGCCCGCGCCCAACCTGGTTGCCCAGTCGCCGCTCGACCTGATCGGCAACACGCCCGTCGTACGCCTGAACCGCATGTGCGAGGAAGGCGATGGCGAGGTCTGGGCCAAGCTCGAGCTCGCGAACCTCGGCGGCAGTGTGAAGGACCGGATCTGTTTGCGCATGATCGAGGACGCCGAGGAGAGCGGCCGGCTCCGCAAGGGCGACGTGGTAGTCGAGCCCACCAGCGGGAACACGGGCATCGGCCTGGCTCTCGTGTGCGCGATCAAGGGCTACCGGTTGATCCTGACGATGCCCGACACGATGAGCCAGGAACGACGCAGCCTGCTGACCGCCTACGGCGCCGAACTCGTCCTCACCCCAGACGACAAGGGAATGGGAGCGGCCATCGCGCGCGCCGAGGAGATCGCGGCCAGCGAGCCCCGATCGTTCATGCCCCAGCAATTCGACAACCCATCGAACCCCGAGGCCCATCGCCGCACGACCGGGCCCGAGATCCTCGCCCAGTTTCCACACCTCGACGCCTTCGTTGCCGGCGTGGGAACCGGAGGCACGGTCACCGGCGTGGGGGAGACCCTCCGCGCCGAACGCCCAGGATGCCTCGTCGTGGCGGTCGAGCCTGCGCGCTCCCCGGTCCTGTCCGGAGGACAGGCTGGTCTCCACCAAATCCAAGGCATCGGAGCCGGCTTCATCCCGAACAACCTCCATCGGCAAGCCTACGACCGAGTCGCGACGATTGACGACGACACGGCGGCAGCCACCTCGCGGCTCCTCGCCCAGCGGGAGGGTATCCTGGCGGGCATTTCGTCCGGCGCCAACTGTGCGGCGGCGATCGAGGTCGCGCGCGAGCTCGGGCCAGGGAAAATTATCTTGACGATCTTCTGTGACACCGGCGAGCGATATCTCACGACCGACCTCTTCCGAGGCAGCGGCGAAGGCACATGAGCGACTACGAACCATCGCTCGACCCCGCGATCGCGGCCAAGCTCGACGACCTGCGTCGCCGCCTCCGGGAGTTGCCCGCCGCCATCGTCGCCTTCTCCGGCGGAGTGGATTCGACCTTCGTTCTCCGCCTCACACAGGAGGAGGTCGGTTCCAATACTCTGGCCCTCACGACCACGTCCGCATCGATGCCCGCGCGGGAGCTCGAGGAGGCACGCGAGCTCGCGACGGCAATCGGCGCGCGCCACGTCATCGTCCCCACCGACGAGGTCGCGATCGACGACTACGCGAAGAACCCGATCAACCGGTGCTACTTCTGCAAGGACAACCTGTACCGGATCTGCCACGACCACGCGGAGCGGGAAGACATCGACGTCATCCTCGACGGCGTGAATGCCGACGACCTAGGCGACTTCCGCCCCGGGCTCACCGCCGCCAGCGAACAGAAAGTGCGCCATCCACTCGTCGAGGTCGGCTTGCGCAAAGACGAGATCCGCGCGATCAGCGCGACGCTTGGCCTGCCAACATGGGACAAACCTGCCTCCCCGTGCCTCGCCTCGCGATTCCCGTACGGAACCGCGATCACGCACGAGAAACTCGGGCGCGTCGAGCAGGCCGAAGAAGCCCTACACGACCTCGGCTTTCGGGAGTTCCGCGTGCGCTTCGAAGAAGACACCGCCCGCCTCGAAATTTCGCCAGCGGAGATCTCCCGCTGCGCCGACGAAACAGTACGCACCGAACTCGTCGAGCGAATCCAAGCGGCCGGATTCAGCCGTGTCGTGCTCGACCTTGCGGGCTTTCGAAGCGGCAGCCTCAACGAAGGTGTCGCAACGATCAAAAGTTGAGCGAAACACGAACAGATTGCCCGCGTTTCAAAGCGAACTACACCGCCTTATGGCGCGAAGATCGTCCGCAGCTCTTCCATGATCTTCTCTTCAGAATGTGACCTGGCGATTGCCAGCTCCTTCACGAGAAGATTGCGCGCCGTGTCGAGCATCTTGCGCTCCCCAAAGGAGAGCTCCTTGTCGCCCTTTAGGACGAACAGATCGCGCAGCACTTTCGCGATCTCGAGCACCGACCCAGTCTTGATCTTGTCGGTGTACTCGCGGTAGCGGCGGTTCCACGTCTGCTGGTCGATCTCGACCTTCTTGTCCCGAAGAATCTTATAGACCTTCGAGACCGTGTCCTTGCCGATGATACGACGAAGACCCACGGAATCGACGTTTTCCGTCGGCACCATGATGGTCATGTCGTTCTCGAGGAATCGGAGCATGTAGAACTTCTTCTCCGTTCCCGCGATGGTCTTGCTTTGAACGCTCTCGATAACGCCGACGCCATGCGCCGGGTACACGACCTTCTCGCCAACCTTAAACATGTCGGTGGGACCCTCCGGTGAGCATTTTAGGATAGCGAAAATTTGGCTTTGAAGCAACCCGACAAATCGCACCGATGGACCACAGCAGGCGCCGTGTGGGCAACGGTTGTCATGACACGTCGCGGCATCCCAGCCGTCGATCCATGACGACCGCGTCGCGACCACCCCCATAGTAATTACGCCGCGTGCGGGCCCGCGCGAACCCTCGCGATTCATACAGTCGCAGGGCGGAGACGTTCGAGGCCTCGACCTCGAGCGTCACGAGATCCGCGGACTCCGCGCGGGCCTCCGCGAGCAATACGTCAAGCAGAAAACTGCCGATGCCGTGCCGACGCCGGTGCCGCTCAACCGCGAGCGACAGCAGGTGCACCTCCCCTGCAACCAGCCACCGCACGAGATACCCCCCCACGACACCCGGAGCTCCCGCATCATGCGCGACCAACGCGCGAGAAAACGGAATGCCGAGCTCGTTGCGAAACGTATCGACGCTCCACGGCTTGGGCGCCCAGTCGCGTTCGATCGAAACGACCTGCAGAAGGTCCGACTCTCTCATCGGGCGCAGGGTCGCGCTCGCGCCCTCGCTCACCAACGAAGCAACGCCGACGCCCAGGTGAAGCCCGCCCCGAACGCCGCGAGGCACACGAGTTTTCCCTCGGCCACCCGCCCATCGTTCACCGCCTCACAGAGCGCGATCGCGATCGACGCAGCCGTGGTGTTTCCATATCGATCGATGTTGTTCACGACCTGGTGGGGCTCGAGCTCCAAGGCTCCAGCAACGAACTCATTGATGCGCAGGTTGGCCTGATGGGGGATCAGCACATCGAGGTCCGCCGTCGTCAGGCCATTGGCCGCCAGCGCCTCATGAATGACCTCGGGGAAGCGCGTCACCGCGTGCTTGAATACGTAGCGCCCCTGCATCCGCGGGAACGCCACAGGATCATCACCGCCGAGATCCTCCAGCCTGATCCGCGGCCGGCTTCGACTCGCCGCGCCTTCGAGCCACAGCTTCTCGGCGAACTTACCTTCGGCGTGCAAATGGGTGGACAGAAGTCCCCGCTGCGGATCGGGCGAACGACCGAGCACCACCGCCCCTGCCCCATCACCAAAGATGACCGCGACGTCCCGACCCCTCGTCGTCAGATCGATCCCCGTCGAGTGAATCTCCCCACCGACGACCAACGCGTGGCGGGCACGGCCGGCACGGATCAATGCGTCTGCACTTGCAAGGGAGTAGATGAACCCCGAGCACTGGTTCTTCACGTCGAACGCCGGGATCGCCGACGCACCAAGCTTCGCGGCGAGAAGGCTTGCCGAGGCCGGCCAGTCGATGTCCGGAGACAGGGTCGCGAACACGATCAAATCAATGTCCGCGATCGTCAGACCAGCGCAAGAGAGTGCCTGTTCCGCGGCTATCTTTCCGAGGTCGGTCGCGCCGCAGTCCGCAGCGATATGGCGACGCTGGCGAATGCCTGTCCGCTGGTGAACCCACTCGTCGGACGTGTCCATCACCTTGGAGAGGTCGTCGTTCGTGACGATGTTGTCGGGCACGGCATGGCCGACACCGAGGATGTGTGTGCGCTCGACCATGCCCCTGCTCACCCCAGCTCCAGCGCTGCTGCGCCCCAGGAGAGACCGGGGCCGGCCGCCGCCAACAGAACACGGGCGCCGGGAGCCAGGCGGGTGTTCCAGTCCGACAACCGGAGCGGCAGGCCGGCCGCCATCACGTGTCCAAAATGCTCGGTCGGAACGTCCGTCTTGGCATCACCCAGCCCGATCTCTGCCGCGGCAGCCCGGGCGACACGCGGCTCGATGTAGTCGACGATGCCGACCTCGAGCGTAGGAACAGCCCACCCGGCCTCGTCCAGCACCGTACGGGCGGCTTCGACCAGACGGCGTTGCACGACAGATGCGAGCGACTGCAGATCTGCCTTCGGATAGTGCCGACCCTGCTTCAAGTCGTCGGGCATGATCCGCAGCGGGTACCGCCGGCTCGCCGGGAACTCACACCAAAAGCGATCGGCCAAGGTACCGTCGGTGTACCAACGAAGCGCCGCAATCCGCGCCCCCTCGTCCCCTCGCCCGACGATCCCGACCGCCGCGCCATCGCCGAACCTGGGCGTGAGGTCGACGCCGCTCGGCGACTCATCGAGCCCCGAAGAGAAGACCTCGCCCGCAGCCACCAGCACGCGTGACGGCCCCCCCTCCTGCCCCGACACCGGTCCAGGCACCGACGCAAAGGCCATGGCCAGTTCGAGACCGGCGAGAAAGCCAACACTCTGCGCACGGACGTCGATCGCTCCCACCGTCCCCGCACCGAGCTTATCCTGAAGAAAGCAGGCCGAGCCGGGAAAGGTCACGTCTGGGGTGGCCGTTGCGAAGACGACCAGCGACAGGTCGTCGACCGTCGCCCCGGCTCCTTCGAGCGCCCGCTCTGCCGCGTGACGTGCGAGGTCGGATGGCCCCTCACCCTCGCTGGCGTAGTGGCGTTCACGGATGTCGGTCGAAGCGAGCATCGCCTCGACAGTGGTGCCGAGGCGCTCGGCCAAATCTTCGTTTGCTACGGGAGCACCGGGCAGGTGCGTCCCGAGAGACAGCAGCCGCGCTTCAGGCGGCATCCGCCATCCGGGGAAGACGCCCGGCAGCCGACGCTTTCACCAGGACGACTTCCAGGACCTTGTTGCGCACGCGATGAGAGAACCCGACGCACCGCTCACCCAGCGGAATCCGCGTCGTGAAGTCCGGCGGGAACGCCGGGGCAGTCGCCGCGACCGTGCGAAGGCGCTCGTCAACCACCTTGCCGTGCACCTGGAACCAACCGCTCGCCAGCGAGAGGTCCAAGTCGTAATCGGGCATCTCGTCACCGAGGCCGAGTTCTTCCTTCACGCCCGACGGCGGGATCTGCCGAGGAAGCTCGAGCCGCAGAAGGTAGCCCGACGCGCGCTCCTCGAACGTGTAGATCTCACCGTAGCGACGTTCGCGCTCGGTCTTCTCGTCGTAGGCGCCATCGGTGTCGTAGTAGCCTTCGAAGCCAACCGCGCCGACGTTTCGGCCAGACTCTGCCCGCGAGAGAAGCGGGAGGACCAGCGGAACCAGAGCGGGGCCGTAGACCGCCCCACGCCACTTCACTTCCTCGGTCGGCTTCGCGAAAATGACCGCATCGCGCAAGCGCCAGACTGCCTCGGCCGTAATCACCATGATCGACCAGAACCACCAGGGCCAAACCTCCATCGTGTAGAGGTTCAGATGCTCGACTTCGACGGCAAAGCCCAGGACGAGGAGCGGTACGATCACCGTATGGGCCAAGATGTTGAGGCCCGTCGAACCGGCGGCGCTGAAAACTCGCTTGTCGTTGAAGGCCGCCTCGAGACGCTGCTTGGTCGAGTGCGGCAACGCCCCGAGCAGCGGCTGGGCAAGCGACACGAGAACGCGCGTGACGGGGCCGCCTGAGCCAGCGTTACCCTCGGGGCCAAGCAGATTCAGCGCGGCCTCGAAGGTCGATGGAAGCTCGCCCGTGAACGGCACGGTCCGGGCCGGCGGCGTGGCGAGATCGACCTTTTTCTCGACCTTCCCCAAGTGGACGACTGCGGCAGGGCCAGCCGCCACCACAGGTGGCGCTGCGCCCGCTGCAGCCGGCGCAGCATCGGCGGCACCATCTGCAGGCGCGCCGTCGTCACCGCCGCCCGCGCCCTCCTTGAAGCGCGAGGGAGATTCCGGACCGAAGGTCTTGTCCGGGTGGATCTCGCCCGCCCGCTTCAGGAGAACCTCTTCCGTCTCGGGAATGTTTGGGTCAGGGATACAGCAGTCGACAGGGCACACTGCGGCACACGCCTCGGCGTCGTAGAAACCAACGCACTCCGTGCACTTGTCCGGGACGATATAGAAAATCTCGTCGCTCAGCGCCGCGACCTTCGCACCATCGAGGGAATCGTACTCGATCCCTCCTTGGTAGATGGCCGTGTTCGGGCACTCTGGCTCGCAGGCGCCGCAGTTGATGCATTCGTCGGTGATGATCGTCGCCATTGCGACAAATCCTCCGGTCAGTCAGGGTTGAAAAGGTCCGAACGGCCCCTCTTTGAGCCACCTCACGCGAGTCCAAAAGGGTACAGGTTGGGGGCCCAGAGACAAGGTTCGAAGCCGGCAATCACGTCAGGCGCCCGGAGACTTCCGCGAGTCGCCCCTCGTTCTTGTTTCGCCGTAGAGGCTATGGCATCGTGCGGAATTACGGGAATACCTGTCTGCGCACGGCGTTCGGCGACGTCAAGGTGTCCGTCGAACGCAGAGGAAGAGGAGGTCATTGGATGAAGAAGGTGAATCAGGTAGCCGGCGCTGCGCTCGGTCTGGCGCTCGTCGCGTCCCTGGGAATGGGCTGCGCAAAGAAGGGGCCGAGCCCCGAAGAAATGGCAGCCGAACGAGCCGAGCAGGCAGCTTCGCGCGCCGAGGCCGCCGCGACTCGCGCGTCTCAGGCCGCAGATCGGGCCGAGGCGGCCGCGTCGAAGGCCGAGGCGATCTTCCAGAAGCACATGCGCAAATAATCCGACCCAAGCTCCCCGCTCGGCGATTCAACGCGGGGCGGGACGCCAAAGGCGACTCCCGGTGCGAACCGGAGTCGCCTTTCGTGCTCTTGGCTCCGGCTCGGCCGCCCGCGCGGCCCGGGTCAGACGCGGCGGGGCCGCTTCAAGCGCTTGCGGAACCGGGCCAGGACCTCCGGCGGTACGAAGCTCGTGACGTCACCACCGAAGGTGGCCACCTCCTTGACCAGTCGCGAACTGGTGTAGAAGTGTTGCTCGCCCGCCATCAGGAAGACTGTCTCCACCTCGGGACACAGGTGCCGATTCATCATGGTCATCTGGAACTCGTACTCGAAGTCTGAGACGGCCCGCAGGCCCCGTACGAGGACCCCCGCTCCGATCCTTCGCGCGTAATCGACCAGTAGCCCGGTAAAGCAGTCCACAGCGACGCGCCCCTTCAACTCCGGCAGGGAGTCGTGGATCATCTGGACCCGCTCCTCGG
>JAJCZO010000045.1 GCA_029262355.1 Deltaproteobacteria bacterium
GTTCTACGTGTCGGCACTCGGCGATTGGATGAGTGCGCCTCTGCAGCGCATCCAGATGGTCAAGGGTTGGATCGACGCGGACGGCGAGACGCACGAAAAGGTCCAGGACATCGCCTGCGCAGATGGCCTCGAGATCGATCCCACTACTCTGCGTTGTCCCGACAACGGCGCAGCGGTCGACCTGACCACCTGCGAGCCCACGGGAGACACCGGGGCCATGGAACTTGCGACGACCTGGCAGGACCCCGAGTTCGATCCGACGCAGGGTGCCTTCTACTACGTCCGCGTTCTGCAGAACCCGACGTGTCGCTGGTCCACGTACGACGCCCTGCGCCTCGGCCGCGAGCCCGATCCGCGCGTCCCCGCGACACTGCGCGAGCGCGTCTGGTCCTCACCGATCTGGATCGACGCCTCTAAGCGGCGTCCCGCAACCTGACCAAAGAGGAACCAATGAGACTTCGAAGATGGACGTCCATCTGCGTCGCGCTGCTGGCGCTCGCCGCCGGCTGCTCCGAGCCGGATCCCTCTACCGACACCCCGACCGGCCGTCGGAGAGGGTTCCCTGACCAGAACTTTCCGATCGGCGACGACCTGGTATGGGTCCGCCCCGCCCCCAACGCGGAGCGCAAGGCCTACTTTGGCGATCTGCACGTACACACGAAGTACTCCTTCGACGCGTTCGCGTTCGGCACCACGGCGACTCCGTACGATGCCTACCGTTATGCGAAGGGAGAGCCGCTCGAGCATCCGGCCGGCTTCACCATGCAGCTACGCGAGCCGCTCGACTTCTACGCCGTCACCGACCACGCGATGTTCCTCGGAGTCGCAGCGGAGGGCGCGGACACTTCGACCGAGTTCTCGAAGCAACCGGCCGTCGAGCCCCTCCACGATCTGAATGCTCCGGACAACCGCGGCCTGCTCTCGGTCCCGGGACGCATGCGGGCCTTCTCCACCATCCTTCCCAAGCTGCTGGGCGGAATCGCCGACGGCACCATCGGCCTCGAGGAGACGGACCAGATCACCCGCTCAGCCTGGCGCGACACCATCGACGCCGCCGAGGAGTTCAACGATCCGGGTCAGTTCACCACGTTCGTCGCGTACGAGTACTCCTCGTCGGCCGACGACCGGGGCAATCTCCACCGCAATGTGATCTTCCGGGGTGGTGATCAGCTCCCGGCCATCCCCTTCTCCCGCTTCCATTCCCAGAACCCCGAGGGCCTGTGGGACTGGATGGACGGCCTGCGCGACCAGGGCATCGAGAGCCTCGCAATTCCGCACAACTCAAACGGATCCAACGGCCAGATGTTCGAACTCGTAGATTGGGCGGGCGACCCGATGGACGACGCGTATACGAGCCAACGGCTGCGGAACGAGCCGCTCGTGGAGATCACCCAGGTAAAGGGAACCTCAGAGACCCACCCCGCCCTCTCGAACACCGACGAATGGGCTGACTTCGAGCTCATGCCCTTCATCGTGTCCACCATGAAGCCGAGCAAGCCCCAGGGCAGCTACGTGCGCGATGCCTTGCGGCGCGGTCTGTCGCTCGCCGAGAGCGGCGCGGGGAACCCGTACAAGTTCGGCTTCATCGGCTCGAGCGACGTCCACACCGGTGCCACGACCGATGATGAGAGTGAGTTCTACGGCAAGCTCGGCGTGCTCGACAGCACCCCGGAGCTCCGAGGCTCGGTTCCCCTCGGCTTCTTCCAGGGAACCGCGACGAAGTGGATGGCCCCCGACAACGTGGAAGAGATCGACGGCCAGAACTACACCTCGGCCGCCACGATCACCTACGGAGCCTCGGGGCTCGCCGGCGTGTGGGCGGAGGAGAACACCCGCGAAGCGATCTTCGATGCGTTCCGCCGCAAGGAGACCTTCGCGACCTCCGGACCGCGAATCCGCGTACGATTCTTCGCGGGCTTCGACTTCGACGAGAGACTCCTGGAGAGACACGACGCCGTCAAACGCGCCTACGAGGACGGAGTTTCGATGGGCGGCGAGCTCGCCGCACCAAGCGGAAACCCGCCCCGCTTCCTCGCCTGGGCCACCCGTGACCCGCGCGGCGCTCCTCTGCAGCGCCTACAGATCATCAAAGGCTGGATCGACGACGACGGAACCCACGAGGAGGTGTACGACGTCGCTTGCTCCGATGGCACGAACCCCGATCCTGCCACCCACCGCTGTGCGGACAACGGGGCAACGGTGAACCTGACGAACTGCTCCTACTCCACGGACGTCGGCGACGACGAGCTCAAAGCCTGGTGGACCGACCCGGAGTTCGACCCGGACCATCCCGCCTTCTACTACGTCCGCGTGCTCGAGAACCCGACCTGCCGGTGGTCGACCTGGGACGCGCTGCGCACCGGGGTCAATCCCAGACCGGATATCGCGAAGACCCTTCAGGAACGCGCATGGTCTTCGCCAATCTGGATCGTGCCCGCCGATCGGGACGCACCCTCATGAGCGATCGCCAGTCCGACTCCGATCACACGGCCGAGCCGCCCGCCGCGAGCGAGTTGAAGCGCAAACTCCTCGCGTTCGCCCGGGACTTCCCCTTCTTTCGACACATGGGCTTCGACGTCGAGGACATGGCACCCGGATACGCACGCGTCTCTGTCGAGCTCACGGACCATCTACGCAATCCGAACGGTCAGCTGCATGGTGGCGTGATCGCGACACTCGTGGACATGAGCATCACCCAGGCCATGCTTATGACCGATACGTACGAACGTGTCCGCGAGACCCGCGGCATCATGACCAACATCGACTTGCGCATGAAATACCTGCGCGCCGTCGGCGCCGGCCGCGCCACCGTCGAGTCGCGCATCGTCCACGAAGGGCGGAGGGTCGTGCACGCGGCGAGCACCGTCACCGACGACCGCGGCAAGACAGTCGCCCTCGGCGATGCAACGCTGATGATCGTCCAGGGCGAAGGCACCAAGACGAGAACGTGAGGAAAGGGCCAAGCGCGGGCGGCACCGGATTCAGGCTACAAGGAGCACCCGGTGCTCTCCCCGGAACAGGTGGCCGCGTCGGCTACTTCGCGAATAGTATCCTCTCCAACCGCTCCGCCGCCCGCCGCTGCATGTCGGGCCGGACGTGGGTGTAGGTGCCGAGCGTGAGGCTGACCTGGGCGTGGCCGTGGCGGTCGGCGACCGTGCGGGCGTCCTCGCCCTCGGCGATGAGGAGGGTCGCCGCGGTGAGGTGTAGACAGTGGAGCTGGGTCGTCCGCGGCACTCCGCCGTCCCTCGGCGCCCGCTTGAATCAGCCGCCCAACGAGGTTCCGGTGCTCAATCGAGGCCATCTATGAAAAGGGGGGTTTTCATAGATACGGTCGGGGTCAGCGCCGGGCCCGTTTTCTGCCCTTCGACAGCGCCTCTTCCAGGAGCTGAATGATCGCCTCCTGCATCGTCGTCTGACGATGGATCGCCTCGATCTTGATCCGGTCCCGAAGCTCCCTGGGCACACGGGTCGTGATCGCCACCTCCCCCTTCCTCAACTGGAGCGCCACGGCTCGTACGCTATCTCGCAGCGCAGGCCGGGTCAAATACCTATTGCACATTAAATACCTTTGAGGTATAATACCCCTATTACATCCTAGAAAGGAGGAGAATTATACGCGGTTCTGACGACGTTCGGCCCGAGCACACGCCCAGGATGGGCGGCCCTCGGCCCGTATCCGAGCTGTACCTCGAGACTCTCCCTTCCGAGACTTCTCGTCGCACCATGGAGTCAGCGCTTCGCTCTCTGGCCAGGCTCGTCTGGCGAGGAACTCTTCCCCCGACCGAGATCAGGTGGTGGGAGCTCACGCCGAGCGATGTGGCCCGCCTGCGGTCAGCTCTCGCATCCGACGGGACCGCGCCGTCGACCGGCCGCCTTCGGCTTGCCGCCCTGCGAGGCGTCCTGCGCGAGTGCTGGCGTGCAGGCCTGATGTCATCGGACAGGTATCACCGCACCGTAGACGTACGGCCAGTACCAGGCACCAGGACCGGGCGGGGTAGAATCGTTTCTCGCTCCGAGGTCCGCGCACTCTTCGCGGCGTGCAAGCCCTCGGCTCAGGGACAGCGAGACCGGGCAATGCTCGCACTCCTCTTCGGGCTCGGGATGAGGCGTTCCGAACTGGTCAAGCTCGAGGTCTCGGATCTGAACCTGGAGAGCGGCCGGATCACGATCGAAGGAAAGGGAGGACGGCAACGCATCGAGTACTTGACCACGTCGGGCATCCGGATCGTGAGCCAGTGGTTGGCAGCAAGGAGTGCCAACCCGGGCCCGTTCCTCAATCCGGTCGTACGAGATCAGGCGGTGACCGGCCGACCCCTGTCGGCACAAACCATCTACGATTCGATTCAGCGGCTGTCCCGCGCTGCGGGTATCAAGAGGTTCTCCCCTCACGACGCTCGGCGGACGTTCATCACGAACCTCCTCGAGTCGGGCGTCGACATCGTCACCATCGCGCGAACCGTCGGCCACGCCAGTGTAACGACTACGGCTCTGTACGACCGGCGAGGCGAGGATGCTGTCCGGGCCGCGAGCCGGCACGTACGGCTGGGGACGGAACACACCCCTACATCTTGATTGAAAGAACGGCCCGAGCGGCCCCAGCCCTAGGAAGGTCCTATACCTGCCCGCGGGGCTCGGCAATTCCGCGGGAGTCTCGGCAACAGTGCCGAGCTCCGATCAAGAGCGGTCGCCGACTACGCCTCGGCTGCCGCTCCAGACAGGAAGGAGAAAAGATGGAGGGGACGAGTGCCGATCCCGAGATTGGGATCACCACGGCCGAGTACACCCGGAGGCGGCGCACCAGGTCAAAGTCGTCCACCAGCGTGGCAACGGTCCGTATCGCCCTCATTCGTGAGCGTGGTCCGGTCTACGCCGATCCCATCCGGAACGCGGCAGACATCGACCGCCTGCTCGGTCCTGCCGCCCGCGCCTGGGATCGTGAGCACTTCATCAGCGTCATCCTCGACGGCAAGAGCCGCGTCGTCGCCGTCGACGAGGTCGCAGTCGGCACCGTCACCGCCGCACTCGTTCATCCCCGTGAAGTGTTGAAGGCGGTGATCCTCACCAACGGTGTGTCACTCATTTTGGTTCACAACCATCCGAGTGGCGACCCCGCCCCCTCCGGAGAAGACGTCGCCCTCACGAGGCGTCTCAAGGCCGCGAGTGAGCTGATGGGCATCCGCCTCCTTGACCACATCGTACTCGGGGACAGCCGCTTCTACTCGTTCTCTGGAGAAGGCCAGCTCGGATGACGAAGCTCCCCGAGACCGAGGACGACGACCTCGTCGTAGAACTCTCTCATAGCGACATCCTCGAAGAGACGATCGAGAGGCTGGAGAAGCGGGGCTTCGAGCCGGTGTTGATCGCGTTTCGCGACGCGACCGGCGAAGTCGAAGTTCTCAGTCGCGGCGGAATCGAACTGGCCGCCTTCGTGAACTGGCTTGCCAGCACGTGGGTGCCCGCGTCCCGAGACCTCCATCGCGGCCGTGGTCCGGGCAACTGATGGCCGCACGACGTCGTCGCCTGCCCGCTCCGACGTGCATCTTCTGCCAGCGGTCTCTTAGCGAGATCGGTGGGCGAAGGATCACGTGGTCCAGCTTCGCCGGTGTGATCGTACGCTTGCACACCGACCCGATCGGAAGCCTCCCAAGCCGTGCTCTCGTTACGCCGCTTCCAGTGCCTTACAGGGGCTGCGTCCTTGTTGTCTGGCAGCCGGTGACGGACGCGCTCGACCGTGCGGTAGACCAGTGGTTCTCGCGGCAGCGTCCGTGGACCTGCCAGGCCTGTGCTCGCCGTGTCTGCGATCGCTGCGGCAGCCCCGAGAAGACCCCGTTCGGCAGCGACATTGTCGATGACAACGGCCGGAGTCTTCACGTCCCGCTGTTGCCTGGCCCAGCAGGATGCGTGCGGGAGGGCTGCCCTGGATAAACACGCCGTCGGGACTGTGAAGGGAGCGACATCTGTCTAAGGAGGATGACAACACGATCTCCACCTACAGCACCTATTCATCCCCCGCCTGGCAATCGAAGACGGCCAACTCGTAGACATCACCAAGCCCGACGGTGAGATGGTCGCGAGAAGACCGATACGGTGTCGGGACGCACCTGAGCAGCGGCCTGAACGCCCGTTGCAGCGCTTCTCGTGCGACTCCCCCGTCAGTGCCTCCGCCAATGCCCCCACGCCCGCCAGGGGTGGTCGTAGCGTCTTCTTGTTGCAGCCTGCCCCGAGTCGCGGCCCCCCTCGCCCCCGGCCCGTCTCGACGCCAGCGTCACCAAGGAGCCGGCCGGTTCATGCGGCTCACGAACACGACGGCGACCCTGTCCACGACCGACAACTCGGTGTATTCTTTTCGCAACGCTTCGAGGGGGAGCCGGGTGAGAATGAATCGTAGCTGGAAGACCGAAGCGCGCCGGTGCGCGTACTGCGGCGGTGAGTTCATGCCCGTGCGTCGGGCGCAGCGATTCTGCCCCTACACCGGCCACCGCTATCTCGATCATGCGCGCACGAAGCCGCGCGTCCGTCGGCGCACATCTCTCTGCATTAGCGACAGGATCGATGTCGAGGTGGTGAGCGCCGTCGTGCCCACTGAGAGCCGGAAGCCGGGCTCGCACATGAACGTCCAGAGGATCGAGCCAGCATCGAGGTGAGCAGCCTGCCCTCCCTCGTCTGGGTATCGGCCGACGATCCATGTCCGGACTCCTCGCTGGCGATCGTCCACACGGGTACGGCATCGGTTGGGCCGAAGGATGGATGACGCTGAGAAGAAACGCCTAGCGCCTCCTGTCGTCCGCGGTATCCTCGCTTGCCCTCGGGTCGCATGCACCCCAGACGCTGCGTGCCAGATCGCTCAACTCGTCGCCGTCCACGGTCGCAATCAAGGCGACCACGCCCGGATGCAGTACCGAACGGCCATCGCGCTCGAGCACGACCTCGACACGGCGCTGATCGGGCTCGCCCACGGGCTCGACCAGTGCAAGGTGCCTGATCTCCACGAGTCGTCCGCGTGCATCTGCATCGGCCACGACGGCCCGCCACCCGCGGGCCGGCAGGACCCGTAGAACCGACGTGTGCGGGTACGCTCGATCAAGCCGCGTCATGACTTCTTGCTCGTCGACAGTCATCGCCACACTTCCCATCTTCACCTCCTTCACCGCCCTATGAACGATCTTCCTGCCCAGCCAGCGACCCCAGGATGTCGACCAACTCCAACGTCGGGCCGGTCATCACTCTGTACTTCTTCTCGGCCAGCCGACGCGCTCTCGCATGCAGGCTGGTGATTCTCTTTGGCGAGCGTGCAAACCGCAGGCGCTCATGGACCTCATCCTCGCGCAGACAGAGATCCTTCAGGTCGACTCGTCGAGTCTGCTGCGCACGGTACGCAAGGTCTCCACACGCCCTGCACCTGACGGTCTCTTCGCCACGTTGAACGTAGAGATCCTGGACTCGGCGATCGCAGCGCGGGCACGACCACAACCACCTGCGTTTGCCTACGGCAGAAGGGCAACGAACGAGACAGACGGAGATCTCCCGGCGACGAGGTGGGCCGCCAACTCCTGGGACCGAAACGATCGCGTGCATGGTTACGCGACCGTCGCCGACCGCGGCTACCTGAAGAACATCCCCGTCCGGCGTCGCTCCTCGAGCCCCAACACCCATTCGGACAAGTGGTCCGATCCCCACCG
Organism: Deltaproteobacteria bacterium; assembly: GCA_029262355.1. Classification (GTDB taxonomy): domain Bacteria; phylum Desulfobacterota; class Binatia; order UBA12015; family UBA12015; genus VGTG01. The sequence continues at coordinate 7,680 of JAJCZO010000045.1, forward strand.
ACGAAATTCGCACGCATTCCTCGAGGACAACACGCCTGGCCACGCTCAGACTCCTGGCGGGGAGAGGCGTTCGATGTATTTCCTCACAGCCGCGACCTCCTGGCGCAGTGCCTTCGGATCCGGTCCGTCATCGCCGGCAAGGGAGTCCGTCTCCCCGACCACTGGCCCCTGGCGCAGCCTCCGCACGTAGTCGAGACGTCGAACTTGGCCCTGAAGCCGCTCTACCTCGGCCGCGATGCGGTATACATCGACGTTCGGAACGCGCCGCGCTACGAGCCGATGACAGCGACGACACTCCCAGTCTCTCCTCCCATAGGGCAAGTACAACCGCCGTCGTCGTACACCACAGGTCGGACACGCGAACATCCACCACCGGCGACCATGCGCGATCTGGACAGGAAGCAGTTTGATGCGAGCCTCGGCCGGCCCACCAGTGAGGAGTAAGTCGCCGTCAACGACACGCGCGTTCAGGCGCACGCCGACCAAGGGCCAGCGCAGTTGGTCCTCGGCCCCGTCTCCGAGCCGAATCGTCGGCGCAAGGTCGATCGCATCGATCTTCAACGCCTCGTCTACATGCAGCCGTGACCGTCGGCGACGGGGCATGTCCGATGTCGAAAATTTCGGGCTCGCAGTCATCATCGAAAGCGTACAACCATTTCCGAAACCTCGTCAGGGGATTTCTTGATTCCGCCCAAGCGGTGGAGCTATCCCACGCCACCTGAACACCCCACCTCGGCCAACAGCACTTCCGTGTCGGAGCACTGAACGGGCGGAACCACCCTGACGACCTCCTTCACACCTCATGCTGGTGGGTCGGCCTTCCCTACTTCCGAGCGGTTCGCCTGCGGCCCGACTTCATTGTTCGGGTCGTCGGCCCATTTGCGCACTCTCCCCTTAGGGCCGGGCGGATAGCCGTGGATTCCCTCACTCCAGCCCGAAGTCTCGAGTTCGACGACCGATACTCCGGCCCGCTCAGCCGCGCCGAGTACCTCGAACGTGACTCCCTCCAACATGTAGGGCGCGTAGCGGAGGAGGCACGCGAATCCGCCCTCTTCCAGATCGTCCTTCATCGCGCCAAGCAGTTGGCCGATCTCGCGCGTTAGCCTTGTCGCCGCCTCCTCGTGATCCCCCCGCGGGAGCGGCGAGCGGCAACTGCAGAGAGAGTCTGGAGATCTGGAGAGCCCTCCCCGCAGAGCACGCGCCCGGCTTGGTCCAAGAGCTTCTTCGACTGTTCTACGTCCATCGACACTCCTGGTCCGGGAAGATACCCATGAGATAGCTCAACGACTCAGAAGCATCCCCCCATGCGCAGGTGCCGCAGTCCCCCTCCAGGACGTTGTCGAGGGAGCACAGCGCGACCAAGACCCAGGCCATCTCCGTGCGCAGCTCGGTGGCGGAGGCGACCCGACCAATCGGCCCTTCCAGCAACTCCGTCACCCCTTTCAAGACCTGCCGCACCTCGCGTGCCACCATGACGGCGAGCGCGCTTGGGTCGACACCGAGGTCCGCTGCCTTGATCGGCGGCTCACCCAGGGGCGCGGCGTCCACCTTGCGAGCAGCCGCCTCGACTGCCGCGGCATCCTCCGGAGTCGTCACGACTTCCGCCCTCCCGACAATCGCCGACTGCACGGCTCGTCGCACTTGAAGATAGTTTTCCGGATCAAGGCCCTCTGTCGGGTCACTGATTACGTATGAGAGATCCATCGGTATGTCCTCAGACCGTCCGCGGTCTCGGCTCTTGTGGACCAACCGTCTCGCCCGCGGGCGCGTCTGGCCAATCGAACACACCGCCGCCCTCTGCTGCCGCGAGTCCGTGGATGCCTTCCTCCCATCCCCAGGTCTCAAGGTCGTAGAGAGGAACTCTGGCCCGCTCGGCCGAGCCGATGGCTTCCAGTGTGACACCCTCAAGCGTCCAGGCGGCGTGGTGGAGCAAGCAGTCGAATCCACCCTCCTCAAGATCGTTCTTCAGGCCCAAGAGCAGTCGGCCGATCTCATTGAGCAGCCGCGTCGCGGCGGCTTCGGAGTCTCCCCAGGGCGTAGCAGCGTTTGTGGGTCGCAGTTCCAGACCCGGAGAGAGAACCTCGCGAGCCAGATCCAACCTCCTCATCATCTCGTGTTCGTCCATGTCCTTGTGCCCTCTCATTGTCCGAGGCCAGTGTGACCCGGAGGTTCAGTTGTCGACTTCCGCGGCCCCGCCCTTCGACCCGAGTACCGCACTCGGACCGTCAGCACTTTCAAGATGCTCGTCGCGAGTGCTCCGTCGGGCCAGATCGTTGCGAGATTTCGCCGAGGAGCCCTCGTGCAGCGGATCCCAGCTTTCCACGTCGCCAAGCTCTCCGGATCGGCGAAGGAGTTCCTCCAACCGATTCAGCTCCCATCTGAGGTCCTCGCACCTGCAATCGAGCCCGTCCGGCGCGTCCCCGATGCAGCGCAAAGCGTTTAGAGCGACATCGGCGAAAGCCACATCAGCGCGCGCCTCCGTCGCGGCGGCTACACGCCCGGCAGGCGAGGTCAGCAGGGCACCCAATTCGTCGATGATGACGGCAACGCGCTGGGCGAACGCCAGCGCCACACCCGCCGCGTCCACACCGATCGTCTCGGCCGGCACCATCCGGTCTGAGTGCGTGGACTCGCCAATATGCCCCGCGGCGGCCGCTACTTGGTCGTCTAAGCAGCGAGCCTTCCGGCGACGTTCAGATTCGATGTCGAGCGCGCGCCGAATGCGTGCGCGCTCGCGTAGGTATCGCTGAGGCCCAACTCCGCTGTCGAAGTCGTCGAAGTACTCCATCGTCATGGCTGACCTCCGCCCCAAACCCCAAAGACTTCTTTGGGCACGCCCTCGCCACCGTCGTGGATCTCGTCGTTCCAACCGGTCGTCTCCAGAGGAACGACCTGCACACCCGCGGCGTACGCCGCTCGCACCAGCTCGAGGATCATCATCTCGAGCTGGTACGGCGCAAAATGCAGCAGCCCCGCGTGACCGCCCTCGTCTAACTCGATCTTCCATGCGTCCAGCAGCCCGCCGATCTCGCCGATGAGGCGGGAGGCCGCTTCCTCGGGGTCACCAGGCGGCAAACGTGAGACCGGCGCAGTGAGTGAGCCGTTCCCGGTCTTCAACGCCGCAGATGCCGCGACCAACCGTTCCTTCAGTTCGTCAACTTCCATTCAACATCCCTCCATCTCAGGTGTCGTGAGCCGCCCCGCCGGACTCGCCGTTCACCGGGCCTGCGGCCATTTCGACCATCGCTACGCGCCGGGCGGAGCCAGGATCGGGGACCGGCCCACCAGGAGCTGAACGATCTCCGGGGTGGCAGCGGCAACTCCCGCTTCTGTGATTGGCCAAAGCCGGTCGGCCCTGATGTCGATCGAGTCCAAGAGAATTCGGAGCCGATGCAATTCTACTTCGCTTTCTGGACGGGTAACGGCGGGTTCGTCAGAGCGGCTGAGTACGTGGCGTTCGAAATCCCAGGCTGGACCACGCGGGCAGTACTCGTACGTACCGTCGTCCTGCATCCACTCATCGAGGTCCCCCGCGTCGACAGCCCCTGCGAAGCAGATCCTCACGCGAACCTGCAGAGCCAACTCGTCGACCTCGTCAGGCGAGAGATCTCGGACACCGGCGACGAGACCCAAGCGTCTTGCGCGAACTCTCAGCAACCGTGAGACCGCGACCTCGGGATCTACGTGAACGCCCAACTGCCGAAGCCACCAGCGCTCGGACTTGGAGAGCTCGTGCTCACCAGCCACGCTCCGTGTTTCAGACGCGGAGATTACCCTCTCGACTCTATTCGATTCTATCATCCCGCCCGCCTGTTCCCAGCGACTACGCCGCTCGCCATGCACGACATCTCCTCGGTCACTTCCGCCTCCCGCATGTCGAGAGGCCCTCCTCTCGACTCGACTGCGTTGATCAGCGCGTTCCGTACATCACTCACGGCCTCGCCTCCGGCTCCGTCCCGGAGCCCGGCGGGAGTACGGCCTCGTAGACGAAGGCGCCGTCCTCACGCAGCTTCTCCAAGACGGCACCCGCCTCGATCAGCTGCGCGAGCTCGATACGCTTCTCAAGTATGGCCACGAGGTTGTCCCCCTCGGCCTCCGTCATGCCTTCGAGCCCGGCACTGCGACACGCGGCGAAGGCTCGACAGATCATCCAGTCCAGACGATCTGGCTGACGCGATGCGCGATCCGCGAGCGCATCGAGCCACCGACGCTCGTCCGGAGTTTCCAGGTGTTCACCGACGACGCTCGTTCGCTCAAGCAGCCGATGGACATCATCCAGCGTTACACTCATGCATACCTCCACGTTGAGACTGATCTACGCCTCTCGGCACCAGGGTTGATCGTCCTCATCTGGTCTCCATGACCGACCACATCGGCCCGTCGAGTGCCTCGATCAGCGGCGCAGACCGTTGTAGTCCCGCCCCCAAAGCTCTGGTTGCGTAATCGTCGAACCAGCCACGGGGTGGGGCGAGGCCAGGTTCGCGACCCGCCGCCACTTCCCGCAGGTACTCGCGCTCCACCAACCAGAGTGGCTTCCCGAGCAATTCCCTGGAGTAGGAGACGAGCCTCTTGCGTTTTAGGGCCATCGGGAGCACCCACACCTTCTCCCCGGGCTTCATGCCGAACGTGTAATTGATCGAGCCCACGAAGCTCTTGACGGGCTCGGACTTCACGTTTGCCGAAGGAAGGACACGCCTCGCGACGTCCTCGAGCCAGAGCACGACCGAGGGCTCCATCGCGAGGCCAGCCTCGAGTGTCGTCTCGAACGTCAAAATGTGCAGATGCAGGCCCGTCGTCGCGAAGTCCGTAGCAACGACAAACAGAATCCCGTTGTCGCGCAACTTCCGGACAACCCTCCGCCTCACTTCCTGGAGGACCGCCCAGTCGAGAAGGCCGGGCAGGTTCAGAGTCATGAAGAGGAACGGCTGGAGCGTTGGCTGGTTCAACCGTAGTCCCCACAGAAAGGCTCTCGCTCTGATTCGAGTTGAATTTGACTGGCCTTCCACGCAGCAAGATCTTCGCCGACATTGAAGACGTCTGCCTCCGACACGGAAACCTCCGCAGGTTCTCGGGAAACGACGCATGTCCCTCTTCTCCTCTCTTCAAGAGACCGGTCGTCGTGTTCGACATAATGTTTAGGGTTGCACGGTCCGTGCCAGCGACGATGCTCGACGAGAACGAGTCGGCACGAGCAGCTGGCGTGTAAGCTACTATCGCCGCGGCATCCCCTCGTCGCGCACAGTCGAGCCGGTGCCCCAGAGCTCGCAACAGAAGAACGCGAGCGGGAGGCAGGCCGTGACTTACGTCGTCCGGAACCGCACCGCCTCGATGAGTCACTTTCCCAACCGCCCGAGGATACTCTGAGTGTGGCCGGGGTCGTGACAACAACGACGGCAGTCGGAAAGGCGCCGGCCGAGACCGATCGAACGTCACTGGGATGGCGGCCATCTCGTTCAGCGCTCCGAGATCCATCGTTCGACCTCCGCTTCGCGCCACACTACCCGGCGACGACTGATCCGGTGACCGCTCGGGATCTCGCCGCCGAGGACGAGACGCCGAAGCGTCGACGCCGAGACGCCCAGCTTGACAGCGACCTGCTCCGGCGACAGCAACCTACCGCCCTGTTCTTCCTCTTGACCCGCATGACCTTCCATGGAGCTATCTGAACACCGCCGAGAGGCGCGAGCAGTCGGTTTCACGCTCGGCGCGTGTGTTAAACAGCGAAATACCGAGGCCCACCAAGGCAAAAGAATCTCGACTGCTTTTCTGCCCCAATGTTCGTGCGTTGAATTCGCGGTATACTCCCCGGGGTGGGGACCGCTGCGATGAGCGAAGACGAGTTGGTCGTGCTGAGAAAGACCACGCGCTCAACACGCCACCGAATCCGGTTGACGACCGTACAGAGGGTCGTCTACGGCGGCGAGGATCCGGATTCTATCGCCGCCGGCCCCTACCAACCCACTGCCCGCTCCATTCGTCGATGGGTCGAGGACTACAGGCGAGCGGGAGCGGCCGCTCTTGAGGATCGGCCGAAGAGCGGCCGTAGCGTCTCGATCGAGTTCAGCCAGATCGATGAGATCGCCGCTATCGTTCGAGATCCCGACCTCTCAGTTCAGACCATCGCCAGCCGGGTTGGTGCCAGCCGCACCACTGTGGCGAGGGCCTTGTATTCGTTCGCTCTGTCCTGGCGACTCGAGAACTGGATGTCGAGGGAGCTGTCTCGATTGGCCACCCGCGTTGACAGCCTGGTCTTTGTCTACATCGGGCCAGACGTGTGGGCTTGGGGCATATCTGCACGACCCGATCCTCCGAACCTCGCTCGAAGCGGTCGGCGTGACGAGTCCCGCACCCTCCGGGATTGGCGCGACATGGCCCTCGTGCTCAAACTGTGGGACCGCGGTTACATCGGCCCCGATCCTGGGCCGCTTCCCCCCTGGCCGAACGGCAGCTCGCTACCTGATCGCCCGTTCGTGGTATCCTGCCGGCCGAAGGCGAAGGAGCCCCAAGCGGATGACGGCGCCGATGACTCGGCCACACACCGCAGAGTCACGCCGCTCGCGTGGCAAGCCTTCGGCCTGCGTTTGCTCCGAACGCTCCGACGGCGCCACGACGAGGAGGCAGCGTCATTCGATCGCGCGCTGTCGGAGTACTTCAAGCCGCCGAAGCCGGTCCCGTTGCCGCCGTTCCATTGGTCAGCCGGCGAGTCGAAATAGTCCGCGGCGACCGGAATCCGACGTACGCGACGCACGGGAAGCGTGTTACCTATGCGTTACCTGAGCGAGCGCCGCAGATCGCCACGTATCCCGCAAAGAACGAAAGCCCTTGCACAGCAAGGGCTTTCAGAATGGGCCGCCCCGGGATCGAACCGAGGACCCGCTGATTAAGAGTCAGCTGCTCTACCAACTGAGCTAGCGGCCCACGACGTCTCTACCGAGCTGACCAAGACCGCGCAACTGCCGCGCTTCAACGCGACGGGACGCCCGCGAGCGGCTCACTCTTCGTGGTACGTGATCAAGTCCCGAAGGCGCACGCGGCCGCGCTCGGGCGTCGCGCCGCTGCCCCATTCGAGAGCCTCGAGCAGCAGATCGCAGGTCAGCCCGAACACGGTGCCGCCCTGGAA
>JAJCZO010000046.1 GCA_029262355.1 Deltaproteobacteria bacterium
GTCGGGAGGAGCCACGTATGCGTACGTGAGCCCCGACGGCTCTCGTACGGTCGGACTCAGCACGCGAACGCCGCCCGCCACGAGGTCGGTTACGGCCGCATCGACGTCTGCAACCCGGAGACCGAAGTGGGCAACACCGAAGCCCGGCTTTATCACGACCAGGCGCTCTTACTGGTACAGGGGGTACAGGGGGCCCGCGAGCCCCTTCCGAAAACTACCCACGACGAGAACCCGTCCGGCCAGCGCGAGGAAGATCCGGACATTCCCGTTGATGTTGGCATCCCGGTTGATCGGCGTCGCGCCGAAGTGGTCCTCGTAGAACTGCGCCGACGAGTCCGGGTCGGAGACGTAGACGTTGATGTGGTCGAGGGACTTCACTTGCACGGCCATCCCGCGCACCTACCCGAAAGTCCCAGGTGTGGCGAGCCTCGGAAGCAGCAGTCCGGCAGCCTGGACCGTCGATCAGCGGCGCCGACGCCACCAGACGAAGCACAGCGTCGTTACGCCGAAGACGAGCCCAAGTAAGAGCGTGCTCGTGCGGAACGCCTCAATCGGCTGCGCGACCTCAAGCCAGTCCCGGCGACCACGGACCGCCGCAAGGAAGGCCAGGTTCTCGATCACGTTCAGCACCGTATCGAGCCACATCGTCCATGCGATCCCTCGCGCAACCCAGGTGACCTGGGCGTGGCCCAGAAGTCGCGCCCCGAGCACCGCGAGCAGACCGACCGCGTTGTTGTGGAGGATGTCGTAGAGGTAGTCGGAGCCGATCAGGTAGGCGACGCTGATCCGGACTTCGGTACTCCATCGGCCTGGGTCTGCGGAAGGGGCACCGGCCATCCGCATCGCGTCGGTGAAGTGCTGCGTCGGGATGCTCGCGAACCCGATGACGGATAGGGCCGCCCAGCCAACGAAGACCCAGATGCACCAAAGGCGCAGACCTCTGTTCGACAGGCGCTCGAACGGGTGACGTAGATGCACTACGCGACGCCAGCCCGGCCCGACTCGTTGATCTCGACGACGTTACCATCAGGGTCGCGGACGAAGATCGACCGGGAGCCACCCGGAAACGTGATGGGTCCCTCCGTGATCACCACCCCTGCGTCCTCCAGGGTCGCCTTCGCTTCATCGACAGATGATGTCGAAAACGCCACGTGCGTGTACCCAGGGTGCTTTGCCTCCACGTCCATCAGGACGTTGGGCGTCGAGGCTTCCGGCGCGTTGAGGATTAAGTTGATCTCGATCTCGGAGGGATGGTGGAGGATCGCCACGGGCTCGGGTCCGACAGGCCCCGCGACGAACTCGAACCCGAGCAGCTCGTAGAACGATCGCGAGCGGCCCAGGTCGTGCACTCGGATGCCGATGTGGCCCAGGCCGGTGATGGGGACGGATCTCGCCATCGGCTGAGCCTTCCACACTCTGCCCGGCGGCGAAACACCGCCGGCGTGCTCGACCTCGACCCGCCACGGAGGCGTCTGGTGAACACCGCCCCGCCCGGTGATACCCACTTCTCTATGCCCACCAGACGCGATCCGAGCCTCATCCCGCTCTCGCACGACCACCATCACGGCCTCGTTCGGGCCTTCAGGATCAAGAAGGCCATCCGCGACGGCGTTGATCTGACAGCCGAGAGGACCATCACCTGCGAGTTCTTCACCAAAGATCTCCGTCCGCACTTTCGAGCTGAGGAGGACGCCCTCGTTCCAGCGCTCCGAGACGCGAAGGCCGTCCCCGACGACACGATCGCTCGCCTCCTCGCCGAGCACCGCAAGATGGAGTCCATGGTCACCGGCCTTGCGGAGGACGATGGCGACCTCGGTGCTTTCGCTGACCTTCTGGAGCGGCACATCCGGTTCGAGGAACGGGATGTGTTCGCCGCCTACGAGGCCGCTGCCCCCGGGGAATGCCGGCCGGAGGTCGAAGCCACCGTGCGACGAGTCCTTGGGCGACCGGCATGACCGAGTTCGTGATACGGCTCAGGCAACGGAGGGAACATTGAAGTCCATGACACACGAAGAGTGCTTGGAGTTCGTCCAGGCAGGAACCCGGACCGGGAAGCTCGCGACAGTGAAGATCAACGGCGAGCCACACTGCGTGCCCGTCTGGTTCGTGATCGACGGCGACGACCTTCTCTTCATGACGATGTCGACCACCGTGAAGGCGAAGAATATCGCCCATCAGCCGAAGGTCATGATCTGCGTCGACGAGGAGTCGTTCCCGTACAACTTCGTGACGGTGGTCGGCACCGCCTACGCGCAGGACCTCTCCCCCGAGGAGATGCTGCCGTACTCGATCCGCATCGCCGAGCGTTACGTCGGGTCGAGTCGTGGCGAGGAGTTCGGTCGCCGTAACGCCGTACCCAGGGAGGTACTGATGCGAGTTCGGATCGACCGATTCATCTCGGCGACAGATGTTGCGGGGTAGCTGGACCCTGGTCGCCTCGGTGCCCTGACCTGCCCCGCCCATCCTTCGACACCGACCACGTTCTGCCGCTATCCAACGAGTGGCGATTCGCTGGCAGGCGGCTTCCATGCGCCGCGTTGGCTGCTCATCGTGTACGCCGCCGACCTCGGCGAGCGTGCCCAACGTTCCCGTATCCCTCGAACCGTTGACTGTCCTCAGTTAGATCGAACGTCAGGTCCACCAACGGACCAGAATTGGAGCACACGGACATGCCCACCAAATCAGATCCATTCGCCAACGTACGGAAGCAGGCCCAGCGAGCCCTGGACGCGGTCCTCACCGAGATCCGACGGCGAGAGGCCGACCTTCAGAAGCTGGCCGCGCAAGCCGAGCAGTGGCGCGCCGCGATCACCGGAACCAAACCGACACCGAGAAACGGCCGTCCTCGGAAGAAGGCCACCGGGAATCGTGCAAGTGCCAAGAAGAAGTCAGGCGGCAAGCGCGTCAGCTGGGATGGCGTCTTGAAGGGACTGCCGACGTCCTTCACCGTCGACGACATCATGAAGAGACCGGGCGTGAAGGCACGCGGCCGCAACCAGGTCTACCCGGCGATCACACGCTGGATGGAGGCGAAGAAGGTGAAGCGGGTCGGCAAGGGGAAGTACGAGAAGCGGTAGGTCGAGACCACGGGCACGAGTCAGCGTCGGCCCGTTCCCGTCGAGCTGACCCGCTCCCGCCGCATATGGCCCTACCGGCCCAGGTGCATCTGGACCGATCGACACGGATACTCCACTGCCCGGGTGGGCGTCGGCAGGAGCAACAGCGCCGGTACAGCTTGAGCCAACTTCATGAATGACCTCGTCGGGAAACGGGACGAGTAGACCCCAGCCGCCGAGTGAATCCGGGACGCCGCTGGTCAAGAGTTGTGGGAGGGCGCCCCTTGAATCCCCCCGGGTTCTCCGGAGCCGTTTTTCTCTGATTCAGGCCGCATCGGCCAGAGCGTTTTGTTACTCGTATTAATTGGCCTCGAACTCGGCCGGTGGGATGTCACCGATCGGCTGGAGTAGCCGTCGGGTATTGAACCAATCCACCCATTCCAAGGTCGCGAATTCGACCTGATCGGTCGTGCGCCACGGAGACTGCGGGTGGATCACCTCTGTCTTGTACAGCCCGTTCACCGTCTCAGCGAGGGCATTGTCGTACGAGTCGCCGACGCTGCCGACCGATCCTTCGATTCCGACTTCGGCCAGGCGCTCGGTGTACCGAATGGACAAATATTGCGACCCCCTGTCGCTGTGATGGATAGGCGTGTCGCTCTTCGGCCGCGACTACAGAGCTTGCTCCAGCGCGTCGAGCGCCAAGTCGGTGCGCCGCGAGGTCGATACGCGCCAACCGACGATCATGCGCGAGAACACGTCGATGACGAACGCGACGTAGGCGAAGCCGCTCCACGTCGCCACGTAGGTGATGTCGGCCACCCACAGCTCGTTGGGGCGCGTGGCCACGAACTCGCGATTCACGAGATCTGCGGGCCGCACCGAGGCGTCGTCGGGAATCGTCGTCTTGGTCCTCCGTCCGCGCCGAACACCTTCCAGGCCCATTTCCCCCATCAATCACTCTACCGTGCAGCGGGCGACGCAGATGTCCTCGCGCTGGAGCTGGAGCCAGACCTTCCGAGGCCGGTAGACGCGCCGATTCTCGTCCCATACGCGCCGTATCTGCTCGTCTGCTCGCGCAGCTCAGCGTCGGCGCTTCGCACGGGAAGGCAGGCGACTCGGGTCCGCTTCGCGAGCTTTCGCCTCGAAGTACGTCGATGGGGCGATCGGCAACGTGGCACAGATCGACTCGACCCCGTATTCGGCGCGGTGATCGTCGATCAAGCAGCCTTCGCCCACGCGTACCGGTGCTGGAGACCGCCAACGCGTGGCAGGCCGATTACCCCCGCAGTCGGGGGGGGACCAGTTCACTGGTACAGGGGGGAGCCGCTTCTCCGCTGGTCGGCCGGACGGAGCATCTCGGGTGCGCGGATGGCGCGGTCCTCGTTGTAGTCGCCCACACTGCTAGATGACGACACTGAGCCGATCAGCGCAGAAAAATCCCGAGGCCAGCGGATCCGATCGAGAGCAGTGATGGTTGAACCCCAGCGGCGCGAGGCATCATGGGCCTTGCGCCACGTCCGGACCGAGAAATCCCGGGTGCAAATCCACTTCCGTCACGATCGCCTCGAGCAGCTCCACGATCCTCGAGAGCTCTCGCTCCGAAAGGCGTTCGCGATCGTCGGCGCCGGAATGGAGGCCACGTGGGAACTCCATGTGCTCCGGTGAGAACAGAGTAATCGCAGGAATGTCGTGGGCAAGGAAGCTGCGGGCATCGCTCAGCGCCATCCCGGGCCACGGGATGGCAAGCAGCTTCTCCTCCCAATGGTCACGCACGACCCCGCCGATGAGTGCGACCAGTTCCGCGGGAGGAGAGTACCGCGTAAGGACGAAACCTTCCTCAGGTGCATAGGCGATCCCCTCGCCGGTGCCTATGACGTCGAGGTTGACCACAGCGGTCGGGCCGCTGGGCCCGAGGTTCTGAGCGTAGTGCCAAGAACCGAGCGCTCCTTCTTCTTCCGCCGCCAGGAACGCCAGCTTCACCGTGGTCGCGGCGTGCGGCGGGCGCAGGCTGAGCTGCTCCGCCAAGCGCAAGAGCACGACGACCGATGAGGCGTTGTCGAGCGCTCCCGGGCTGGGCGTTCGCACCAGCGGGCCCACCGAGAAGAACCACGCGGTGCCAACGAAACCGACCAGCGCCAGTGTGGCAGCGATCGCCCGGACCGGGCGCGGCAAGTCGCGACCTCGACGGCTTCGCCAGAGGCCGAGGGATGAAGCACCCAGTCCGGCCGCGAGTCCGAGCCCCGTGACCGTGGCCCATGCCGTCCACGTATGGTGGTCACCGAACTGCGTAGCCGTGTCGTAGTGCGCGGAGAAGATGAGCGTCGGAGCGCCATCGCGCCCAGGGAACACCGCCTCGATGTTCTTTTCGACGGCGGTGATCAACCCGCCGATGGGTCGAGCGAGCCACTCGGTCTCTGCCCACACCGTCGCACCGACACACGACACGGTCACGAGCGCGGTCCCATACCAGGCTCGCCACAGCGCCCACGCGAACGACACCATCGCGAGAAGACACACCGAGAAGAGGATCTGGAAGCCGTACGGCGCCGTGGTGAAGGTCTGCACAGCGACTTCCGGTGCGACTGCGCCGAGCGTTTCCTCGATGAACGCACCGGCTTTCTCCAGGGCTTCGCTGCCGTTGGGCCGCGGCGTGGCAAGGTGATCGAGAAGGTTCTCGAAGCTCAATTCTCCATCCCCCTTCCGCCCGGCCGGCTTTGGAATCGGCCCACTCGGAAGTCCTCCGGCGACGGCAGTGCACTAGGAATCAGAGTCGCCATTCGGCGCCGATGAGTACGCGGCTGTTGTCATCGAATTGTCCGAAGAGCCCGTCTCCGCTGCCGTAGAACCAGTCGAGCCCAACCCACAGGCCGAGCTCGTCGCGCACGTCGTAGGCGACACGAAACCGACTGAGTCCGTCGGCGACGTTCGTGTTCGTCACCCACACGGCCTCGAGCAGGAGGGTCTCGCGCATGAGGCGATGCTGAGCCAAGAAGGAAATGAAGGTCTCCAGGTCGTCGCGCGTGACGCCCTCCGGGTGGTTCGTCACCCAGGTCTGGAAGATCTGGGTACTCAGGAACGTATCGGTGACTCCGGTCCAATCGAAGCCGAGCACGTGCCCGAGCTCGTCGGATCGGACGGGCAGGATGCTGCCGCCGTCTGTGATTGCGGTGTTGATCAGGAATTTGTCGAAGTTGTAGGCTACCTCGCCTCGGACGGTCAGATCTCCGAACGCATTCGCGAAGCTCAGACCCAGCAGGTGGGTGCGCTGATATCGGGGCGTCACGGTGACGACGGGCTGACCGTCGTCGATCGAGACCTCTCCGAAGTAGGCCGGCTGGTTGTCGTAGTGATAGAGGTAGTACGCCCCCACGTCCCAGCCGTACGCGAATGCCAGAACGCGCAGTCCCACGTCGGAGTCCGCGAAGAGCCGGCTCGGCCGCTCGGGATCTCGGATCACCTCGCGGACCCCGGGGGGAGCAGGCGGCCGGAGCCTGCTCGAAGTGAACTCGTAGAGCCAGCCCTCCTGCGGCAGCTCGTCGTAGGTCTGGTCCAACACCCAGACGAGCTCGACGATCGCGTCGCCGATCGGGTACTCGATGTTGATCGACCACATCGGAATCCGCGATTCCTCGAAGTCCTCGAGAATGAACTCTCGAAAGGTCTGCGGGTTCACGACGTCGAGCACTTTCAGCACATCCGCAGTTCCCCACGCCGTCTGCTGCTTTCCGACTGTGATGACTCCGGGATCGATGAGCCACTGAAGGTAGAACTCGCGCAGCTCGAAGCTCAGGTGGCCGCTTGCGTACCAGCGCCGATCGGGTGGCGAGACTTCGGGCTGGGAGGGGACTCCGTTGGTCAGGCGGGTAAACGCATCTGCCTGAATACGTGCGATTCCGACGAACCGCAGGTTCTCCGAGAATTCGTACTCAGCGACCGGCTTGATCGTGAGCGGCAGCTTCTGGCTTCGCCCGCCGTCGAAGATGCCACCCGCCCACTCGAGTCGGGCGATCGCCCCCACGGAGAGACGCTCCAGCCACTCCGGGCGGGGCGTGTCGGTCGCCGCGGTCTTCTCTTCGCTCGCCTGTGCCGTGCCCGCAAACGAGAAGATCAGGAAGAGAGCGAGCAGGGTGAGCCGGACCATGGCGTCGGCGTTGCGATCACGGCCCTCGCCGTAACGCGTTCTGCGTCAAGCGGGATTCGTCGATATCGGTTGTGTAGTCGACCTCGCTGATGCGCAGGATCGTCCGGTGGCTACCCTTGTGGTTCGCGACCTCGATGTGGTGCGGGGTCCATATTCCGTCGATCTGGCGGATGTCGGACACCTCGACCCGTTTGAGCGGGTTTCCAGCTACGTCCCAAATTTCGGCGACGCGCGGAATCCAAGTGCTGGGATCCACCCAGACCCGCATTCGGCTGTACCCGATCTCCTCCGCCACCTCTTCGTTGATGGTCTGTCCTTCGATGACACGGTGCGGCGCTCCGGCCACGTCTTCGTCGTCGAGCCGCACCCAGGCGTAGTCGTCGGCGCTCAGCTTGCTGCTGAGCTTCATGTCCTCGTAGGTCATGTCGGTGCCAAGGAACGAGTCTCCGCGATCCGAGCCCGAGAGACGGCGTATTTTTCGCATGGCGGGGAGATACAGCCACTGATCGTCGTCGCGGCCTTCCTCTTTATAGTCGTACGTCAGGAAACTCGTGCCGCGGACACTTCGGGGGCCGGTGAAGTAGATGGCGGTTCGGGTGACGCCGTCGACCTTCTTGCGCTGGAGACGAGTCTCGCGAACCCGCCGCACGTTCGACTGATCGATTAGCTCGATGGTGATCGCCTGTGAGTGTTGTTGGCTCGGGTCTCGGTCGTTCACGTGCTTCACGATCTTGTTGGCGGTCAGTGCCCCGTCCTCGGCGAAGACCGGGGAGGATGAGGCGAACAGGGAGCCTGCCGCCGCGAGAAAGACGGCCGCTTGTGTCGCGACGCGCAGGGACGGGGAGGCCGCAGTCAAGAATCGGGGTCGACAGAGCACGAAGAGCGCCGGCAAGAGGCTGATCGTGGCGATGAAGCTCGTGCTCACACAGACCACGAGCAGGAATCCAAACTCGCGCAGTCCGGCCAACGCACTCATCATCAAAACTCCGAAGCAGAGCGAGATCGCGAGAACATCGAAAAAGAGCGCGCGTCCCGTGAAGCGAAAGAGCACCGGCAGTGCCTCCTCGAGCGACAAGCCCTCCCGGTGCACAAGCGAGCTCAGCTGCCCGACGGTGTGTACCGCGGGATCCACCGCGAGTCCGATAGCGAGCGCGGCCGTCATTACCGTGGGAGCGCTCAGCCAGATTCCTGTCGCGCCCATCACGGCGTAGGTGACGAACACGGCGCTTGAGACCGGTACCATTGTGAGCAGGCTCGCGGCGAGAGATCGAAAACAGAGGAGGGTCGCGGCCCAGACGGTTAAGAAGCAGGCGGCTAAGCCTCGCAGATTGCCGGAGCGTAGGGCCGCGCCGCGGCGGGCCTCGATCGCGCCGGGCCCGGAGAGCCTTGCCGTGATTCCGGGCGCGGTGAACTCCTCGCGGAGGAACTTCTCGGTGGCGTCGGCGACGATCGTGAAGTCGGAGATCCGGCCTCGATTGAGCATCGCGCGAACCGGCGCCACACGGTAGTCGAGAGTAGAAATCTCTGCTTGCCTCGCGGGAGCCACGCTCGCCGAGTAGAGCAGCATGTACTGCGCGATCACGTCGGCGTCATCCGGGACGGTGTACGCTTCGGGGCTACCCTCGTTCACGGCGCGATTCATCTGTTTGATGTGATCGACGATCGACGTGGCCCCGCCGACCCGCGGTAGCGATGCGAGGAAGGACTGGAGGCGTTCGATGTGCCGGAGATTCTCGGGGAGGAACAGCCCTTCTTCCTGCGTCGTCTCCACGATCACGTCGAAGAAGTAGGTCCCGTCGAACCGCTCGTTGATGGTCTGATCGGCGATGCGAATCGGCGCGGAGGGATGGAACAGTAGGATCCGCTCGTCCTCCAACCGGAGGCGAGAGATCCCGATGCTGCCGGCCGTCAGCACCGCCAGCGCGCCCAATACGACGGCCCAGGGGTGACGGGTGGCTGCCCCGCCGAGCGTCGCGACGGCCTCACCGATGGCGTCCACCCGCGGGCGGCCATCGGAGCCGATGCCTCGCTGGAAGGTGCGGCTTTCCCGGCGGCGAAGGAGGACGAGGAAGGCGGGCACCGTGAAGAGAGACAGCACCAGGGCGGCGAGGACGCCGATGGCGGCGAACCGACCGAGTGCGACCATGGGCGGCATGAACGCGGCGGTGCTGAGCGCGAGGAACCCGGCAGCAGAGGTAAGCGACGTCGCCAGGACCGGCGAGTAGATCTTGGCCATGGCGCGCGCGGTCACGGCAAGTGGTGGCGCTTCCGGGTCGAGTGTTTGCTCCTCGTAGTGCTGCCCGAGGATATGCACGCAGTCGGCGACACTGATGGCGATCAGGATCACCGTCAGCCCGCTCGTAATCACGTAGAAGGGCACTCCTGCCGCGGCCATGGTGCCGATGGCCACGGTGACGGAGCCGAGTGAGACGAAGAGAGGGATGAACGTACCGCGGACGCTTCGATAGCAGGCCGAGAGGACGATCAGGAGCATCAGAAACGCGGCCGGGTTGAGACTCATTGCGTCGGCGTCGACGTACTCGGCGAGGTATCCCGCGGCAGCACCCTCGCCGGCTACGTAGATCTCCTGGCCCGTCCGCGGCGCCTCTTCGAGGCGTTCCAAGACATCCTTATAGGCTTGCGCCCCGAGTGCCGGATCTAGGAGCTCGCCCAGCACGACGGTTCCCTTCCCATCTTCGGTGACGAGCGTCCCGAGGTGGAGCTCGGAGCCCATTGCCTTGGCGCGCACGACCTCTGCCTCGGCGGGGGTGGTCGGCACGCGCCTGAAGAACGGCTCGACGAACATCCCTTCCTCGGTGCTGGTGATCGCGGCCTCGGTCGACAGGCTCGTGACGCTCTGAGGATCGATTCCCTTCACGGTACGCAGCTCGCGAGTGAGCCAGTCGACGAGAGCCAGCGTGTCGGGACGGAAAACGCCGGCTGGCGATGGGTCGATCACGGCGAGGACGACGGCATCGGAGAAGCCGAATCGCTTGGCGTTCTCGTCCGTAAACAGAACGACCGGGTCGCCGGGCGGCATGAACGCCTGATCGCGCATGTCCTCCGTCAGGCTCGGCAGAAACGAACCGGTGACGATCAACAGCACGAGGCTCAGCGCTATGATCGATCGTGGCCACCCGAGGATGGTGGAGAAGAAGGACTCGGCCACGCGGACGTTGTCTCGGTTCCTCAAACTCAGCTCGCTATCTCGATGGACTTCTGCACCCGGCGCGGCCATCTTCGCCGATCGAGGCCCATTTGTGATAGGAATGCATACGTCCATCTATGAAGGCCGAAGCCAATACAAGCGCTTTCGGCGACCTCGCCGCCCTCGAATCGAATGTCATAGACGCCGGTATAGAAGTCACGGTGCAGATTGAAGGATGAGACCGCCAAGCGCTCTCCGCGATTCGGTAGCTCCACGGCGAGTTCGTACTTGACCTCGGTGAGTCTCTGGTAGACGTCTTTGCCCTCCACCGTCGTGAAGAAGGGGTCGCAGGCAAGCTCGATATGGGCGGCAAGGCCGAGCTCTCGGCAGAGCTCGATCGAGCGCTCCATCAACTCCATCCGGAACGTCGACAGCGCTTCGATGGACCCGAAGAAGACGATGTCGCGGACGTCGAAGTCCCACAGCCGCGAAAGCGAACGAAAGTTCGACGCCTCGTAGCGATAGACGTGGTTCTGCATCGTCACCGCAAACGAGGTGCCGGGCGGGAGCACCTTGTCTCGATGCTGGCGGTAGCACGGCAGACAGACTGCGGGTTGGAGAACATGGTCGGGAGACGCGAGCTGCTGGCGGTACTCCTCGGGGAGCCGGCCCTGTTGCTCCGAGGCTGCTGCTGCCACCGACCCGAGCAACGGAACTTCGTCCGGGAAGTGAGAGCACAGCGTGACGTGCTGTGGGAAGTTGGCGAAATAGTTCACCTCCTCGAGCAGGCTGACCGGCAGCATGGATGGATAGAGGTTCTCCTCCGCTTGGTAGGTTCGCGCGAGCTGCCAGAACTCTCGTTCGAAGAAGCGATAGACGGCCAGAGTCCTGCCCCGCAGACCGACCAGCCCGTCGGCAAGGTGATACACGTCCTCCGTTGTTGCGAGGTCGGCATCGATGTCGCCGGAGTACACACGGGCGCCGGCGCTCTCGAAGAGGATCTTGGTCTTGGATTTGAAACCCGCGGCGGCTGCCGTTGCTGTTCTCATGCTGCCTGCCCGCGAGCGGCTGAGGAGGAGGACGGCTCCGCGCGGTCGAGATCTCGGTACGCGTAGCGAGCGATTGCGATCTCCTGGATCTGCGTCGTGCCCTCGATGATCTCCATGATCTTTGCGTCGCGCATGTAGCGCTGCACGGGCTGATCGGAGCTGCACCCGGAAGCGCCATGGAGCTGAACGGCGTCGGCGGCAGCCGCGCCCAGAGCGACCGACGCGTAGTACTTGGCGACGGCCGTCTCGGCGATCGCTGACGGATCACGCCTGTCTCGGAGCTCGCCGGCGTGCGTGCAGAGGAGTTCGGCCGCCCGTCTTTTCGTGACCATGCGCGCGATCATCTGCTGCACGAGCTGATGTTCGCGAATCGCGACTCCGAACTGATGCCGGCGGCGCGTGTATTGAAGTGAGGCGTCGAGGCAGGCATCGAGAACGCCCGTGCAACCCCAGGCGAGCCCATACCGTCCCACGTCGAGTCCAACGGAGAACACGTGGGTCAGACCGAGGCCGGCTCGTCCCACCAGGTTTTCGCTCGGGATGCGGCAATCATCGAAGTGGATCTCGGCGAGCATGTAGCCGCGACAGCCGAGGAGGCCTCGGATCGGGATGACCTCGACCCCCGGCGTATTTCGCTCGACGAGAAAGGCGGTCGGGCCCTCCTCGCACCGGGCCAGCACCAAGAATACGTCCGCCCGCTGCCCCAGCGTGATCCACTTCTTCGTGCCGTTCAGGATGAACCGATCGCCGTCGGGCTTGGCGGTGGTCTGGATGGCCGATGCATCGCTACCCACCTCGGGCTCGGTGGTCGCGAAGGCCGCGACCAGGTCTCCCCGCACGAGGCGAGGAAGCCAGGTCTCCTTGATGGCGCGACTTCCCCACCGGGCGATCGGCACCGTCGCCATGTGGTGCACGTTCACCACCCCATGCACCGATGCACTCGCGCGTGCGATCTGTCGGTGCAGGAGTCCGTAGGCGATCGAGTCTGCGCCACCGCCGCCGCACTTCGTCGGGATTCCGAACCCGAGGTAGCCGGCATCGCCGAGGCGCTCGATGATGGAAGCCGGAATACGTTCCTCTCGGTCGCATTGGTCGGCGTAGGGCGCCACATGGGTCGACGCAAACCGCTCGAACGCCCGCTCTTGGTCCTTCCGTTTCGACGTTTCCACGCCCTCTCCAGGTAGCACTTTTCAGGCCAGCTCGATCGGGGATTGTCCCAGGGAACGGCCCGAGATCTCGGGCCGAACCGATGACGTCCGCGTGCGTGGCGGTCGAAGCAGGCCACATTCGGTGAGCCCGCCGGCGGAAAGGGCGAATCGATTCGGCGACGACGGACCACGGCTCGTGCCGCCCATGCCGACTCCCTTTTGATGGGTCCGCCTACTTCGGCCAGCTGATTCGCCTCGCGCGGCGGAAGGGGTGCGCCGGAGGGTGCTCACGTCACGAAGCTTCACGAGGAAGCTTCGTAGTAACGATAGAAGCCCTGCCCGGACTTGCGACCGAGCAGCTTGGCCGCCACCAGCCTGCGAAGCAGCGGGGAGGGCCGGTACTTGTCGTCGTTGAAGCTGCGGAAGAGCTCTTCGCTGGAGTCGAGAACCGTGTCGAGTCCGATGAGGTCTGCAGTTTCCAGCAGCCCCATCTTGTGACCGAAACAGGTCTTGAGCAGGCGATCGGCCTCCAGCGGGGTCGATACGACGCCTTCTTGCAGGAGAGAGATCGCCTCGTTGATCGCCAGCATCATCACACGACTGGTCACGAAACCGGGAGAGTCCTCCACCAGGATGGCGTGTTTTCCGAGTCCGGAGACGAGCTGCCGAGCGACGCGGATGGTGCTCGGCGAAGTGTGGTGCCCACGGACGAGCTCGACCGCCGGCATGAGCGGAACCGGGTTCGTCAGGTGGAATCCGATCACGCGGTCGGGGTAGCGCGTAACCGAGGCGATGCGCGTGATGGGGATCGTCGACGTGTTGGCGCAGAAAACCGTCTCCGGCTCCGTGAACTTCGCCATCTCGCGGTAGAGCTTCTCCTTGATGGTCCAGTTCTCGGTGACGTTCTCGATCACGACCGGCGTGCGTGCGAGTTGCTTCGGATCGGTGATCGGCTCGATTCGCCGGAGAATTTCTTCGGGATCGAGTGCCCGGGTACACCCGCCCAGGAGTCGTTCGGTTCGGAGTCCGCGCCGAATGTTGCGCAGGGCCCGACCGAGCTGCACTTCGGACCGATCCAGCAGGAGAACGCGGTAGTTCGCCGCCGCGAGTGCCTGAGCGACGCCGGTGCCGATCGTCCCCGCGCCTACGGTCGCGATCAGCATGGGCGTGTCGGCAGGGTCTCGCATTTCGATTTGTTTTCCGTTCGCCACCGTAGCCAAGGTCCTCGGGTGCCTTGCCGGCCGTGCAATCCCTGTGCCTCTGTCCTGCACGCGGCGAAGTCGCCGGTTTCGGTTCGCCGCTTCGCCCGGAGTGGCAACTCGGCCACGCCGAGCCCGTCGGACCTGCCTCGATCGGTGACTCGCCGACGAGACAACTCGTGGAACGCTGCTTGCTGAGCTCCTGCAGACAAATTCCATCGCCGCCGAACAGGGCGGTGACAATCTGGGGGTGGCCCCGGGGGAGCCTGCAATCGTGAAAACCCGCGGCTGGTCGCAGGACATGGCAGACGAGAACGTACCGGTTGGATTCGGCGTCCCGACGTCCGATACGATCCCGACGCGGAACGCGAACGACGCTCGAGTCGTGACCGTCGGATTCCGCTTCTGCATCGAGTTCGAAGCGGCGGCGCCGGACGAGGGTCCCTTGCGGATTCTCCTCGATCCGGCTTTGGCCAAGCAGCTGGGCCAGTGCCTCTCCCGTCGTCTGCATCGCTATGAGCACTTCATCGGCCCGATCGCTCTGCCGGCGAGAGAAGTTCCCCCGAGTGACCCGGTTGAGGTGCACTGCTCGCGCATTCCCACGGCGCGCCTTCCGTAGAAGAGGATTCGGATCCACCGCGCGTGTCGTGTGAACCTCGCCCGCCCAGCCTCGGGGATTTCCATTGCTGGCGCGCGCGATGACGGAAGCAGAGATGCAGATCCGGTGCGGCTTCCCGCCGGCGTGTGACGCGAGCGTGCTTGCATCCAAGCGTCCCCGGGCGCCCGGGGATTGGATGCTGGACCTGCTGCTTCGATGAGAGAGCGTTGCGCCGATCAGTCGTGCGGGATCAGGTCGCGAAGGCCGTGGATCTGGATGTGGTAGCGAAGGGTGCTTCGCGGGATGTTCAGGCGGCGGGCCGCTCGAGCGACATTGCCGCCGCTGTTGGTCAGAGCGGCCACCAGGCGCTCCCGCCGACCCTGGGCCGTGCCCTCGGCTTCACCGTCGGCCAAGAGGGGCGGGATCGGAGGAAATGACGGAAGAGGATCGTCGCCCAGGTTCACATGGTGGGCCTGAAGTCTCTGCCCACGCGCGAAGATCATGGCGCGTTCGACGACGTTCAGAAGCTCGCGTACGTTCCCCGGCCAGTTGTGACGGCTCAAGCTCGCCAGGAAGGACTCGTCGATGTAGGGACGCTCGAGTCCAAGCCTTTCGGCGAGCTCCTCGACGCTGGAGTCGAGGAGAAGCGGAATATCCTCTGGCCGTTCGCGAAGCGGAGGCATCGCCAGGGACACGACCCGGAGCCGGTAGTACAGATCCGCCCGAAACTTCTTCGCGGCCACCGCCTGCGGGAGGCACTGATTCGTGGCGGCGATCACTCGCGCGGTCATTTGGAGGGTTCGACTCCCTCCGATGCGCTCGTATTCGCGGTCTTGAAGAACACGGAGCAGCTTCGCCTGGAGCCGCGGCTCCAGCTCGCCGATCTCATCGAGGAACACGGTGCCGCGCTCAGCGAGTTCGAAACGTCCCAGGTGGCGCTCGTGAGCACCCGTGAACGCTCCGCGCTCGTGGCCGAAGAGCTCGCTCTCGATGACACTCTCGGCGAGGGCGGCGCAGTCCACGTGTACGAACGGTTCCTGGGCTCTTCGTGAGGCGCGGTGGATGATCCGTGCGACAAGTCCCTTGCCGGTTCCCGTCTCGCCCGTGATCAAGACCGACGATTCCGTGGGAGCGATCGCGTCGAGCTCGTAACGAAGTCGTCGGATCGCAGCGCTCTCACCGAGGAGTGTATTCAGCATTGGGGTCCTTCCGTAGGCGCCGAAGCGCAAAGTGAAGCCGCGTAGCCCGTCACGACCCATGCGACCTCTGGTGTGGCCCTCGCGTATGAGAGGTGGGATGCCGTTGCGAAAGATTTTGCTTGATACACGGTGCGATCGGTCACGGCGATGGAAGACCTCTCAGGTAAGGACAGCCAGTGTCAAGTGCAATCGCAGCGGCCAGCGCGTCTCGTCGCCCAGGATCAGGTCCGACGAGAGCACGCGTTGCGCCGAGATGGAGTCCTGGTGGTGGCGTGACCCAGGAAGGGGATGGATCGTCCAGTGCACACTCGGACACTTGAGTGATCGAGTCCAACAAAGTGGACTCGCGCGACTCGAGGCTCGCGATCGGTCGTGTCCGAGCGAGGGACTCTGGTTTTGCATTCACGTTTTGGACGCTATCGGCGGGAAGGCTCCCCACTCTTCGCCTTCGAGAAACACACGGGGCCCCTCGGGCACGATCTCGATCGAGCCTACTGGGGTTGGACTCGGTCCTTCGTGAACGCTCGTGGCCGGTGCAGCGCCGAACGACGGAGGGACGGTGGGGCCTACGCGGACCACGACCCGTTCTTGGCGAGCGATCCGAAAGGCGAGCGCCATCATATAGCTTGGCAGGTGGTCGAAAAGCTGAAAACGCAAGGTCTCTGGCCGGTCTCTCAGAGGTGGAGCGAACGAAATCCGGATGTCGCGCGGTTCCTGCAGGTCCAGGGTGAACTTCTCGATGGGAAGTGAGAGGCCCATTCCGCGAGCCTTGATGTAGGCCTCCTTGAGCGTCCAGTACTCGAAGAACCGCGTTCGCCAGGCGGGTCTCGACCGCACGTCTGCCGCCTCGGCCGGTGAGAAGAAGCGATCGGCCAGCTCGATGCGCACGTTGGCGCGCTCCAAGCTCTCGACGTCCAGGCCGATCTCGCGGCGCCGAGCGACGGCGCAGGCGATCAGGTCGGTCGTGTGAGATACGTTGAAGCGTAGGGCGCTGGCGCTCGGTGGGTAGGTGATCGCGGGTCGGCCGTAGGAGCTCGTCTCGAAGCTCCACAGCGTCGGGCCGATGCCGGTGTAGTGCGACAACACCGTCCGCACGAGGACGCGGGTCACGAGGTACGAGTGGCGGTCGCGGCCGAATCGGAAGCGGTCGCCGCGTTCGCGCTCGGAGACGCTCAAGATCCGCTCGTATTGATCCACGAGCTCGGGCGCGCGTACCTCAGAGGGACGCACGTGCCAGATGAGGATCTCGTTGTTGCCGAGCTCTTCCGGAGGCGAGCCTTCTGCCACCGCCTCGGCTTCCCGCTCCGCCGCGACCACGGGGAGTTCCGCCCGCAAGAACCGGTCCGCGTCATGCACTCATTTGTGGTCCTCCCACGGGATGGGCGGCGACTCCGCCGCTGACCGGAATGGGTGACCAGGTGCCGGATGTGGTGAACGGGTCTCGACGGCGAGCTCGGGCGGCGGGTCGAGACGTTCGTGAGTTTCACTCGTTTCTCGGACGGCCACAGGCATCGACCCATCCTCGGCTCGCGCGGCCGATCTCCCGTGCGCTGCTGAAGAGAGCGGCATGCAAGCTGCATGGGGGATTGCTCGTTGCCGGACACGCCACACGATGAGGGCCGAACGAATCGCGACTGCATGGAGAGACCTCCCCACATTCCAACCGCAATCGTCGGAGCGGGTTGCCGCCTCGTCGCCGTCGACGGGGTCGATGACTTCCGGGGAGCGCGGAAAGAGGGAGGCGACGCCTTCGAGCAGCGTCGACGATGGGTCGGAAGACGTCGCGCTGCGAGACCTGCCGGCGAAGTTGCCCGCCGAGAAATGAGAACGATCGGAAATCCGACGCGAACCAACGAGTCGAGATCCCACAAGGAGCAGGAGAAGCAATGACGAATCAGTCGGAAGCCGCCGAAAAGTTGTCTCCCTTGAAACGTGCCCTCCTCTCCGTGAGAGAGTTGAAAGCCAAGCTCGACGCGAGCGAGCGTGCCCGAGCCGAGCCCATCGCGATCATCGGTCTTGGGTGTCGGTACCCGATGGCGGACAATCCCGAGGCCTACTGGCGGCTTGCTCGCGAAGGTCGCGATGCCGTCTCTGAGGTGCCGGAGGACCGGTGGGAATCCGGTGGTTGGTACGACCCCGATCCCAACCAGCCCGGCAAGATGAACTCACGCTGGGGGGGCTTCCTCGATCAGGTCGATTCGTTTGATGCCGACTTCTTCGGCGTTTCCCCTCGCGAAGCGACGGAGCTCGATCCGCAGCAGCGCGTGCTTCTCGAGGTGATCTGGGAGGCTCTCGAGGATGCCGGGCAGTCTCGCTCGCGGTTTGCGGGAAGCCGAACCGGCGTGTTTGTCGGAGCCAGCGCCAGTGACTACTGGCTGCTGGGCGGGAACGACCCGGAGAAGATCGGTCCGTACACGAGCACGGGGAATGCGCACAGCGTGCTCGCGGGCCGGGTGTCCTATCTGCTCAATCTGCAGGGGCCGTGCGTCGCGGTGGACACGGCTTGCTCCTCGTCGGGGGTCGCCGTGCATCTGGCTTGCCAGAGCCTCCGCAACCGCGAGTGCACCATGGCCCTTGCCGGCGGCGTGAATCTCATCTTGTCGCCGACCACGACGATCGCGTTGTCTCAGGCCCACATGCTGTCGCCGGACGGTCGCTGCAAGGCCTTCGATTCGCGCGCGGACGGGATGGTTCGTGCTGAGGGGTGCGGCGTCGTTGCGCTTAAGCGCCTATCGGATGCGCTGGCGGACGGCGATCCGATCGCCGCCGTCATTCGCGGGTCAGCGCTCAACCAAGATGGCCGGACCAGCGGTTTGATCGCCCCCAATGGGCTCTCGCAAGAGGCGCTGCTGCGCGAGGCGCTCCGCAATGCCCAGCTCGAGGCGAGCGATGTTTCCTACATCGAGGCGCACGGTACTGGCACCGCGCTCGGAGACCCCATCGAGTTCGAGGCGCTGGCCTCGGTGTACGGGCCGCCCCGGTCGGATGGTCAGGCGTGCGTACTCGGGTCGGCCAAGGCGAACATCGGTCACTCCGAGGCGGCCGCGGGTATCGCGGGGCTCATTAAGGCCGTGCTGTGTCTGCAGCATCGAGAGATCCCGCCGGTCGCTCACTTCGAGAACCTCAACCCAAACATCTCGACCGAAGGAACCCGCCTCGTGGTCCCGCGGGAGGTGATGGCGTGGGAGGTAGACGAGAATGCACCGCGACGGGCGGCCGTCAGCTCGTTCGGATACTCGGGCACCAACTCGCATGTGATCCTGGAAGAAGCACCTGCGCCGGAGTCGGCGGTGTCCGAGGCAAGACCCGACCAGACGTACATCCTGCCGATCTCGGCGCATCGGGCAGAGGGCTTGCCGGAGGCGGCGGCTCGGATGGCGACTTCGCTGCGCGAGGATGAGCCGAGCCGCTTACTGGCGGACACCTGCTTCACCGCGAGCCGTCGCCGAACGCACCATCTCCACCGGGGAGCCGCGGTGGGTCGGACGGCAGAAGAGCTGGCGGAGCAGCTGGAGAGCCTCGCCGCCGGCCGGCCACGAGCGGGCCTGCCGCTGGGAGAGGCGCACGCGACGCAGCGGCGAAAGGTCTCGATGGTGTTCTCGGGCCAGGGCTCGCAGTGGGCTGGGATGGGCCGGGAGCTCTTCGAGGTGGAGGACGCTTTTCGCGAGACGCTGCAGCGATGCGACGAGCTGATCCGCGAGGAGACTGGTTGGTCGGTGTGTGCAGAGCTGTTCGCGTCGCTGGAGCAGTCGCGGCTGACGGACACGGAGGTGAATCAGCCGGCGATCTTTGCCCTGCAGGTATCTCTCGTCGCGCTGTGGAGGTCGTGGGGGATCGAGCCAGACGCGGTGGTGGGCCACAGTGTCGGAGAGGTGGCCGCGGCGCACGTTGCGGGCGCGCTTTCTTTGGAACAGGCGGTGAAGGTGATCTGCCATCGCGGCCGGGTGATGCAGGACGGCCGCGGACGGGGCCGGATGGTGTCGGTAGAGCTGCCGGAGGCCGAGGCAGCAGCTGTTTTGTCGGACAGCGACGGAGCAGTGGTCGTTGCCGCAGTGAACGACGGAGGCTCGACGGTACTGTCTGGCGAGACGGGAGCGATCGAGGCTCTGGTGGATCGTCTCGAGGCGCGGGGTGTGAGCTGCCGATGGGTTCGAGTGGAGTACGCCTTCCACAGTCCGCAGATGGAACCCTACGCGGATGAGCTCGAGAGTGTTCTGAGCGACCTCACGCCCGTTGCGGCGAAGGTGGCGTTCTACTCGAGTGTGACGGGAGAGAAGACCAACGGACAGAAGCTGACGTCGGCGTACTGGGGGCGAAACGTAAGGGATCGGGTCCAGTTCGGGGCGGCGCTGCAGGCACTGCAGAGGGCTGGGCACGAAGTGTTCGTCGAGGTCGGCGGCCACCCGGTTCTTGCGATGTCGATCCAGGCGGGAACGGAGAGCGGGAAGTCGACGGTGGTATTGCCGAGCCTTCGTCGAGAGAAGGATCAAGTGCAGGCGATGCGCAACTCGCTCGCCGCGCTGCACTGCGCTGGCGTGGAGGTCGACTGGGAGCGGATTTACGCCGGTGGGCGCTGCGTGGCACTGCCACGGTATCCATGGCAGCGGGAGCGGTACTGGCTGGACGAGACGCTCGCCGAGCGCAATCGCAAGCTGGCGTCTGGCGTTGCTCGCGTGGGCGTCGTCGATCGTTCGGCAGGACATCCGCTCCTGGGCCATGGCTTCGAGTCGGCTCTGGCGCCGGGTGCACGGGTGTTCGAGGTGGAGCTTTCGGTACAGCACCAGCCCTACCTGGAAGACCACCGCATGGAAGACGCTGCGTGGCTACCGGCTGCGGCGTACGCGGAGATGGCACTCGCAGCCGCGGCGCAGGTCGGTGGCGGCGCGGCTTCGGTGGAGTCGCTGAGCTTCGAGGCGCCGGTGGTCCTTCCTGCGTCGGATTCGCGGACGTTGCAGGTGGTGATGAGTCCGGAGGGCGAGAAGTCGTCGTCGGTGCAGTTCTTCACGAGACAGGCCGGGACCGAAGGCTCGAGCGCGACGTGGACGCGTCACGCGGAGGGTCGGGTTCGGTTTGAGACGGAGATGACGGCATCGGCCGGACCGTCGCTGGAGGAGGTGCGCGAGCGGTGTGCGGAGCCGGTGGCGGTGGAGGAATTCTACGAAGCGCTGGCTGCGACGGGGCTCGAGTACGGGCCGAGCTTCCGGTGCGTGCGGGAGCTCTACCGTGGGCGGAGCGAGGCGCTGGGGCGCATCGAGCTCACGGAGAGCGAGGCGAAGGAGGCGGGTGCCTACGGAGTGCACCCGGCCCTGTTGGATGCGGCATTCCAGGTGGTGGGTGCAAGCTTCACCGACGGCGGGATGGAAGAGACGTATCTGGCGGCGACGTTGGAAGAGGTTCGCCGGCACGCCACGTGTGGATCCGAGCTGTGGGCGCACGCGCGACTGGTGGAAGGAGAGCCGGGGATCTCCGAGGAGCTTCGAGCAGAGGTTCGGCTATTGGACGCGGCGGGCGATCTGGTGATGGAGGTGGGCAGCCTGCGCGTTCGGCGGTTCGGCGGTGCGGCGAAGAAGGCGAGCTGGGAGGACTGGCTGTACCGTCTGGAGTGGCGTGCCGCGGAGCTGTCGGGCAAGTCGGATGAGATGGAGCGAGGGACGTGGATCCTGATGGGAGAGACGTCGGAGCTGAGCACGGAGGTGGGTGCCCGGCTCGTCGAGCTTGGCCAAGAGGTCGTGCCCGTCGAGTTCGGGAGCAAGTACGAGCGTACGGCTGCGGGCTACCGGATCGATCCGGGTCGTGCAGAGGACTACCAGCAGTTCCTGCGGGATACGTTCTCGAACGGCCGGCCGGCATGCCGAGGCGTGGTTCACGTCTGCGAGGGGAGTGTCGGGGACCTGAGCGCCGCGCAACGCCGGGGGAGTGAGAGCATTCTGCACCTGGTTCAGGCGCTGGCTCACATTGGGTGGAGGGATGCGCCGCGGCTTTGGCTGGTGACGCGTGGCGCGCAAGCAGTGGAAGCGAGCGAGACGGTACCCGGTCTGTCGCAGGCGCCGGTGTGGGGACTGGGGAAGGTCGTTGCGTTGGAGCACCCCGAGCTTCGGTGCACGCGGGTGGATCTGGACCCAGCGAGTGAAGACGGAGCCGAAGGACTGATGGCAGAGCTGGTGGCGGACACGCGCGAGGACGAGATCGCGCTCCGCTGCGGAGCACGCTACGTGCATCGCCTCGCGACCGCCGAGGCCGAAGACGCGGCCGTCAGTCCGAGCGGCCCCTCGGAGCCTGCGGGGGAACGCGCTTTCCGGCTCGAGATCGATTCACCGGGAGTGCTCGACGACGTCGTGCTTCGCGAGGTGGATCGACCGGCACCCGGCCCGGACGAGGTCGAGGTCGAGGTCCGCGCCGCGGGCCTGAACTTCCGCGACGTGCTGCTCGCCCTGGGCGCCGTCCCCCCCGAGCAGCAGGACGAGGGGCCGGTCGCGTTGGGTCGGGAGTGCTCGGGCGTGGTGAGCGCGGTCGGTTCGGACGTGACGGGTGTCGAGGTGGGTGACGAGGTGGTGACGATCGCGTCGGGATGCTTTGCGCGCTACGTGCGGGCGCCGGCAGCGTACGCGGTGCCGAAGCCGAGTGGTCTGAGCTTCGAGGAGGCGGCGTCGGTCCCGCTGGTGTTCATGACGGCGCACTACGCGCTGAACCACATGGGCCGGCTGCAGAAAGGGGAGCGCGTTCTGATCCATGCAGCGGCGGGCGGCGTCGGGCAGGCGGCGGTGCAGATCGCGCAGCGGGTGGGAGCGGAGGTGTTCGCGACCGCAGGGAGCGAGGAGAAGCGAGCGTTCCTGCGCGAGCAAGGCGTCGCGCAGGTCATGGACTCCCGCACGCTCGCGTTCGCCGACGAGGTGATGGCGGCGACGGCCGGCGTGGGTGTGGACGTGGTTTTGAACTCGCTGGCGGGCGAGGCGATGGAGAAGAGCCTCGATACGC
The DNA here is from genome assembly GCA_029262355.1 of Deltaproteobacteria bacterium. Lineage (GTDB taxonomy): Bacteria > Desulfobacterota > Binatia > UBA12015 > UBA12015 > VGTG01. The sequence goes on from JAJCZO010000046.1 coordinate 22,517, forward strand.
TCGGGCCCTGCGGGCGCTTCCTCGAGATCGGGATTCGCGACATCCTGGACAACCGAGCCGTCGGACTCCTGCCGTTCCTGCGGGGCCTCTCGTATTTTACGGTGCAGCTCGCCGCATTGGCGGCGGATCGACCCGCGCTCTTCGCCTCACTCCTGCGGGAGACGATGGAGGGGTTCGAAAGCGGTGAGCTGTCGCCGATCCCGATGGTGAAGTTCGGACTCGGAGATGCGCAGGAAGCGTTTCGCTTCATGGCGCAGGCGAAGCACATCGGGAAGGTCGTTCTGAGTGGAGGCGATGCGACCGAGACACCGATCGTGCCGGCGGTTTCGGCGCGTACGGATCTGCGCGAGGACGGGACGTATCTGATCACGGGCGGGCTGGGTGGTCTGGGATTGGAGGTCGCGCGGTGGATGGTCGAGCGAGGTGCACGCGACCTGGCTCTTCTGGGTCGGGGTGGGGCGGGTGAGGTGGCTCGCGAAGTGGTCGAGGAGCTGCGTGCGGCCGGCGCGAGGATCCGGGTGGCGCAGGGCGACGTGTCGAGCCGTGCCGACATGGAGCGGGTGTTGGAAGAGATGTCCGAGGGCCCGCCGCTGCGCGGAGTGGTGCACGCGGCCGGGATTCTGGACGACGGAATGTTGCTGAGCCAAACGGCGGAGCGCTTCGCCGCAGTGATGGCACCGAAGGTCGCGGGCGCGTGGAACCTGCACGAGCTGACGCAGGATCAGGATCTGGACTTCTTCGTCCTCTTCTCCTCGGCGACGGCGCTGCTCGGCTCGCCGGGGCAGGGCAACTACGTTGCGGCGAACACGTTCCTGGACGCGCTCGCCCACCACCGGCGGGCGAGCGGTCTGCCGGCGCTGAGCATCAACTGGGGTGCGTGGTCGGAGGTCGGCCTCGTCGCGGCCGAGTCTCGGCG
>JAJCZO010000047.1 GCA_029262355.1 Deltaproteobacteria bacterium
CCTGCGTCGCCGTTCCTTGCGACGAACGCCGATAGACGGCAATCCGTTAACCCTATGTCGACGGCGGTGCACTAGTCGATTCGCCAGACATGAATCTGACGCTCGCGGGTGCCCTCGCCGACCGTAACGCGGATCGGCGCACCGGTCTCGAGAGACTCCGTCGCAACGTTGGCCAGTTCGAGTTCTCCACCGCCGCGGGCCACCACGCGCCCGCCGAGCCACCAGACGACGATCGGTCGCGTGTCCGTCGACGCGGGCGAGACGACGACACGCAGGCGCTGAGGCAGCTCCTCGCGCGGGAGCCTCTCGTTCGCGGGATAGGCGGAAGCGATGGTCGGGAAGAGGTCCGACGAGACCCCGCCCGCGAGCAGCCCGGTTCCGCTGCTCGAGGGGGCAGGGGCGCGCCACCAATCCGTCGGCGCCCAGGTCCACCACGACACCGCGACGAGGGCCAGGAAGAGTCCGAAGTACGCGCGCCAACCAATAGGGACGGACGACGAGCGAGCCCACTCGGTGATGGTGTCGGCGGCGCTCCCGCAGGCCGAGGTGGAGTCCGCATGCGCGACTGCGGACGCCTCCGCCTGCTCAGCCGGCGAGGCCGTCACCGGTCCTGTCGCGCCACCCCCCACCGCGCGGCCACCCGACACGCCACCTCCGGATGACTCGAGACTCGGGCACGTGGCCGTATCCTCGACTCGCGGCAGCGGGGACGCCCCCTCGGTAGCGCCGAGCAGGTCGGCCAGAGCCGCATTCGCCGCCGAGAGCTCGTCGATCGCCCGGCCGTGCTCTCCTCGCCGCTCCGCATCGGCAGCCGCCGCGCAGTGTTCGACGAGTCGGTCGACCAGATCCGGCGCAATCTCGCGTGCGCGCTTGGCGTCGAGTCGGGCGAGCATCGCCTCGCCACGCTCCCGAAGCGCTTCGAGCCGCGACGCATCGGGCTCCGAAGCCTGCGGCGCCTCACGCTCTGCTTCCGCTAGGATCCGAAGTACCTGGGCGAGTTCGTGCGATGGCTGGAAGCCAGCGTCACGCGGGGGAGATGCCGCCGAGAGCAGCTGCTCGCGAAGGCCTCCCAGCGCTTGACCGAGCGAGTCCCAGGCCCCGCGATCAAACACCTCTCGGAGCCTCACGAGTGCGTCCGCCCACACGCCCCGCGTCGCGCGTTCGAGCACATCGAGCGTGTGCTCGAGCTCGTGACGCACCGCCGGACCATCGTCTCCCCGCTGCATGCGTGCCGTCATGCGGCGTACTTCGTCGAGCTCGGCGAGGCCGTCCACGGGCGATCCCTCGGGTTCCGCTACGGCCAGTTCCCGCTCCCAATCGAGTCGCTTTAGCTCTGCGCCGACCTCCTGCGCGACGGTACGCGCCTCCTCCAACTCTCCGCGGCCGAGGAGCGCGACCATCTCGGCCAACCGACGCTCGACGCCATCGAGTGCGACCGAAGCGGCCGCGACATCCGAAGCGGGCGCACCACGCCGGAGCGCAACCGCACGATCGGCGAGCCCCTGCACGGTCACGTGGAGCGCGGCCTTCTGGTGCTTGGTTCGTTCACCCGACACCGACTCGACCGCCTTCTTTACGTGCTCGAGGGCCTCGGTCAGGCGTCCTTCCGACACCAGCGCCTGCACCTCCGCGCGTACCCGGCGGGGCTCGAGGCTCGGATCTGGGTCGGCGTCGGGATACGCACCCTCGAGCTCATCGAGCTCTCGCGCCAATACATCGACCTCGTTTCTGGTGTGCTGCTCAGCGACCGCCTCCGCGCTGTCCCGTGCCGCTGCGAGCGCCTCGCGCGCGTTGGAGAGCCCCCGGCAGGCATCCTCGAACCGCGCCTCCGATACTTTGCCTCGTACGGCGGCGACGGCCGACGCGAACGTCTCCACCTGCGTATCGGCAACGAACGGACCCGCGGCCCGCTCGAATTCTGCCCACTCCGCTTCGAGCACACCCGCGCGACGTTCCGCGACCTGCTCGAGAACTCGTCCGAGGCCGTCCGCCACGGTTCGCAACTCGAGCTGGAGATCCCCCCACGACTCACGCCGCGTTCCGCTGGCAGCGGCCCGCCCGAGGAGATTCGGAAGGTCGACCGGCAACCGCAGCTCGTCGCGCGGCACACTCAGATCGAGCGAGGCTCGCAGGAGGCCCTCGATCTCCGCGGCACACGAGCGGCATTCGGCACGCCCCCTCGCCTGCGCGGGATCGTCCGGCTCCCGGACTCCTTCGAGTCGCCTCTGGAGGTCGTCCATCGTCGAAGCCTCCGCATCCGCCCCGCGAGCCACGCAAGCCTCGATGATCTCGCCCAGGTCGTCGGGGATCCCACGCGTCGAGGCGCCCGCTCGTCGAGCTTGCATGACTTCGACCCGTGCCCGTGCGCGCTCTCGCGCGTCGGGTGCGAGCCCCCCACGCGTACAACCGACCAAGACGTCAGCGACCGCATGCATCGGCGCCTCCCACGATTCGACGTCGGCCGCGTCCGGAGTCCCAACGCTGACGAGGACCACCCGGCCCGTGCCCTCTTCGATCCACACGTCGTTCGGATCGATCCCGACGGCTCCATGCGCGTCCTGCTCGAGTGCCTGGATTGCATGGACCAGTGCGATCGCGATCGATCGCGAACGATCAGCGGTCTGCGCGCCTTCCCGGCGGAGGTAGGTGCCAAGATCGACACCCGCGATCTTCTCGCGAACGAGGTACGCGCCCAACTCCGGCTCCGAGCCGACATCGTACCCCTTCACGACGTTCGGGTGCCGCACTCGTCGAAGCAGCTCGCCCTCCGCGCGCAGCGACCCGTCGAGCGATCCACGCAGATCGCGGCGCGCCGTCTTCGCGACACCGTCGGCCGCCCCAGGACGAACGGGCGGGGCCTCATGGATGCGCGTGCGACGCCCGGCGCCGATCAACGGACCCAGCCGGTAACTCGCACTCAGAGGCCGCTCGCCCGGCTCGGCCCCCTGGTCGGAAACTGTCGATCGCTCGCGCACTTGCCATATACATCGTCAGCTCGGCCATGCCTCATGAGCGCCAGACTTCGACCCATATCCTGGCCGGACTTTGCCGATTCGCCCATGTATAGTGGCGCGATGGCCGTCCCCCCGAAGAGGCTCGGTGTGCTGCTGTTTCCGCGCTTCGAGCTCCTCGACGTCTTCGGCCCACTCGAGGCGTTCGGCTACGTGCCCAACATGGAGATCGTGACGCTCGCGGCGGCCGCAGGCGCGGTGGAAAGCACCCAGGGACCCGCTGCAGTGGCCCAATGCGCGCTGGCCGATGCTCCCGATCTCGACCTCCTTCTCGTTCCCGGCGGTCTCGGCACGCGCACGCTGGTGGAAGACGAGGAGCTTCTCTGTTGGATCCGCAAGCGAAGCGACCGCGCCGAGCTCGTGCTCAGCGTGTGCACCGGATCGGCTCTTCTGGCACGCGCAGGTGTCCTCGATGGCCACCGGGCGACGAGCAACAAACGCGCGTTTCGTTGGGTGACCGAGCAGGGTCCCCGCGTCGAGTGGGTCAAGCAAGCCCGCTGGGTGTGGGACGAGAAGTTCGTCACCTCGTCGGGCGTCGCCGCCGGAATCGACATGTCTCTCGCCGTCATCGAGAACCTCGCGGGCGCCGAGTTCACAAGTAGCCTCGCGAACCAGATCGAGTACGAGTGGCAGCGCGACCCCGGTCGCGATCCCTTCGCTGCCATCCACGGCCTCATCAGCGACCCGGCCCGCGAAACCGAATGAGATTCTCTTCGTGAAGCGCGCGGCGGCGATCCTCCTTGTCGCGTGGCTCGTTCTGAGCGCGATGTACGGCGGCAGCAAGCCGAGCCTCGGCGGGGATCTCTGGTGGAGCCTGGCTGCCGGGCGCTACATCAGCGAAATCGGTGCCGTGCCCGAGGCCGACGTCTTCTCGCACGCGGCCCAAGGACTACCGTGGCCGAACCAAGAATGGCTTTCGCAGGTCTTCTACTGGAAGGTCTTCAACGTGCTCGGCCCGAGCGGGCTGATCTACGTGAAGCTGGTCCTGAGCGTGCTTTTCACGGTCATTCTCGCCTGGCTCGGAACCAAGCGAAGCGGGTCGGCATTCCTCGGCATCTCCACGGCCGCAGCGGTGATGCTCTTGTGGGGCTACCACATCGACCTCCGCGCGCAGTTCTTCACGTTTCTCGGCACCGTAACGCTGCTTTCCACACTCGACGCCTATCGACGCGGAGTCCGATGGGCTGCCGTCGGACCTCCCCTGGTCCTGCTGCTGTGGGTCGACCTCCACTACGGCTTCATCTTCGGCCTGGCCGTCGTGTTCGGTTTCTTCGCCGCGGAAACCACGAAATCGCTGCTACAGCTGCCGGCCGACCCGATGCCGATCGAAGACGCGCGCAAGCTGGGGTGGGTATTGCTCGCCTCGATCGTCGCTTGCGCACTCAACCCGCAGGGGCTCGACGCACTCGTATTCCCCTTCGACATCCTCGACACCGCATCCCCCTGGAAGCGAGTCATCGAGTGGCGTCCACCTCGAGTCTTTCGGGGCGGAGCGATGAACACCTTCGTCGTCTACGTAGCGTTGCAAGCGGTCGTCGCCGGACTTGCCTTCTGGCGCGCCCCCCGCCGTTTCGACCTCACCGATTTCGGGCTCGTCGTGGTCACCGCCATCATGGCGTTCACGTCGCGAAGGTTCATCGCGTTGTTCGCAATCGTCGGGGCCCCGTTCCTCGCACGCAACATCGCGACTCTGGCGCGTGACACGGGCGCTCGAAAGTCAGCGGTCTACGAGTTGTACCGACAGCGAGGCACGCAAGCGGCCGCCCTCGTCGGACTGATCGGCACCGTGTGGGTCGGAGCTGCCTTCTGGACCCACATGAGCGGATTAGTATCGGGGGGCCTCTTCGATCGCATGACGCACGCGGAGCGATTCCCGGTGGGCGCCGCACGCTTCCTTCAAAAGAACCCGATCCCGGGCAACATCTACAACTTCTACCCCTGGGGCGGCTATCTGATCTTCCACCTGAAGCGACAGATCTACATCGACGGTCGCGCGCACGCCGTCTACCCGGACGAGATGTACTACGAAGCCCGTCGCGTCGACGACACACTCCCCGGCTGGCGCAATGCTCTGGCCAAGCGACAGATCGACGTGATCGTGCACCAGTCGCACTACCCTGCACCACTCAAATTGCGAAACGACTCGGGCTGGGTCCGGGTCTACGACGACGGCTTCGCCTCGATCCTGGTCCGAAAGAACGCGGACACGGCCCCCTTCCTCACCGCCTTCGGAGAGGGCAGCCTGTGGTACCCCGAGACGCCCGGAGCCCAGCTCTTCCTCGCCGAGTTGGACAACCGCGCGGGGCGGCGCGACCAGGCCCTCGACTCGATGACCCGGGTCCTCGAAACACACGGACCCGCCGGCGAAAAGGCCGCACTCACGAAGCGAGAGGTCGAAAGGGCGGCGGTAGACTTCGCGCCGGACCAAAAGGCAGGTGGCACGGTCGAAGCCCTCGAAGTCTCGCTGGGCCGCTATTACCAAGCCCAAGAGGGACCGGTCGAGGGTCCGTTTTCTCGTTGATTTCCGCCTCGGCCGCCCTCTGATAGAGATTCCGTTCCGCCCATTCCAAGGATCCGCTTTGCTTCTGCTCGGAGAGATCGTCCGGCGTCACGCCCGCTACCGCGGCTCTCGCCTGGCCTACGTCATTGACCACGCCGACGGTCACGTCGACCGAGTCACGTACGCCCAACTGAATGCCGGCACGAACCGGCTGGCGCACGTTCTGATGGCCGCCGGTGTCGCGCACGGAGATCGTGTCGCCATCCTCGCGCACAACTGCGTCGAATACCCCTGGCTCTACTTCGCCTGCTGCAAGCTGGGCGCGATCGCCGTGCCGGTGAACACCCGATACCAGCGGGGAGAGATCGAGCACGCGATCGAGTTCGCCGAAGCAAAGCTCGCGATTACCGGGCCCGAGTTCCTCGCAGACCTGGAAGCACTCATCGACGACGGCCACCTCCCCAGGCTCGAGCGCGTCTTCGCGCTCGGAGCCACGCCGGATCCCAGAAAGGATCGCCGCACTTCTTTCGAAGCGCTCGACCCATTGCTCTCGGTCTCGTCCGACGACGAACCCGAGCCGGACGATCCGCCAGACGAGCACGACGCCCACGTGATGCTCTACACGAGCGGCACGACGGGCAAACCCAAGGGCGCTCTTCTCTCGCAACGGACCTACATCCTGCAAGCCGGCACGACCCAGGCGCTGGGCGGCCTCACCGAGCGCGACGTCGGGCTCAGCATGTTCCCGATGTTCCACATGGGGGGATGGGCCACCCCGCTCGGCTACTGGGCCGGCGGAGGTTCGGTCGTCATCATGCGCAAGGCCGATCCTGCAGCGATGCTTCGTGCCGTGGCACGGGAGCGCGTCACCTATCTCTACGCGGTGCCGACGGTCTACGAGTCGATGCTCGCCGTCCCGGGCTTCGCCGAACACGATCTCTCACCACTGCGTCTGCTCGGAGGCGGAACCGCGTACATGCCCCGCGAGCAAATCGACCGCATCATGAGCTCGTTCGGCGTAGACCAGATGATGATCATGTATGGGCAGACCGAGGCCGGGCCCGTGACCTGCCTGCGTGCACACGACCTCGCGGCCAAAGCGGGATCGGTGGGAACGCCCGTCAATCACGTCGACGTCCGCATCGTCGACCCGGACGGAAACGACGTGCCAGACGGCACTCCGGGCGAGATCGTGGTTGCGAGCGAGTTCACGATGCTTGGGTACTGGCAAATGCCCGACGCGACCGAGGCCGCCTTCGCAGGCGGCCACCTCCACACCGGCGACCAGGCGGTGCGCGACGAGGACGGC
>JAJCZO010000048.1 GCA_029262355.1 Deltaproteobacteria bacterium
TCATCATGAAGAAGGCCGAACCGACCGCGATGCTTCGGGCCGTGGCTCGGGATCGCGTCACTTATTTGTACGCAGTCCCGACGGTGTACGAATCGATGCTGTCGGTCCCTGATTTCGGTGAGCACGACATCGCATCGCTCCGCCTCCTCGGCGGTGGCACCGCGTACATGCCGCGCGAGCAGATCGAGCGGATCATGGGCTCGTTCGGTGTCGACCAGATGATGATCATGTACGGACAGACCGAGGCCGGCCCCGTCACCTGTCTGCGCGCGCACGATCTCGCCGCGAAGGCCGGCTCGGTTGGAACGCCGGTCAACCACGTCGACGTTCGCCTCGTCGACGAGAACGGCATCGAAGTCCCCGATGGGACGCCGGGTGAGATCGTCGTGTCGAGCGAGTTCACGATGCTCAGCTACTGGAAGATGCCCGAGGCGACCGAGGCCGCGTTCGCCGGCGGCTTCCTGCACACGGGCGACCAGGCGGTGCGCGACGAGGACGGGTTTCTCTTCATCGTCGGGCGGATCAAGGAGATGATCAAGAGCGGAGGCGAGAACATCTTCCCCGCCGAACTCGAGAAGCTGCTGCAGGAACACCCTGACGTTCATGAATGCGCCGTCGTCGGCGTTCCCGACGCGCACTGGGGGGAATCGGTTCTCGCCGTGATCGCCCCCAAGCCGAATGCCGATCTCGACGAAGCGACCGTCATCGGTTGGGTGAAGGATCGGGTCGCGTCCTACAAGAAGCCGAGGCACGTCCGATTCCTCGACGAGTTGCCCCGCACGGCGTCGACTCGCCAAATCCAGAAGACGTTTCTGCGCGAACGCTTCGCGGCTGGCTGGTAGCGACCAGGTCGAGATCTTTCGTGGCTCTTCGCCTTCGCCCCACCCGCCCTCGGCGCCGCAACTTCTTGCGCATGTCGATCCCCGTGATCGCCCTGCCGATGCTCGGGCTCCTCGTCCTCATTCAGGCCGCATCGCTGCGGAGCCCGCTCTCCGAAGCCGAAGCCCCCCTGGCGATCGCCGTGCGCTACCCAACTCGCGGCCTCGCCGAGTCCGCCCCGGTTGGGACGACGGCAGCCGCGACCGCCGCCGCGAGCATCGGTCCCGCGGTCCTCGGAACTACCGAGTTCCGGCTCCGTTCGCTCGGCGTGATGATCGGCTGCGCGGCACTGGGAATGGTGGTCTGGCTCGGCGAGCGATTGTTTTCGACACGGGCCGGCGTGCTTACCGCGGTCATTCTGATGGCAACCGAGGCCGGCCGCTCCCTGCTCGGCACCGAGTTCGGGATCGAACCGTTCTACCTCCTAGCGATGCTGATGGCGCTCGGGGCGATTCGGAACCTAAGCTCCGACAAGGCGAGTCTGGTTCGTGCGGGCATTGCCGGCGGCGCGGCCATCGCGCTCACCGGCCCGAGCGCCACCTGGATTCCCGTCATGGCGATCGCATGGCTGAGAGGACTTCGGGGCCTCACGTGGCGAAGCTTCGGCATCGGAGTCGGCACGACGATCGGCACGGCCGCAGCTGCGGCGCTCGTGTCGGCCATGGCCCTTGGTGTCGCACCCCTTCCCGTCCCGAGTGCATTTCCGCCCGCCACGGAGTCGATCGCGGGCTTCCTACGCGACACGCCGCAGCTCGTTCCGATTCTCCCTCTCGTCCTGTTGGGGCTCTGGAACACCCCGAAGCACTGGCAGCTACAGGGCTCGCCAACGTTCCTCTGGATGTGGCTCGCGCTGGCGGGCGCAGTGATGGTCATCTTCGGTGCCTTCGCGCCACTCTGGGTGGCAAGCGCGATGACCCTCGCCGTCGCTTCGAGCTGGGCGATCGCCCGCGCTCCGCGGGTACACGTCACCACGGCCATCGTGGCCTGCACGGCGCTCGGGATCTGGCTGGGCGCCTTCGAGTCGGCGACGCGCGAGTTCGACGTGGATCGTTGGGCCGTACGCGAGACCGGCAAGTTCCTGCGCCGAAATCTCGATGCCACGGCTACCATCGGCGCTCCGGACTCAGCCCGCGGCCGACTGTCCTACTACGCTACGCGCCCCATCTCGCGGCTCGATGCAGATTCGGCCGAACTCCAGGGGCTGGACTACGTCGTGTTGGACCGCCGTGTCGTCGATCGCGGCTCTCTGGGCCCCGGAACCCGACCACCGCGTGATCTCGAGATAGCCGGGCGACGGCTTCAGATCGTCGCGGAGTTCGGCAGCTGGATGTTGGCCCGGGTCATCCCCGCATGAGGGGCCCGATTGGCCTGCGGCTCCAGATCCCCTAAGACAGACGACATGTCGAACCCCGAACCTCCGCAGGAAGATCCTCCAGTGGAGCCCACCGAAGAGGAGCACAAGCCAGCCGTCGAGAACCGCTGGTGGGTGGACAGCGGAGCCAAGAAGGACCGCGGCGGCGGTGGCCGCGCACCCGCGGAGCCGCCCGCGGACGGGACCGGGCCCATCATCGGGAAGCGCTTCTTCGACGTCGGAGCCGGTTTCGACCAGGACCGCGCACAGAAGCAGCTCACCGACTCGAACCTGAACCTCATCCGCGAGGCCAACCCCAGCGAGGGGACGTGGGCCTACATGTGCATGATCGAGGACAAGTCACCGCCCGAACGGCTCGCAAAAGTAAAACGGATGCTGCGCCTCCCCAAATGGGCCCGCGGGGTCCTCGTCGACGCCGGCACGTCGATCCGTGCCATCGCTACCGGTGACCCGGTCGGGGAGAACATCGTCGAGCTGACGCTGGGCAGCCAATCCTCCTTCGACGCCTGGGCTCACGGGGAATGGGTGCGGGAAAAGGTGTTCCGCAATCGGGAGCGGGCCCTGCGGGAAGGATCGAGGCTGCTCGTCCGGTACCTCAAGAACCGGAACCGCTAGGGACCCGCCACCCTTGCCTGCACACGCGCACGCGGGTACCTCAACGATCATGGCGGGCAAGGAAGAACTGTACGACGAGGGGCTCGATCTCGCGTTCGACGAGGATTATGCGGGGGCGATCGCGAAGTACCTGGCCGCCCTCGAGGTCGACCCGGGCTACACCGATGCTCTCCACGCCCTGGCCATGGCGCACGCCGAGACCGGCGATCTCGACGCCGCGATCGAAACCGGCAAGAAGCTGTGTGAGATCGCGCCCGACGACATCCTCGCCCACACCAGCCTGTCGACGTTCTACATGAACAAGGACATGATCCCAGAGGCTGAGGCGGAGTCCGCGAAGGCACGCATGCTCGATTGGAAACAGCAGCTGAAGGGCGGCGGCAACTCGTGAGCGAAGAACGTTCGGACGAGTACTACGTCGAGCGGCTTCTCTCGCGCGTGAAGCTCCTCATCGCGACAGATGACGACATTCCGATCGACACGAAACTCGAGACGCAGCCGATGCTCAAGGAGTTCATCCACACGCTGAGCTTCCCGCCCGACCAACAGGACCAGGGGCGCGCGCTGGGCCAGCACCAGTTCCTTCTCGGCGCGCTCGACGATTTTCCGAACTGCACCGCTCTACTGACGGCCCTACGGAACTTCGTTCCGTATCTCTGATGGCAACGAGCGCCGATCTCGAGCGCGTAGCCGCCGCCGTTCTCGACTTCATTGATCGCCGAGCCGAGGCGTCGCTCGATCCCGACGCAGCGCTCGACGCCGAATTCGAACGCATCGCCCTCGACGTGTTCGCCTTCCAGTACGATAGCTCGGAGATCTATCGCGCCTTCTGCGACCGGCGCGGCTGGGCGCCCGGCCGCGTCTCGAGCTGGACGGAGATCCCCGCCGTACCCACCTCGGCATTCAAGTCGCTCGACCTTGGCTGCGCTCCTCCCGAAAAGACCTTTCTGACGAGCGGAACGACTCAGGGAAGCCACACGCGAGGACGCCATCACGTCCCCAGACTCGAGCTCTATCGACGCGCAGCCCTGCCCCACTTTCAGCGCATGGTGCTCCCCGACGGCGTCCGACCCAGAATGGTTGGATTGCTCGGTGGCCCGGATCAGCTCCCGAACTCCTCGCTCACGCAGATGGTCGAGTGGATTCGCACCGATGCGTGCGACGGTGAAGGCGAGTACCTGATCGGTGCCGACCGATTCGACCCAGCCGCGGCCGCGCAACGAATCGAAGCGCTCGCAGCCGACGGACACCCGCTGCTTCTGATCGGCGTACGCGTCGCACTCACTGCACTGCTCGACTACTGCGGGTCGAGAAGGCGCCCGATCGAGCTACCGCCCGACACTCGAATCGTCGATACCGGCGGCCCCAAGGGCGGGCGTACGCTCTCCGACGCGGGTTTCCTCTCAGCCTGCTGGCATCGCCTGGGCGTCGCCGGCTACTACTGCGTGAACGAGTACGGCATGACCGAGCTCTGTTCGCAGTACTACGACGACGTGTTGGCCGAGCGGTTCGCCGGCACGAACAGCCGGCGCCGTAAGGTGGGTCCGGCCTGGCTTCGCACGCGCGTCGTCGATCCCGAATCGCTGGCCCCTCTCCCGGACGGCGAGACCGGCCTACTCTGCCACGTCGACCTCGCCAACTCGCTCTCCGTTCTCGCAGTACAAACGGAAGACCTCGGCGTCCTTCAGGGGAGGCGGTTCCTTCTGCGAGGGCGCGCCCCGGGCGCCGAACCTCGGGGTTGTGCGCTCGCGCTTTCCGACATCCTAGCGGCGGGCTCATGAGCGACGCGGGTTACCTCCGTCCAGACGAGGTCGCGGCACTCGTCGTGCGCCTCGGCACCGCGCAGCGGACCCTCCTGACGCTACCCAGGGAAGACCGCATTGCCGCGCTCGGTCGGGTCTCGGAACGATGGCTCGGCGACGCCGACAGTCTCGCCGAAGCCGCCGCCGACATCGCACGCACGACCGGGTACGCGCCAACGATGGTCGCATTGTGTCTCGAGCGTACTCTTCGAGCATGGGGCGCCCCCCAGCTCGGCGCCGTCATCGATGCAGCCCTGGCCGCCGGCTCCTCGATCGCCACACCCCCGGAACTCGTCGTCGCGCTTCTCGCGCAAAACACGCCTGGCCTCGCGATCGCCCCGACCTTCACATCGCTCGCCCTCGGCTCCGCCATCGTGCTGAAGAGCGCGCGCGGAGAGGAGAGCTTCGCGCCACGTCTCGTGGACCGGATCGATGCGATCGAGCCGAGGCTGGCCGCCGCCTGCACCGCAGCCTCCTGGCCCGGCGGCGAGCCCGTGGAGGCCGCTCTATTCCCCCGCGCGTCACGCATCGTGGTCTACGGTCCGCAAGCCGCGGTGAACCGCGCGCGCGATCTCGCAGGGGAGCGCGTCGTGGCCTGCGGACCGCGCATCAGCGTGGCCGTCGTCTCCGACGTGGAGGATCTCGACACGGTCGCCACGAAGCTCGCGCGCGACGTCGCCTTCCTCGACCAGCGGGGCTGCCTCTCTCCGCAAGCCGTCCTGGTCGACGACCACATCGACCGAACGACACTGGGGCGAGCGCTCGGACGAGAGCTCGGCGCCGTCGAACAGGACTGGCCGCGCCGCCGGCTCGGCGACGGTGACGCCGCCGCGTTCCGCGCCGCAGTCGACGACGCCGAGGCGCGAGGCCTGGCGGGCGAACCCATCGAGCTCATCGGCGGCGCCGGTGCCCGCTGGGCTGTGGTCGTCGAGGCGCGGCCGGCGATCGGGCCCTCTCCGCTCGACCGTTTCGTGCGACTCCACCCGTTTTCCGGAGTCGAAGGCCTGGCCGCCTCGCTCGCACCGCTGCGCGGACATCTCGAATGCGTCGGGCTCACGCGCGGGGCGGGTTCAATCGCGGACATCTGTCGCGCCGCCGGTGCGGGTCGGGTATGTGCGATCGGCGAGATGCAGGATCCGCCGGCCGACTGGCACGTCGGAGGACAGCGCCCCATCCAGGCCTACCTTTCGTGGAGCCGGAGCGAATCTGCGCCCAGCGACGACGGCTCCGACCGCCGGGCGCGCTTCCTGCGCCACGTCGCGCAGACGTCGAGCAGCCCCCGCGGAATCGACGTCGACCGCGCCCGCGGATCGTGGGTCTACGACCGCAGTGGACGTCGCTACCTCGACTTACTCGCCGGGATCGGAGTTGCCGCGATCGGTCACGGGCACCCACGCGTCGCCGCAGCCGTGGCCGCACAGAGCGCACGCTACACGCACGTCATGGTGTACGGCGAAGACGTCCTGGCACCCCAGATCGACCTCGCCGAGCGGCTCGCGCGCCTCCTGCCCCCGTCGCTATCGACCGCGTACTTCACCAACAGCGGCGCCGAAGCGATCGAAGGCGCATTCAAGCTCGTGCGCAAAGCGACGGGGCGCGACCGTGTACTTGCCTTCGAGGGCGCCTATCATGGCGACACCACGGGAGCGATGGCACTCGGGGGCAACCCCTTCTACCGCGAACCGTTCCAGCCCCTGGTGGGACCAGTGGAGCATCTCCCGTGGAACGACATCTCCGCCCTGTCCCGCATCGACGAGACGACTGCAGCCGTCTTCGCGGAACCCGTGCAGGCCGAAGGTGGCGTTCGCATCCCGGCGCCGGAGTTCCTTCCCAGCCTCGCCCGTCGGTGTCACGAGGTCGGGGCGTTGCTGGTCTTCGACGAGGTCGTCACGGGGCTCGGGCGAACGGGAAAGTGGTTCGGATTCGAGCACTGGTCGGGAAGCGAGCCCGACGTCATCGTGTTTGCGAAGTCACTCGGTGGGGGACTTCCTCTGGGCGCCTTCGTGTCCTCACAAGCGCTCCAGAGCTCGCTGGCCGAGAACCCCCCACTCGGTCACGTAACCACGTTCGGCGGAAACCCGGTCTGCTGCGCCGCTGCCCTTGCCTCGCTCGACGTCCTCACCGAGCAAAGACTCCCCGACCGAGCCGCGGCCGTAGGCGCGGATTTCGTTCGCCGCCTGTCCCAGCTCGTCGGCAACGGCCTCAAGGCGGTCCGCGGCATCGGACTCCTGATTGGGCTCGAGTTCGAAACACCGGAACGGACGATGGCATTTGCGCAGCGGTGCCGCGCGAACGGCGTACTCCTCGGCTGGACCCTACACCACGATCGCGTGGTGCGGCTCGCGCCCCCGCTCACCATCTCCGAGCAAGAGATCGACCACGCCCTTACGGTCATGCGGCGCGTTCTCGCGTCGGAGCCATCCCACGCCCGCTAGCATGTTGTTGAAAAGCTCCGGACCGAGCCAGGTGCGTCCATTCGCACGCGAGGCCAAGGCGTGAAAACGACGCAACCGTCGGGCACTCGCGCTCGTTTTGGCAACGCAGGAATCGGGTCGAAGCGACGTGCCTGGCGACGGGATGAACTCTTCAACAACCTGCTAGTTCGTGGCCTTGAAGCGGTCGGGTTCCTGCTTCACGATCTCGGTCATCGTAGCGGCGAGACACTGCGCCATGTTGCTCCCCCGCAACTGTACCGTCGCCGAGGACGAGCCCGAGAGCGCTTGGGTGACACCATCGGGCAGGTCGAAACCGCGGCCCACTACCTTTAGCTTCGACTTGTCGACGTCCCCGCCCTTGAACAGCATCTTCAGCACGCCGCTCGAGGTCGCGATCTTGTCCTTATATTTGTATCCCTTGCCGTCGGGCGCGTCGTCGCCAAGCGGCTTCCAGCATTCCTTGCCGGAACAGAGATCGCCGCCCCGAGCGACGCGCATCTCACCGACGAGCACGTCCGCATCGTCGTAGACACACACGGAATACGCCGTGCCCTCGGCGGGAACCGGGTCGCCGAAGTCCGTCTGCACCAACGCCGGGCCCTTCGTCAGGTTGATCGTGACCTTGTCGGCGAGCCCACCGCCCTCACGCCAGTCGATCTTCGCCTTCAGGTAACCCGTCGCGCAGGCCACATCGGCTTGGGTCGGGCAGGCGGCGAGTCCTGTGTCCTCCACCATGCTCATCTGTTGCACGAGCGCGTCGTACGCCGCCTTCTGCTCCTCGGTCATTCCGGAGTACGGAAGCAGGTTCACATCCTCGAACGGATGGGTCGTGAGATCGAAGAACTCCTCGAACACGTCATTGCGCCAGATCAGCTTGTATTGGTCGTCCCGGATCGAGCGCTCGTGGTCGGTGTAGACGATGCCGACACCGTTCGGCGTGAACTGCTCAGCGTACGCGTAGGCACGTACCGATTGAGTCTCCGTCGTCGGATCGGTGAGATACGGCACCAAGCTGACCGAATCTTCGGCCGAGGACGACACGCCGGCGATCTCGGCGATCGTGGCAAAGATGTCGGTCGACTGAACCAAGGCGAGGCTCTCCGCACCAACGGCGGCGTGCGGACCCGAGATGATCAGAGGAACGTTGGTGCCACCCTCATAGGATGTACCTTTCGCGTGCGCCGACACGAATGGCGGTCGCGTCACGCCGGTCGGTGTTCCATTGTCGCCAATGAATATCACGGTCGTGTCGGCCATGATGCTCGCAGGGATCGAGTCGAGAACATCGCCGATCTCGCGATCCATCGCCTCGACGGCGGCTTCATACTTTACGCGATTGCTCGATCCAGAGTTCACCACCGTCGTCAGAGGACCGGTTGGAACATGAAACGGCGAATGCGGCGCGTTGAATGCCAGGTACACGATCCAGGGGTCCTCACCAAACTCGGCGATCTTCACAATGGCCTCGGCGGAGCTGTCGTCCGTGGCGTAGACGGTGTGATTCGGGATCACGGTGGCGCTTGCGCCCGATGAGTTGATGGTCTTCTGCCAGTCGTCGTACGCGCTGATGTTCCCGTTGAGCGCGCCCGCGTAGTAATCGAAGCCCGAGTCGATGGGATGATCGACGTCGCCCCCTGGTCCGACATGCCACTTCCCGAGCGCGGCACTGAGATGGGTCGCGTCGAGTATTTCGGGCAAGGTCGTCTCGGCCAGATCCAGTTCTGCGCCCCCCGGCGTTCCCACGCCGGTACGAAGCGCGTGGCGACCGGTCAGGATCTGCGCTCGCGTCGGCGCACACAACGAGTTCGTATACGCGTGCCGGAAGAGTACACCCTGAGCGGCGAGCGCGTCGATACGCGGCGTCGGCCCGTGGTCTCCACCCTCACCCACGTGACCATAGGCGGTGTCGTCGGAATACACGGCCACGCTATCCACACCGAGATCATCCGCGATGATGATGAGGAAGTTGTCACGGGCGTGAGCCATCGGCGCAGCCAAGAAAAAGGCCAGAACCATCGTACTCCAGAAGAACCTCGGTCGAGAACGCATTACTGGAAACCATAGGAGCTGCCCCTTTTCGGAGTCAATGAGAGATCTCGGCAGTGCGGTTTGCCGCCCCCCCGGGGCACGTGCTTGGCTTCGTGGCCAATGAGCAACCATCGCTTCGAGAATCGCGTCGCGTTCGTCACTGGAGCCGGCTCCGGGCTCGGCCGCGCTACGGCCACCAGACTCGCCGCCGAGGGCGCGAGGGTGGCTTGTCTGGACCTCCGCGCTGAGACGGCGGCAGAAACGGCAGAGGGCATCCGCGGGGCCGGGAACGATGCACGCAGCTATGCAGTCGACGTTTCGGACCCAAGCTCGGTATCTGCCGCGACCGGTGCCGCCTCCAGCGAACTCGGCGCCGCACAGGTCCTCGTGAACTGCGCGGGGATCGGCGGCTTCGGGCACACCCACGAGGTGGCGTTCGAAGACTGGCAACGGGTGCTCGGAGTCAACCTGACCGGCACCTTCCTGATGTGCCAGGCCGTGCTCCCGCGGATGCTCGAGTGCGGCGGCGCCATCGTGAACATCGCATCGAATGCCGGCGTGCACGGCATCGCCTACGGCGCAGCCTATTGTGCGTCGAAGGGCGGCGTCGTGCAGCTCACCCGCGCGCTCTCCGAGGAGTACGTCAGCCGCGGTGTCCGCGTGAACGCGATCGCCCCCGGGGGAATCGAGACTCCGATGCAGAGCGGCTTCAAGATGCCCGACGGCGCCGACCTCTCCCGCTTTGCCAAGATCCGCTCGGCGCTGGGCAACAGCCAGCCCGAAGAGATCGCTGGCCTGATCGCTTTCGTTGCGTCCGACGAGGGCCGTTACGTCGCCGGGACCATCCTGTCGATGGACGGCGGGATCACGGCATAGCGTACCATCAACGAGGTCGCGCCGATGGCTTGCCGTCGATCGACGCTCGTTCCCCAAAGCAACGGCGAGGTAGGATGAGCGGTAGCCTTCGCAGGGAGGCGAAACGCCGCGCCGGGTGTCGAGGGGTGGCGGGGCATTGATGCTATCTCACTGACGGTGCGCCGGAGCCCCGCTTGGGCAACAAGTCGTTCTCGTCGATCTTCTCGAGCGCGAGATCCGCGATTTCGTCGTACAGCGCCTGAGTGGGGTGCGCGGTGCGATCGAAGAGTCCCGGCGGCTTTCCGCCCTCGACACGTCGTCGCCTCACCAACCGGGCTCTCGCTTCCGACCCGACCACCACCGGGACCTTCGTGTCTCTCGCCGCCCACCGAATGCCGAGATTCACATCGCGATAGTGCGACGTCTCGTGCGGATACGTGATCGGCAGAACCGGGACGCCTCGCTCCGAGGCGCGCTCGATCATCCAGGCGAGATCGCCAGCGGTCGCACGCGCAACGAGTTCCGAGTCGAGGTACGAGGCGTCGTCGGCGCGAAGGTTCACGAACGTGTCGCCCGCGCCGCTGAGCTTCTGCTCGCGCACCTTGCGAAAGGGTGTCTCCTCGCCCGAAATCTCGGGCACCACGTAGCTGCTGCCGTCGGCCAGGATCTCGTTCAGCTCGGACTGGTGCCGCCAGACGCGCAGAAAACGGAGAATTCGGATCTCGTCGACCAACGCCCGCCACGTCGAGACCTCTCCGGCGCCGGCCTCCGTGGTCCACGTCTCACTCTCGGTGCGGTTCCAGACGTTGTTCAGCCCACCCCAGAAGACGATCAACGACGGATCGAACCGATCCAGGTAGGACTCGAATCGCTTTCGATGCTGCGCGGTATTCGTGCCCGGCACGCCAAGGTTGATGACGCGGTACTCCGCCGAACGCTCGGCAAGCCGTTCCGCGAGCCGCGCCGGAATACCCTCGCCATTGCCCCAGGTGTGCGAATCGCCAATGCACAAAACGACCGTCGTGCCACCGCCGGCACCCGCCACCGCGCCCTCGCGCGACGAAACCAAGCCGGCCACGCGCAACGCGCCCTCGAGCAACACGAGCGCGAGTAGGATTCCGAAAACGAGCAGCGCGAGCCGCGTTCCGATCCGACCCGCCCAGGATCCGGCTTCCGCCACGCCTACGAGGCTCCGACCGCAGGCAGAACGAAGATCGGCGACGACCACGCGCGCTCCTGGACCGTGGAGAGACACTCGTCCTGCGGATCGAACTCTGGTCCGGACGCGGGACACGGATTGCTGCGGACGCACGCGCCGCCATCATCGCGCTCACAACGCATCGGGTCGCCATTCACCGCCGGAGTCGCTTCCTGAAGCGCTCGTACGTAGTAGACGAACTCGCGCTCCCCCCGTGCGAAGTCTGGATCTTCGAACTCGACCGAACAGCCGTCACGCTCCCCTGGACAGGGGAAGGTCCGCCACGGATCTTCGATCAATGACGAGACGAGCTCTCCGTCGTAAGACTGTGGCCGGATACGGACGACCTCGATTCGATCGATCCGCTTTCGGACGTCGCTCGGGTGGTAGCACTCGTTCAGGCAAAGGCGCGCCAAGCGCTCGGGCGAGAGCCGGGAGGTCGTGTGAGCCGGGCAGCCGGGGAGCTGCTCGAACGCACCGAGCGCACGCACGCGGAACTTCGGGGGCTCGGCCATCACGACCTCCGAGCCCATCGGCACCGCCGTGCCCCGCGGGCCGTTCAACACATCGAACCACAACAGAATCCGGTCTCCGGAGGTACCGTATGCGCGACGCGATTGCAGGGCATCCCAAATCTCCTCTCGCCGTCGACCCGCGGCGTGCACCGCGACGAGCCCCGAGGTGAAGTAGTAGGAGGCGTTGCGATCCGTCCCGAAGCCGAGCGAAAGCTGCTCGGGGGCCACCGGCAGAGACGTCGGAGGGACGTCCCGGGCGATCAGATTCGACCATGCGTCGGACGGGCCATAGGCATCCCCGAACGCCTTCCGCCCCATCTCTTTGTAGCCGGAGCCAGAGCGTGCCTTGTGGTTGTCACTCGAGCCGATCAGGCCGAAGCGAAAGGCCGACGTCTCCTCGCCCGCTGCCGAGAAACCCCGCGCAGCGAGGGCAAACTGGGCGCTCATCTGCGATCGGTACTCGTAGGCGGGCAGGAAACCGTCGGGAAGCTGTCCACACTCGAGCCAATCCTCGGCCGACGTTCCCACGACGACTCCGTAGCGACCGGCGCCGTCGGCCTCGGCCATGTACTTTCGCGCGAGCTTCACCCGCCGTTCGCACTCTTCGCCGGTGATGCCATCGGCTGAGCATCGCTCTCGAATGATCTCGCCCGCTCGCCAGCAACACGGCAAGTAGCCGTCGCGCGGCGCAGAGCACGCCCGGGCCCCATCCTCGTCGACGGTATACTCGAGAAGTTCACGGTAGCGTTCCGACGTTCCGTGGCCGGAGTACACCTCGAACAGGCGCTGCCGCGCTTCATCGTTCATTCCGGGCTCGAGCTGGGTCGCAAGCGAGGAGCCGTAGGGTGCATGGATCCCCCAGGCAGTCCCGTGCGGGATGACGAGACTCTCTACGTCCCAGTCGTCG
>JAJCZO010000049.1 GCA_029262355.1 Deltaproteobacteria bacterium
CGCCGCCGCTCGAACCGCCGCACGTCTTCGTTGGATCGTACGGGTTGCGGGTCGTGCCGAAGACTTCATTGAACGTCTGCGAACCAGCCCCGAACTCTGGCGTGTTCGTCTTGCCGATCGTGATGGCACCGGCGGCGCGCAGGCGCTCGACGATGAGGTCGTCCTCGGTGGGCACGTGCTGGGCGAGAAGTGGCGAGCCCATCGTCGACCGGATCCCCGCCGTCATCGTCATGTCCTTGTACGCGATGGGGAGCCCGTGGAGCCGTCCGAGCGACTCCCCCCGGGCTTGGCGTTCGTCCGCCCTCGCGGCCGCCGCGCGTGCCTGGTCGGGCACGAGCGTGACGATCGCGTTTAGAGCCGGGTTCAGTGACTCGATGCGGGCCAGGTGCGCTTCGAGAAGTTCTCGCGCCGAGAGCGATCGCGCTTCGATTCGCGCTCGCTGCTCGGTCGCGGAGAGCAGGCACAGACCTTCGTCCGGGGTTGGATGACTTCCCATCACGGTATCCTGCCGGACGCGACTCAGCCCTTCATCTTCTCCAGCATGCGAGCCATCTGCTGATGGAGAAGATTGATGGCCTGCAGCGGCCGCACCATCACCTTGAACTCGACGATCTTGCCGTCATCGTCGCACGTGATGATGTCGACGCCGTTTATGTACTTGCCGCCCATCTCCGTTTCGAACTCGAGGATCGCCTGGTTGCCGGCGAGAACTTCCTTCGTGTAGCGGAAGCCTTTCTTCTCGTCGCCGGAGCCAGCCTGCGCACCGGGCCTCGGCTCGTCGCCGCCGAGAGTGGCCCCGGCCGCGTTCAGGTACATCTTCGTGATTTCCTTGCCGCGCTGCGGAGTAAACACGACGGGCGAGTAGAAAACGCAGTCGTCGTGCAGGAGGGCGTCGAGTCCTCCCTCGAACTTGCCCCGAAGATGGTCGTGCCAGTTGGCGATGGTTTGTTCGATCATGGCGTTTCCTTAACACCCGCTTCAGCTACGGAGAACTCGTGAGTTCCCCTCTCATCCGGCCTCTTCGCGCCGAGGACCAGCGAGAATGGCGTCGGCTCTGGACGCTGTACCTGGACTTCTATGAGACGTCCGTGCCCGACGCCGTGTACGAGACGACGTTCGCACGCCTCCTGTCCGACGAGGCGCACGAGTTCCAGGCTCTGGTTCTGGAACGCGACGGGGGACTCGCTGGGCTCGCCCACTACCTGTTCCACCGACACTGCTGGAAGGTCGAGGACGTCTGCTACCTGCAAGATCTCTACGTCGACGCGGACGTCCGAGGAACGAGTCGCGGGCGCGCGCTGATCGAGGCGGTGTACCGTGCGGCCGACGAAGCCGGATGCGCGTCGGTGTACTGGCTCACGCAGGAGTTCAACGAAGCGGGCCGCCGCTTGTACGATCGGGTCGGCACTCTCACGCCGTTCATTCGCTACACGCGCTGAACTCGCGATGGCGGGCGGCCGCGTTCTCGGCCGGCGGGGGTCACGGGCGCCGCTCCGCGGAGGGGAGGGGAGCAGAGCAGCGCCCGTGCGGGCGACGAGCCGGCGCTCCGATCATTGGTGACCGAGGGCGCAGCCCGTCGCGGTGTGGGCCACCGTCTTTCTATTGCGGGGGAAGGTCCGGCGTGGACGTCACGAGGAGGGGCTTGTGCGAGCCGCCGAACAGGAGGTCGCTGTCGAGAAACTGGTCGACCAGCGCCACGTCATGAGTGGTGGAGGGCCGCGCCCTGAGGCCCAACATGGCACCTACGCGGATGAACTCGTGCTCTTCGAGGTTGAGAAGGAAGGCGTCGGTGTCGGTGGGGTTCGGTTCACTCATGGGGGCGGACTATCCCAAGTCCCGTGCCACGCCCGGCCCGGGGAGCGAGACGACCTCGTGTGGCGGAACCCATGGGGAGGCGCGTTGCGCCTGACTGGGCGTCAGCGCAGCAATGCTGGAAAACACTACGCTTTTCGCCGTGAAACGGACCTTCGAGCGCGGCCATGGCGATCGCTGCCCCAATTGCAGCCGATCGGTCGCCTTTGCAGCCACTTGCAGCCGTGCAGGGATGCCATGTGGCCTGCGATGGCGAAGCGGGCCCTCGAGACCCGGTGGCGGCGGAGGCGAAATGAAACGGAGAGAGAGGGATTCGAACCCTCGAAACGGGGTAAACCGTTTACGCGCTTAGCAGGCGCGCGCCTTCGACCACTCGGCCATCTCTCCGCGCGTGACTGCCTCCTAGTGACCCACGTGATACCTGTGAACGAGGCGCCGCTGCAAGGCGTCCCGTTCCACGGGACGAATTTCGCTCCGACTGGACACTGCGCTAGCCTATGGTTAGGTACCCGACCTGCCAACGCGCCCTTAGCTCAGTTGGATAGAGCGTCTGACTACGGATCAGAAGGCCGGGAGTTCGAATCTCTCAGGGCGCATCTTTAAAGACGGGGACTTTCGAGTCCCCGTCTTTCTTTTTGCCTTCGGCAGTGCACACTCTAGTGCACACCCGGTCCCGCCGTGCGCGGCCCCGTGGCTGTTGATCCATGGCAGGCAGCATCTCGAAGAGGGCGAAGGGGAAGTACCTCGTTCGCGTGAGCCTTGGCTTCGATCCGGTGACCGGGAAGCGGGCCATGCACAACCGTGTCATCAACGGCACGAGGAAGGAGGCCCAGGATCACCTGACCGAGGTGCTCGAACGGAAGCGCCAGGGGCTCGCCAGGGCTTCTCACCGGACGCTCGGCGAGGTGCTCATCCAGTGGCTGGACACGGTGAAGCGTCACGACGTCGCCGCGAACACCTTCACCAGCTACGTCGATCTCACCCAGCGGTATATCCCCGAGCCGCTTCTCAACCGGAGGATCGACAGCATCTCGATGTCTGACCTCCAGTCGCTCTACTCGTCACTCCAGAGGACGCCCGGCGCGAAGGGGGTATCCGTGGCGGGGCATACGAGGAGGAAGGCCCTCGGAGCACGCACGATCCGTCTGCTGAACGCGATTCTCAGCGGGGTGTTCGCCTGGGCTGCGCAAGACGGGCTCGTCGGCCGAAACCCGACGCTCGGGGTAAAGCTTCCCAGAAAGACTCGGCCGAGGACGGAGTCCGCCCTCACGGCCGCGCAGATCACGGCCTTCGTCACCGAGGGAGAACACGATCGATATGGCCTCCTCTTCTTGGTGGGGCTCATGACAGGTCTTCGTCCTGGTGAACTCCGTGGCCTCCGATGGGTAGACGTCGATTTCCGCAATGCCCGTATCCGGGTGATGCAGAGTATCGGAACAAGGCGGGGAGGCGGGTATCGTGTCACGGACCTGAAGACGGAAGACAGTCGGCGTTGGATTCCGATCGGGGCCAAGCTGAGTCGCCATCTCCGAGTGCACAAGAAGGAGCAGGCTCGGCAACGACTCGCAGTCGGTAGCGACTGGGAGGATCATGGACTCGTATGGACCACGATGCGCGGCACGCCCGTGAACGAGCGCCATGTGATCACCCGGCACTTTAAGCCGATCTTAGAGAGGGCGGGCCTTCCGAACGAGACGCGGTGGTATGACCTCCGCCACACCATGGCGACCCAACTGCTGGAGGCCGGAGAGAACCCGAAGATCGTGGCAGAGCGTCTCGGTCATCGGCACGTCTCGACTACGCTACACAACTACGCACACGTTCTCCCCGGCATGCAGGAGCGGGCGACCGAGAAGATGGAAGTCCTGCTGCGCGTTCCGTGACCGGGGCCACGCACGCGGCAGGCTGCTCCTGGGGCACGCGACCATGCGCACACCCACCGGGTGTGCCGCCCGGAGTACTGCGGACTCGGTGATGCGGTAGCCTCTACTCTCGTCGAGATCGCCAGCCGACACGGTGTCCAGGTCGGAAACGATCACGCCGACCACGGACACCGATCAGCACGAGTATGCCCTCCAGGCGAGCATTCTCGGCGGCCCGGCTGTGTCCTGCGTCGTCCACGGTTACGTCGAGCATGGTTCTTCTCGTCGCGACCGTTCGTCACGTTCACGACGATGCCACCGGTGGTGGTGCGTCTCACACCGTGCAGTGTGACACGCGCTGGCCACGATCATGGAGCAGTCCGTTGCGCCGTTTTTCGCACAGCAACTTCACGGGATGCTGCGCGAACGTCACTGTCTCGGCTGTGATCCTCGTACGCAGGATGTCGGCAACGAGCGCCGCGAGCGTGCTGAAGGCTACGACCTGCAACATGGGCATGGGTCAGTGCGAGCATGCCCTTCCTGCGCCGCAGCGGTGCTCAGGAGCGCTTTCTCGGCTGCCGGGCTGTCCTGCGTCGTCCTCGGTCGCGCCGAGCGGACACTCTCCGGCGGCGGGCGATGTTGTGACCTCCTCTGCTCGATCAGCGCGCCAGTTTGACCTGAGGGCGGTGGCGATGCGGACGACCGACAAGTGTCGGAGAGTCCTACGGCTAGGCAAGTGAATCGGCCCGGCCGATCCTCACCTGCTCGAAGAGGCACCGCCGCCCTTTCTCTCGCGAGTGCCGGTCCGGGGAGAACTACCAACAGCGTTCTTCTTGGTCTTCTCCTTCTTCGAGCTTGCTCGGTACTTCCGAGATGCAGCGGCGACCTGGTCCCTGCGCTCCTCCGTTGCCGGTCGAGCCGTCTCGTTGGCCTTGTCCCGGCAGGGATGTGAGCAGTACATCTTGCGGCGATTGCGGACGAAGACGTTCCCGCATATCGGGCATCGTCGGAAGAGAAAGAGGTCTCCAGGCGAGAGCATGAAGACCAGGAAGGCGGCAGGCCAGCTGAATGTCTTCCCGTCTGGGAC
>JAJCZO010000050.1 GCA_029262355.1 Deltaproteobacteria bacterium
GTTCCGCTCGGCGTTCAACCAGAAGAGATAGCCGTAGTTGTCGTTCACGGGGTTGGCGGTGTGCGTCGCCGCGTGGACGAAGTCGGCCGACAGGATCGTCTCGCCGTTCCACTTGCCGCGCTGCAGGTAGAGCCAGCCGAGTCGCGCGAGGTCGCGCGCGGTCGACCGGATACCGTAGGCGAGGGTCATCTGTCCGAGGTCGTCGGTGTCGGCGAGGGTGTTCCTCATGCCGAGCCGGTCGAAGAGCTGCTCCTGCGCGAAGCGGACCGTTGGTTGTCCAGATGCCCCGCTGAGCACGCGGTCGAGGCATTGGATTGCCATTTGGTTGTACTGCCAGGTCGTCTCCTCCTCGAACTGCTGTCCGCGATTGGCGGCGTACTCGGTCAGGTCGGCCGGAGTCGTGCCGCCCCCTAGGCTCCCCGGGTAGTCGCCGGCGAAGTCCCAGGTTCGGCCGGAGTCGCCCGTCATCAGGTGGCGGATGGTGAGAGATTCGCTGTCGGTGCCGCGCCATGTGGGGATGTGATCCGATGCCCGATCCTCGCGATCGAGATGGCCCAGCTGCTCGGCGACCCCGACCAGAGTGCTCGTGAACGATTTGGTGACCGAGAAGACCGGAAACGGGACATCGGGCCCGTCGTCGTCCCAGTAGCGCTCGAAGATGATCTCGCCGTCGTGCACGATGAGGAGACTCTTCGAGTCCGGGTCTGCGATCGCTTGGGCTGCCGTCTCGAGGGCGACCGGGTCGTAGCCGTGATCGGTTGGATCCCCCACGGGCCATCGTCCGGCGGTGTCGACGGTCGCCGCGGTCGCGGTTGGTTCGACCGCAGAGTCCCCGCAGCCGAACGCAAGGAAGAAGGTAGCGACGCACAACGTATGGAATTTCATTCAAGACTCCGGTCTGCCATCGAAGTGCACTGACTAGGGTCTCTGCAGCATCGGTGTCAACTCGGAGATGCTTCGCGAGCCTCCTCGGCTCGTACGCGTGCGGCGGCGAGTAGGGCAGTTGCCGCGGCAATCACCACGGCACCACCGAGGAAGACGCTGCGGTACGTGCCGGTGGCGTCGCGCAGGAGCCCGGCGAGGGGGGCCGCCGCGACGAGGAAGAGCAGCCCGACCGGACCGGTCACTCCGAGGGCTCGCCCGACGATCTCGGTTCCGAAGCGACCTCCCACCAGCAATGGCAGGATCGGCTGGCCGCCACCGAAGCAGAAGGTGAGGGGCAGCGTCGCTGCGAACACGACGAACGGAGAAGGCGCGAAGGCAATCACGAGCAAGGCGACGATGAAGACTCCGAGGAGTCCGAACAGTACGGGCCGGGGCGCAAGTCGGTCGGCGAGCGCTCCGGAACCGAGGGTGCCTGCGAGGTTGGCGATCGCCGCCGTCGTGGCGCCGAGGGCAGCTACCCAGGGCGAGAAGCCGAGCTCCAGCAAGAGCGGTACGATGAAGAGGCCGGTCCCTACGGGGACGGCGAAGTACAGACCGAACCCGAGAGCGATGAACCAGAAGTCTCTGGAGCGCAGCAGACCAGCGATCGAGGCCTCCGCGCCCGTGGCATCTGCCGCCGTCTCGGCAGGCTGAGCTTTCGCGCCGTCGACCGTTTCTCCGACGTCGGCGGGGCGGGCGACGACCAGGAATGCAATGACCGGCAGTGCCACCGCGCCGAGTGTCCAGCTCAGTGTCGCCAGCGCGGTACGCCACCCGTGGATGTGGATCAGCCATGCCGTCGCCCCGGGGACGAGGAACCCGATGATCGGAGGGCCGGCCGCAGCGATCGCGATGGCCGTACCACGCCGCCGATAGAACCAGTTCATGAGCACGACGTTGGCGGGCAAGGGTCCGTAGGCTGCGATGCCGACCGAGGCGATGGCAAGGCCAATCCCCAGCTGAGAGAGACTCGTCGCGTGGGAGAGCCACGTCACGCCCGCGACCATGGTGACGACACCGCCGAGCATCGCTGGCCGCACGAACCCGCGGTCGAGAAGTGGACCCAGGAGGGCGCTCGTGACGGCCATCGACAACACGAAGATCGACATGCCGGCCCCGATGACTGCGACACTGGCCTCGAACTCCGTTGCTAGCGGTTCGACGACGAGACCGTACGCGTTCAGCAAGCCCAGCCCACATCCCTGCGAGATTGCCAGCGCGCCGACGATGCGCCAGCCACGAAACGGCGCCGAGTCACTCAAGCGGATCGCTCAACGTCCTGGCCCGCGCGGAACACGACCGTGAAATTGTTGGCTGGCATCTCGACCGTCGCCCGGTGCGAGAGGCCGTGGGCGGCGGCGCCGTCGATGACGGTCTCGAGATCGCGAATGCCCCACGACCGGTCTCGTGTTCGCAGGCTCTCGTCGAAGGAGGCATTGCTCGGCGCGGTGTGGGCGCCTTTGCGCCGAAACGGTCCGTAGAGAAGGAGCACGCCACCGGGTCGCAGCACGCGGCCCGCGCCCGCAAGAAGCCCGGCGCACGCTTCGATGGGAGCGATGTGGATCATGTTGGCGCAGAAGATCCCATCGACGGTTTCGACCGGCCAGGTCTGAGATGCGGCGTCGAGCTCGATCGCGGGGCGGATGTTCGGAGCGTCGCGGCTCCACGCGTCGATGCTCGAGCGTGCCTCGGGGTCGAGCTCGGTCGGCTGCCATTCCAGGCCGGGGAACGCCGGCGCCAGGAACGCCACGTGTTGGCCGGTGCCCGACGCGATCTCGAGTACGTGGCCGGACTCGGGCAGCCAGCGTCGCAGCACACCGAGGATGGGCTCGCGATTGCGGTCGGTTGCAGGCGCGTGGCGGCGGTTCATGGTCTCGCGAAGGCTAACAGCCGAGGCGGCGGACCGCCGGGATCAGCCTTCGTGCGAGGTTTCCGCGCCGTTGCACGTGAACGCTTTCCAGGCCGAGCCACGTAGCCATCGAACGAAGCTCGCCCGCGAGAGCGTCGGCCACCGGCTCGGCCTCGACGCCGTCCTCGAGGTACGCGGCCACGACCTCGAGCCGACGATCGGCCCGCCACGCCTTGAGGTCTACGCGCGCAACGAGTCGGTCGCCCCACAGAAATGGAAGAACGTAGTAGCCCCATCGCCGTTTCGCCTGAGGAAAGAAGATCTCGATGCGGTAGTCGAAGCCGAACAGCCTGGCGGCGCGGTTGCGGGTCCAGACGACCGGGTCGAATGGAGAGAGGAGGGCGCATGCGCGCACGGTGCGCTTGGCTTTGGCCTTTGCGTGCAGGTAGGCCTTCTCCTTCCAGCCTTCGACCACTACTTCACGCAACGCACCGCGGTCGACCAATTCCGCGAGTCGCGCTCGGGCCTCGGTCATCGGCATGCGCCAGTAGTCGGCGAGGTCGGCGGCGGTCGCAATGCCCTGTGCCCGCGCGGCCCGCTCGAGCAACTCGCGTTGCGCGTCGTCTTTGGACACGTCACGCTCGCGATGCTCGCGTGGCACGATGCGTTCGGGCACGTCGTACTCGCGCACGAAGTTTGCGCGCCGGTTCGACGCCACGATCCGTCCGTGTCCGAAATGGTGTTCGAGCACCATTCGAGGCACCGAGCGGCGCCATGCGCCAGGAACGTGTCGGGCCACCCCGGCCGGGACGTCGAACTCATCGGCGGCAACCGAGCCCCGCTCCCGTACTGCCGCGAGCAAGTTCGCGGCGTAGTCGGGGTGCCTGGCGAGGAACGCGTTGAACGGTTTCGACCGCACGAACTCCTCGCGCCGGTGGGCGAGCAGTGGCCAAGCGTTCATCGGCACGATCGAAGCCTCGTGCGCCCACTGCTCGAGGAACTCCCGGCGCTCGAAGAGCAGTCGGTCCAGCAACCTGCGATCGTACGGGCCGAGGCGCGAGAACAGGACTTGGTACTGGGCCGGGATGAGGACGTTCACGTAATCGATCTGGAGGAGACCGAGGTCGTGGATGACCCGTCGGATGTGTCCGGCACGCACCGGCCCCTTGGGTTTTTCGCGAACGAGCCCTTGGGCGGTGATGGCGATGCGCCGCGCGCTGTCGATCGGGAGGGGCCGGGGCGCCATCGTCGAGTATGCCTAGGCGAATAAAGAGCGAATGTCGAGCATTCTGCATCTACGGCGACGAGCCGGGTATGCGCCACGCGCGAAGTTCGGGCAATCCGATGGCAACGACCGCCGTGACGCCGAGGCACGCGGCCGCGCCTGCGACGACGGCGAACGTCGCGCTGGTGAGCGACGCGAGGAAGCCGGACTCGGTATCGCCCAGTTCGTTCGACGCGCCGATGAAGATGAAGCTCACGGCATTCACACGCCCCCGCAGTTCATCGGGCGTCGACATCTGAAGGATGACCGATCGGCACGTCATGCTCACCTGGTCAGCCATTCCGGCGATGACGAATGCTGCGACGGACAGTGGGAACGATCGCGAAAGTCCGAACACCAGCGTCGCGATTCCGTAGACGGCGACGACTTGCAGTAGGACGTGTCCGGGACGAGCGAACGGTCGGGCGACCAGGAGCAGAAGCGCCATCAGGAGCGTGCCGATGCCCATCGCGGCTCGCAGCAGGCCGTACCCGACCGGACCGACGTGGAGAATCTCCTCGGCGTAGACCGGAAGCAGCGCCGTCGCGCTCGCGAAGATAACCGCGAACATGTCGAGTGACATCGAGCCGAGAATCGGTCTCGCCCGCCAGACGAACTGAAGCCCTTCGCGCACCGCCGCGGTGGAGATCTCCGGGCGGGTACCGACGATCGGTGGCGCCACGAGGGCTGCCATACAAAGGGTCGAGCCGACGTAGAAGGCGGCAGCGACGGCGTACGGTGCCCCGAAGCCCAGCGGTTCGACCAGGAAGCCCATCGTGATGGGGCCGGCGACCCAGGCGACGTGGGTGATACTTGCGCTGACGACGGTGGCGTTCTGGAAGACCTCCCATGGGACGAGGCTCGGCAGGAGTGCGCTTGCCGCGGGCGCGGCGAAGCCGCTGGCGATGGCGAGTACGAAGGCCAGTGCGAAGACCCAGAGTGTGTCGGTCTCTGATCCTGCGCTTTGCACCGACAACAGACTGCAGCACACTGCCGCCGCGGTATAGGCGACGACGATCACCCGCCGGCGGTCGAACCGGTCGGCGAGCGCTCCGGCGAGCAGCGAGACCGGAATTACCGGGAGAAACTCGATGAGTCCGAGGAGTCCGAGGGCGGCGTACGAGTCCGTGACGACGTAGACGTGGTAGGACAGCATGGCCGCGACGAGCGCGCGCGCGAAACGCGACAAGAAGCGCGAGGCGACGTAGAGTCGCATCGCGGGAACCCTCAGGACCTGCCGAGTCGGGTGCACGGGGTGCGATCCAGATCAGATCGAGCGCTCGTGCCCCTCCCAGTAGGGGTCACGCAGCTTGCGCTTGTAGAGCTTTCCATTGGGGTCGCGTGGGAGTGCCTCGTTGAAATCGATGCTCTTCGGCGTCTTGAACTTGGCGAGTCGATCGCGGCAGAAGTCGAGGATGTCCTGGCGAAGCTCCTCAGAGGCCTCACAGCCAGGAGCGGGTTCGACGACCGCCTTGACCTCTTCGCCCCAGTCTTCGTGCGGGATGCCGAATACCGCGACGTCACCCACGTTTGGGTGCGTGAGCAGAATGTTCTCGATTTCGGCCGGGTAGATGTTTGCGCCTCCGGAGATGATCATGTCGATCTTGCGATCGCACAGGAACAAGTACCCGTCTTCGTTGAGATAGCCGATGTCGCCGACTGTGAAGTAGGTCTGGTCTCCGAGCTTGATGCGGTTCTTCCTTGTTTTGGCGCTATCGCCCTTGTACTCGAACGACATATGCTCGGGTAGCAACATGTAGACGGTGCCTTGCTCTCCCTGGGCCACTGGGTGCTCGGTGTCGTCGTCCACGATCTGCACCTCGGCACCGGGCCAGGGCCGGCCGACCGTACCCGGGTACTTGCGCCACTCGTCTGGCGAAACGATCGTACCGCCGCCTTCGGTCGCGGCGTAGTACTCCCAGATCGAATTGCCCCACCAGTCGAGCATTCGCCGCTTGGTATCGGGCGGGCAGGGCGCAGCCGCGTGCAGCATGTGGCGGGTGGAGGAGCAGTCGTACTTCGCGCGGACTTCGTCGGGCAGAAGAAGCAGGCGATGGAACTGCGTCGGCACCATGTGCGAGATCGTTACCCTGTACGTATCGATCAGCTCGAGCATTCCCTCGGGCGTCCACTTGTCCATGAGAATGACGGTGTGCCCGAGGTGGAAGGCGCTCACTGCCTGAATCAGTACCGCGGTGTGGTAGAGCGGCGAGCCGCAGAGGTAGACATTGTCGTTTTCGGGCTGGATGCCGAACATGCCAAGGAAGCCGCCGAGGAGTTCCCCCATCACGTCGGGCTCGAGCTCCTTGGGAGCAAGCGCCCGCCGCACGCCCTTCGGTTTGCCGGTCGTTCCCGACGTGTAGTTCATGACCTGCCCTGGGCAGCGGTCGGCCGGCGGCGCAGGCGATTGCCCCTCGCGGAGCTGGCCGATCGTACGGAAGCCGGCCACGGTGGCGGCGGCGAAGCAGGCGTCGGTCGGGAAGCCGATCTCCTCGACGGCCTTCGCGCATGCTTCGCCGACCCGCTCGTGTCCGAAGAACGCCTTGGCCTCGCAGTCCTGGATGATGTACGCGATCTCGCTCGGTGCGAGGTGCCAGTTGATCGGGGTCAAGTACCAACCAGCTTGGGTTACCGCGAAATAGATCTGGAAGTACTCGGCGCAGTTCGGCATGCAGATCGCGATCGAATCGCCGGGCTCGAGGCCGAGGCCTCGTAGACCGTGCACGATCTCGTTCGCGGCCGAGTGCATCTCGGCGCCCGTCCACTCGCGCATGTGCGGGTCGACGAACATCAACCGGTCGGGAGTCTTGCTGGCGTGGTTCCAGAAGCCTTGGTTTGCCAAGAGGCGTCCTCCTTCGGAGCGAGAAACTGCTTCTGGCGGGGGTAACGAACAGGCGGCTGGGCCGCCATCGGGAGTCTACCGTTGGCGGGGAACCGAGCGAGCGTCGATTGCGTCTTGGTACGTGACGGTGAGGTCCTCGAAGCCGCCGAGGGCACTCTCGATGCTCTTGCCGTCGGCAACTTGGTAGGCGTCGAAGCCGCAGCGCTCCATGAAGAGGATCTGGTCGCGGAGCACGTTTCCGACGGCACGGATCTCGCGCTCGTAGCCGAGCCGCTGGCGTAGGATGCGGGCCACGCTGAAGGCGCGACCGTCCCGGTAGATCGGGAAGTGCACGGCGATCGCGTCGAAGGTCGCCAGGTCGTCTGCAATCTCGCGCGGATCGACCGTGTTCTGCAGAATCACGCCGAGCTTTCCCGAACGAGCCGAGAGCCTGTCGCGCTCGGAGCGCCACCGCTCGAGCGAGACGAAGATGTTCCCGCTCTCGGGCAGAGCGGCGTCGTTCGGGACGGTCACGAAGTCGTCGTCGACGATCTTACGATTTCGAATGATCTGCATAAAGCACGTCGCCATAAAGGGTGTCGCGGAAGGGGTCTTCACCCACCCGTCGGAAGGTCTGCAGAAAGGCTTCTTCCGGGGACTCCCGGAGGTCGACATAGGTCTTCAATACTCTCTCGACCGCTTCGACGATCTCCTCAGCTGGAAAGGAGCGCCCGAGGATCTTGCCGATCGAGGCATCATCGCCGGCAGAGCCGCCGAGCATGAGTTGGTAATGCTCGACGCCGCGCTTGTCGATTCCGAGGATTCCGATGTGGCCCACGTGGTGATGGCCACAGGCGTTGATGCATCCCGAGATCTTGAGCGCGAGTTCGCCGAGGTCGTCTTGGTAGTCGATGTCCTCGAAGCGCTCGGTGATCTCTTGCGCGATCGGGATCGACCGCGCGTTCGCCAGGTTGCAGAAGTCGAGGCCGGGGCAGCAGATCATGTCGTTGATGCGCCCGATGTTCGGCGTCGCGAGCCCGAGAGCCACCAGATCTGCGTGGAGAGACTCGAGCTCGGATGTCTTCACATGTGGGAAGACGAGGTTCTGAATGTGGGTGACCGAGATCTCGCCGAAGCTGTACGTGTCGGCCAGGTCGGCGACCGTGTCCATCTGGGAGTCGGACAGGTCTCCCGGCGGGGTACCCGGCTCCTTGAGCGACAGAGTGACGGCGCTGTATCCGGGCTGCTTGTGCACGACGACGTTGTTGCGCGCCCAGCGCGCAAGCGCGCCGTCGCCGGAGCGAATCTGTCCGAGCAGCTCGTCGGAACTCGGCAGTGACTCGTAGTCGGGCGCGGAGAAGAAGCCTCGCATGCGCTCGATCTCTGCTTCGTCGAGCCGCAGGGAACTCTCCTTCGTATCTTCCCACTCCGCTTCGACCAGCCTTCGGAACTCGTCGGGGCCGGTTTCGTTCACCAGGATCTTGATGCGGGCCTTGTAGATGTTGTCGCGGCGGCCGAGCTGGTTGTACACCCGCAGCACCGCCTCGAGGTACGAGATGAGATGCTCGCGGGGCAGGAACTCGCGGATCAGCTTGGAGATCACCGGGGTGCGGCCCATCCCGCCGCCGACCCAGATCTCGAAACCTCGCTCGCCGTCTCGATCGACGATCTTTACGCCGATGTCATGGTACTTCATCGCGGCGCGGTCGTTGTCGCCCGACGCGTTGAACGCGATCTTGAACTTCCGGGGAAGGAACGCGAACTCCGGGTGGAAGGTCGACCATTGCCGGGTGATCTCGCAGAACGGCCGAGGGTCCTCGAGCTCGTCGCGTGCGACGCCGGCGAGCGGGTCCGTCGTGATGTTGCGGATGCAGTTGCCACTCGTCTGAATGGCGTGCATCTCCACCTCGGCGAGTTCGTCGAGGATCTTCGGCACGTCTTCGAGTTTCGGCCAGTTCAGCTGGAGGTTCTGGCGCGTCGTGAAATGGCCGTACCCGCGGTCGTACGTGCGCGAGACCTCGGCGAGCTTCCGCATCTGCGTGCTCGAAAGGACGCCGTACGGAATCGCGATACGCAACATGTACGCGTGGAGCTGGAGGTAGAGCCCGTTCTGGAGTCGAAGAGGCTTGAACTCGTTCTCCGTCAACTCTCCCGAGAGTCGCCGCTCGACCTGCCCACGAAACTGAGCGGCCCGTTCCCGGACCAGTTTTTGGTCGTATTCGTCGTACGTGTACATGTTTCGTCCTAAGAGGCTGCGTGGTCGGGGCGGCGAAGCCGCGTGCTGGGCCCCTCGGCGCGGAGGATCTCGCGGGCCGAGGTGGGGCGGATCGTGTCGCCGGATCTCTCGGCCGCAAAGACATACGGTTCGGTGATGATGCTCTCGGCACCCTTCACCTCGGCGAGTCTGGCTTCGGCCTCTGCCTCGCTCTCGAAGGGGTGTGCGTCGGCGATCGACGACGCCCACGTGCCGTCTGCGCGCAGGTACGCGACGAGGCCTTCCTCGGTGAGACTTCCGGTGATGACGTAACAGGTAGGAACATTGGGCATGCGTGTAGGTCCGCCTTCTGTCTGAGGCATAATTCAAAGGGAGAACCCGTGCCACCATGGGCTTTCCAACCGTGGTGGCGTCGTCCCGTCCGCGTGGTGCCTTGTCTCGCGGGAAGCCTCGCGATACCGCAAGGCACAGGATGCCTTGGCCACGTTTTCAGAGCTTTTTCGTGCTGGGGCTCCTGGCCGCCTGCACCGGCGAGCACCAGGGGCCGGGGACACCCCATCGGGCTGTGGCTCCGGTGACGGTCGTCGCCGAGCGAGAGGCGAGGTCCGACCTCGACGCTGCGACGCAGCAGGCTGGCGCGGCGGACAAGCAGATCCTGTTCGGCGACCTCCACGTCCACACCACCTTCTCGGCCGACGCCTACATTCTCAGCCTGCCGATGATGGGGGGCGAGGGCGCGCACCCACCCGCCGACGCATGCGACTATGCGCGATTCTGCGCGGCCCTGGATTTCTGGAGCATCAACGACCACGCCGAGGGCCTGACCCCGGAGCATTGGCAGGAGACGCGCGAGTCGATCCGGCAGTGCAACGCCGTGGCGAGCGGTGCGCCTGATACGGTGGCGTTCCTCGGCTGGGAGTGGTCGCAGGTGGGTCTGACCCCCAGCCAGCACTACGGTCACAAGAACGTCATCGTGCGCGAGGCCACTGAGGCGAAGATGCCGCGCCGCGCAATCGCGGCGCCCCGGCCAGATTTTCGCGCGCCGCCGATGCCACTCGCGGGCCGGATCGCGCTTCCCTTGCTCCACTTCTCGGAGCGCCAGCGGTACTTCGACTACTTCAAGTATCTCGAGGAGGTCGAGGGGACGCCGATGTGCCCCCGTGGTGTGGATCCGGGCACGCTTCCCGACGATTGCCTCGAAGTGGCAATGGATCCGGGAGAACTCTTCGAACGTCTCGACGCAATGGATGCCGAAACCCTGGTGATTCCACACGGTACCGCCTGGGGTCTCATGACGCCGCCGGGCACGACGTGGGATATTCAGTTCTCGGACGAGCAGCGCGACCAGGAGCGGCAGAACCTGATCGAGGTCTACTCGGGTCACGGCAGTTCGGAGGAGTATCGCGACTGGCGTGCCTTCGATGTCGACGACAGTGGTGCGCTCGTGTGCCCCGAGCCTCGCCCCGACTATCTCCCGTGTTGTTGGCAGGCGGGCGAGATCATCCGTGGTCGGTGCGTGGACCTGAGTGCGGACGAGTGCGAGCGCCTGGTCGAGAAGGCGCGAGTGGACTACATCGAGTCCGGCGTCGGGGGCCACAACAGCGTTCCCGGGGCGGCGGTCGAGGACTGGCTCGATTGCGGGCAGTGTCGCGATTGTTTCCTGCCGGCGTTCAACCTCCGGCCGGGAATGACCGCCCAATACGCCCTCGCGCGCGGCGTGTTCGACGCCGGCGGCGGCACACCCAGCCGCCTGCGGTTCGGCATGATCGGTTCGAGCGACACCCACAGCGGCCGCGGCGGGAATGGTTTCAAGGAGCTCGGCCGGCGTGGACTGACCGAAGGCCGCGGGCCCAGCGGGGTCGCGAAACGCATGGTGGGCGACGACCGAGAGCCCGTCGCGGCGACGGAGAAGATCCGGGTGGAGGACCTGCCACTCTCGCGCCGGCGCTACACCGAGCGCGGAGCGTCGTACTTGACGACCGGGGGAATCGTCGCGGTGCACGCACGATCGCGCGATCGCGACTCGATCTTCGACGCGCTCGAGCGTCGCGAGGTCTATGCCACGTCGGGCGACCGCATTCTTCTCTCTTTTGATCTGCAAAACGGCCCCGACGGCCCGGTGCCGATGGGAGGGGAGGTCGAGTCCTTCCGCGAAACGCCCCGCTTCCGCGTTCGTGCGGCAGGGGCGCTCGAACAGAAGCCTGGCTGCCCGAGCTGGGTAGAGGAGACGTTGTCGGCAGACGACATCGAGCGCCTCTGTCTGGGCGAGTGCTACAACCCGAGCGACCATCGCCGACGTATCACCCGCATCGAGGTGGTGCGGATCCGTCCACAACTCTCCGAGGAGGAGCCGCTCGAGGACCTCATCGAAGATCCCTGGCGTCGATTGCCGTGCGAGCCGGGCCTCGATGGTTGCACGGTCGAGTTCGAGGATCTCGATTTCGTGGACGCCGATCGCGAAGCGCTCTACTATGTTCGCGCGATTCAAGAGCCCACGATGGCGGTGAACGGCGAAGGACTGCGCTGCGAACGGAACGAGGCCGGCGAATGTGTCCGCGTTCGCCCGTGCTACGGCGACGACCGGACGTCCTTTGACGATGATTGCCTGGCCGAGGTGGAAGAGCGCGCGTGGTCGTCGCCGATCTTCGTGACGCCTGCCGGGCCGTCGCTTGCTACGCGAATGCCACGTGGCCCGGCGCCAGATCGAGTGAGCGCCCGATGACCTCGGTGTCGGTGACGGCCGACGCGATGGTCGCGTCCGGCGTCGACGCGATCGTGCGCCTGCCGTCCGTCGTGTCGCAGATGAAGGCCGCGCGTGGGCCCGTCGGTTCGTACAGGACGGTGGCGGAGGCGATCTTCGCGTGGCCGGTGTACTCGGCAACGCATGGGATTTGCTTCAGCTCCTTGGCGACGTCGGCGGTGACATCCTCGAAGAGGAAGGGGTGCTCGCCCGGGGCAGTGGACCAGAGGCTCACGCCCTGTTTGGTCAGAAGCCCGCTGACCGCGGTGACGAGACCGAGCTCGCCGGGGGACGCCCGGAGCACGTGGGACATTTTGACCATCGCCTGAAGCACGAAGTTATTCAGCGGTCCGCCGGCGAACGCCATGCCGCCAGTGACCGTCACGGGCAGGGCTGGGTCGAGGTCGAACTCGCGGATCTGCGCGCGGACGGCGGCTGGGAAGCAGCTGTAGAGCTCGCGTTGGGTGATGTCGGCGGCGGTCACGCCGGCGATCTCGAAGGCCCGGCGTCCGGCGACCCGAAAGCCGTAGGAGCGGTGCAGGTCGGCGCGCTCGCAGAGTGGCACCATGTGGTTTGCGTCAGCGATGGCACGCGGGAACAGCCAGCGGCTTTCCGGGATGCCGAGATCGCGCGCGACCTCGACGGCGCAGAGGATGAGGCCGGCCGCTTGGTCGACGTTCCACTGGGAATTGTGGCGCTTGGTGTACGGGAACGCGAGCATGCGGTTCTTTGCGTCCGCAGTTGCGATCTGGTCGGCGGTGAGCTCGTCGCGAGTCCAGGCGTCCGGGTTGCTCGCGGCGACGTGGCTCATGCCGGCCCACATCTCGGCGATCTCGCGGATGTGCTCGTCGATGCTCTTGTGTTCGGCGAATCGCATTGCGTTGTCGATCAGTGCGTACTGGTTCACCGGCATGGCCAAGCCGTGGACGAGTTCGGACTCGTTCATGATCTCCTGGTGCGGTTCGAGCAGGAGATCGGGCGTGGCGCCGCCTTGATCCATGTAGGTCGGTTCGGTGCCGGCGATCTGGGCGCGGAGGGCGCGGAACTTGCCTTCGCCGCCTGTGATGAGCACGACGTTCTCTTCTCCCGCCGCGATCGCTCGCGCACTTCGTCCGAAGAGCGTGGTCTGAAGGATGCCGATCTCCGCGAGCTCGGTCTTGGCCTCGGGTGCGAACCGGTCTGCTACGATTCGGCCGGGATCGGAGTAGAGAGGGAACCCTTTTGGGACCCGAACGACGCTCGCCCGGGCCAAGAGCTCCCGATTGCCCGCGTCGTCGGCGGCACGCTCGAGCGCCTCGATCATGAGCTCGATCGGCTCGCGTGCTGCGGTGTGATCTTCGATTCGCTGGGAGACGGCGCCGGCGCCGACGAGAACGGGGGTTCGGGGGTCGATCGACATTCTGTGCGGCTACCCGTTGGTCCCGGTCGCTCGCAAGCCGGCGGCAGTGCCCGCTCGACGCCCGCTGACGAAGGCCCATAGGAAGTTGTAGCCGCCGATTCGTCCGTCGACGTCGAGGATCTCACCGGCGAAGTGTAAGCCGGGCGCGATCCGGCTCTCGAGCGTTTTGGTGCGTACGTCCACCAGGCGGATTCCGCCGCCGGTGGCTTCGGCCGTCCGGTAGCCCTCGTTTCCGTCGATCGGGAGGGGGCAGGCGCCGAGCTCTCGCTCGAGCGCGACTCGTTCCTTTCGCGGAAGCTCAGCCACGTGTCGCTCGGCGGACACCCCGGCCCGGTCGAGAAGGAGGTCGGCAAGACGACGGGGCAGCGAGTCGCGGACGAGACCGCCGATCGTCGCACGGCCCGGCGTGCGCAAGAGGGTGGGCCAGTCCGTGTCGGTCCCTCCCCAGTGCACTTCGAGCGTGACGTGCCCCGCCGGCGCGCTCGTCAGCGCGCGACTTACGTCGAGCACCA
>JAJCZO010000051.1 GCA_029262355.1 Deltaproteobacteria bacterium
GGCAAACCTCGGGTTAGATTTTCTTTCCCCCCGAGGGTCATTCCATAAGGAGGAAGCGTCGGCGTGAAGATCCTGGTCCCGATCAAGCGGGTTCCTGACCCGCAGACCAACATCGTCGTAAAGCCCGATGGAACGGGCATCGTCGAGGACAATGTTAAGTTCGTCATCAACCCCTTTTGCGAGATCGCTCTAGAAGAAGCGCTCCGCATCAAGGAGGCGCAGGGAGAGGGTGAAGTCGTCCTGGTCTCTGTGGGTTCGACGAACTCCACCGAGCAGCTCCGCACCGGGCTCGCGATGGGCGCCGACCGGGCGATCCTCGTGATCACCGACGGGATGCTCGACCCGGCCCGCGCGGCCGAGGTGCTCGAAAAGCTGGTCGAGCAGGAGTCGCCGGAGCTGGTCATACTCGGCAAGCAGTCGATCGACGACGACGCCAATCAGACCGGACAGCTCCTCGCTGCCGCACTGGATTGGCCGCAGGCGACGTTTGCCTCGAAGGTCGAGATCGCCGGCCAGGACGTCACGGTCATCCGCGAGGTCGACGGCGGCCTCGAGACCGTCGCGTTCTCGCTTCCGGGCATCATCACGTCCGACCTTCGGCTGAACGAGCCGCGCTACGCTTCGCTGCCTGGCATCATGAAGGCACGAAAAAAAGAGCTGAAGGAGATCCCTCTCGCCGACCTCGGCGTCTCGGCGGATCCCAAGGTGAAGCAGCTAAAGGTCGAGCCGCCCTCCAAGCGCGAGTCCGGCAAGACGGTCGAGACGGTGCAGGAGCTCGTCGAGCTTCTTCACTCCGAAGCCAAGCTCATCTGACGGCGGGAGAACGAGTTCCATGAGCAAGAATCTAGTTTACATCGAACACGCCCACGGCAAGGTTCAGAAGGCCTCCCAGGTCGCTCTGGCCGCAGCCAACAAGGTAGGTGGAGACACCGCCGCCCTCGTCCTCGGACAGGGCGTCGACGAGATTGCCGCGCAGGCGGCCAAGCTCGGGGTCTCCAAGGTCATCGTCGTCGACGATGCCCGCCTGGAGAACTACCTGGCCGACATCCACGCCAAGGCGGTCGCCCAGGTCGCCAAGGCCGAAGGTGCTGAAAACGTCGTCGCCGGCGCCACCGCAATCGGCAAGGACATGTTCCCCCGCGTCGCACACGCCCTCGAGGCCGGCATGGCCAGCGAGATCTCCGACGTGAACGACGACGGCTCCCTGGTACGGCCGACATACGCGGGCAACGCCATGGCCACGGTCACGGTCGAGACCGCGGTCAAGGTCATCACCGTGCGCGGGACCGCCTTCGAGGCCGTCGAGCCCGGTGGCTCGGACGCTCCGGTCGAAAAGGCCGAGCTGGCCGCCGACGTGGCCAGCAAAATGCGGTTCGTCGAGTTCGCCGAGACCAAGAGCGACCGTCCTCAGCTCACCGAGGCCGCGATCGTCGTCTCGGGCGGCCGTGGGCTCAAGTCGGGCGAGAACTTCACCGAGGTCCTCGAGCCGCTGGTCGACGCCATGGGGGCCGCCATGGGCGCCTCACGCGCCGCGGTCGACGCGGGCTTCGTGCCCAATGACCTCCAGGTTGGCCAGACCGGCAAGGTCGTCGCCCCGCAGCTGTACGTGGCGGTCGGCATCTCCGGCGCCATCCAGCATCTCGCCGGCATGAAGGACTCCAAGGTGATCGTCGCGATCAACAAGGATCCCGATGCCCCGATCTTCTCCATCACCGACTACGGCCTGGTAGCCGATCTGTTCAAGGCGGTGCCGGAGATGACGGATGAGGTGAAGAAGCTAAAAGCCGGGTGATTTTTCCGGTATAAAGCGCGGCTCCAGAGCAGGCCGCCGGTAGATCCGGGACGAAGCCAGGTGCGACGTAGGGTCGGCCGGCGGCCTTTTCTGCTTTTGATACGGAGAGGGAGGCACCATGGAGGACCTGCAGGACCTGAATCGGGGTGAGACGCGCGAGATCTTCTGGAACGCTCCGGAGATCTTCCACGAGCATTTTGTCGAGCTCTTCGACTTCATGGTGCTCGGGCTCCCCTTCGTCCTCTTCGCCCTCTGGGGCGCAACGATCATCTACCCGCTGTACCGCTGGTACGCGATCGTGCAAAAGGGCCAGCCGGAGAACCGGTTCGACCAACTGGGCATCCGACTCCAACGGATGCTCTTCGAGGGTGTCGGTCAGGGCCGCGTCGTGCGCGAACCAGCCGGCGTCGCGCATCAGGTCTTGTTCGTCTCGTTCCTGATTCTGTTCGTGGGAACGTCGCTCATCACAGTCGAAGCCGACACGACGCTCGATTTCTACTTCGGCGCCTTCTACTGGTTCTACAAGTTCATGATGGACCTGGCGGGTGTCGGGCTCATGGCCAGCTCCGGGTACTTCTTGTACCGCCGCTACGCCGCCCCAACGCGCGCGCTCGAGCAGCCGAAGCAGATGGTCGACAACTTCGACAACGAGTCGGGGTACGGCTTTCCGCTCGCCATGCTGTTCCTGATCGGGCTCACGGGCTTCATGCTCGAGTCCTCGCGCGTCGTCGCCGAGCCGAACAGCGCCGTCGGTGGCGCCTTCATCGGCGGACCGCTCGCCGACGTCTTCCGCGCGATGGGGACGGGCAAGAGCTTCCACTACTGGGTGTGGATCGTGCACATGATCATCGTGCTGTCGTTCCTGTACTCGCTCACGTCGACGAAGCTCCGGCACATGTTCATCGCGCCGGTGAACATCTTCTTCAAACGCCTCGGGCCGGGCTACCGCGCAACACCCGTCACCGACTTCGAGAACGCCGAAACGTTCGGCGTCGAGAAGGTCGAAGAGTACAGCTGGAAGCAGCTCCTCGACATGGCCGCCTGCCTCGAGTGCGGTCGTTGCACTCTGAACTGCCCGACGGTCAATACGAACAAAGCACTGAACCCGAAGCACCTCGTGATGCGCCAACGCGAGCAACTCGTCGCGCGACACGGCATCTCGTTCCTGTCGTCCCAGCTCGCGAAGTTCGGCGCAAAGGACACCGCCGGCGACGACGACGCGCAGACCGGCGGCGAGGGCGGAGACATCGCCCTGCGCGAGATCGGCAGCGGCAAGCCCCTCCTGAACGGAGACGACGGCCAGGACGACGCGTGGCTCGCCCAGGCCGACATGATCAACGACGTAGCGACCCAAGACGTCGTCTGGGGCTGCACGACGTGCGGCTGGTGTGAGGAGGGCTGCCCGGTCGCGATCGAGCACATCCAGCGCATCGTCGACATGCGCCGCAACGGGGTGCTCATGCGCGCCGAGTTCCCCCAGGACCTCGCCAAGTCCTTCAAGGGGACCGAGAACCAGTCCAACCCCTGGGGTATCTCCGCCGATCAGCGCGCCGCGTGGGCATCGGAGCTCGACGTACCGCTCATGGCCGACGTCGGCACCGAGGACAAGGTCGACGTCCTGTACTGGGTCGGCTGCGCCGGCTCCTTCGACGAGCGCAACCAGAAGACGTCGAAGGCGCTCGTCAAGATCTTCCGCCAGGCCGGACTCAAGTTCGGCATCCTCGGCATGGAAGAGAACTGCACGGGCGAGCCCGCCAGGCGGCTGGGCAACGAGTACCTCTACTTCTCCCTCGCCGAGATGAACGTCACGACGCTCAAGAAGTACCAGTTCGACACGATCGTCACGCAGTGCCCCCACTGCTTCAACACGATCAAAAACGAGTACCCGGACATGGGTGGCAACTTCAAAGTGATGCACACCACCGAGTTCATCGAAGAGCTCCTCGGGCAGGGCAAGATCAAGCTCGAGAAGGACTTCATGCAGAAGCGCCTCACGATACACGACCCCTGCTACCTCGGGCGTCACAACAACATCCACGAAGCGCCCCGCAAGATCCTCGACCAGATCCCTGGCGCCATCCGCGAGGACGTCGAGAACTCCGGCCGTCGCACCTTCTGCTGCGGCGCCGGTGGTGGGCAGTTCTGGAAGGAAGAGGAGCACGGCACGGCGCGCATCAACGAGACGCGCCTCGACCAACTCATGGAAGCCCAGCCCGACACCGTCGCCGTCGCGTGCCCGTTTTGCACCACGATGATCAGCGACGCGACGAAGGCCAAGGGCATCGAAGAGTCGGTCGCCGTCAAGGACATCGTCGAGCTGGTCGCGGACTCGATCGAGTGACGTTTCGGCCGGCTCTGCGACAAAGCGGAGCCGGCCCTTCATTCCGATCTCCACGCTGCAGCCCCACTCCCTCGACGAATGGCTCGCTCGGTCGTACTGGAAGCTCCACCGGTACCGAGATCTGGTTCGGTACATCGCTGCGCAGCAGATCGACCACCTCGTCGCCTCGCTCCCCAGCCCTGCCCGGCCTGGCCATCCTCTTCGCCCTGCTCATCGCCCTTTGCGTCGTCTTCGCCCCAACCAGCGCGATTCAGTTCATCTACGCCGAGTTCTAGGCGCTGCGTGCGACGCAGGGCGTCGATTGCTAAAAATCGACGCGTGATCATCATCCTCAAGCCCGACATCCGCCGTGATTCCCCAGGGATTCAGCAGGTTCTCGACCTGGCGGAGCGCTTTCCCGGGGTGACGGCACGAGTCCACGTGGTCGAGGGCTCGAGCCGATCGCTGATGGAGATCTACCTGATCGGCTCGACCGCCGACGTACCGCTGGAGCCGTTCCAGGACCTGGACGTGGTCGAGCGCGTCGTCCGCATCTCCGAAAAGTACCGCATCCTCGGACGGCACAAGGGACAGATCGAGTCCGAAGGATTCCAATATCAAGGGATCACGTTCGATCAGGAGACGCTTCACGTCGCGCCCGGCCTGTGCGCCGTCGACAACCGCGAACACGTCGATCAGATGTTCGCCGCGTGCCAGGAGCTGGGCATTCAGACGTCACGAATGGGCGCCTACAAGCCGCGGACCAGCCCGTACGACTTCCAGGGCCTCGGCA
Organism: Deltaproteobacteria bacterium; assembly: GCA_029262355.1. Taxonomy (GTDB): domain Bacteria; phylum Desulfobacterota; class Binatia; order UBA12015; family UBA12015; genus VGTG01. The sequence goes on from JAJCZO010000051.1 coordinate 4,906, forward strand.
AGCCGTGCCTACCCTACGTCTTCGAAAGCGCCGGCAAGCACGACATCAAGGTGATCGCGATGGAGATCACCCACGAGTCGCACATCGACGAGATCAACACGGCACTCGACGAGGCCGGCAGCCCCACCGGCGTGATGGTGCAGATCGGAACGCGCAACGCCCAGAACTTCGAGCTCCTGAAGTTCGTAGGCCGCCAACAGCGCTTCCCCGTTCTATTCAAACGCGGCATGGGCATCACGCTCGAAGAGTCGCTCAATGCGTGCGAGTACGTCGCAAGCGAAGGAAACGGCCGCATCATCCTCTGCCTGCGCGGCATGAAGACGAACCTGGGAGACCCACACCGGAACTTCGTGGACTTCGCGCACGTCCCCACCGTGAAGCGCCTGACGCGCATGCCGGTGTGCATCGACCCCTCGCATTCCGTGGGGTCGCGTGCGGTGGGCTCCGATGGGCTGACCGACATCCACCACGCCACCGCCCAAGGCGTCGTCGCGGGCGCCAACCTCGTACTGGTGGACTTTCACCCCGCGCCGCTCAAGGCGCTCTGCGACGGCCCGCAGGCGCTCACGCTCGACGAACTGCGGCCCTACCTCGAAGACATCGCGATCGTACGCGAAGCGTACGAAAAGCGTCGCAAGCGAGCGCAAAAGCCTGCCGGCGACGCGCGCAGTGCCGGCGCCTAGCGGGGCGCGTCTACCGGCCCTCGGCGCAGGCCTGCGCCGCCTCCGCGAGCTGCGGGACGAACTCACCGAGAGCCTTGAACCGCTCGTCTTGCGTCTGCCCTCGCACGAACCTCACGTAGATCTGCTCGAGCACGACGGCCGTCTTGAAGAGAGCGAAGGTCTCGAACCACGGTAGCTGGGTCAGGTCCGTACCCGTCCTCTCACCGTACCGCGCGGAGACTTCGTTGCGCGCGGGGAAGCCGGGCAGCATCGTCACACTACCCCCGGTTCCGCGCGGCGTGCGATCCGCAGCGTCCGACCAGTAGCCAAGCAGCGTCCCCAGATCCACGAGCGGGTCACCGAGGCTCGTCATGTCCCAATCGAATATGGCAACGAGCCGCCGGGGATCGTCGACGGCGAACATCGCGTTGTCGAGCTTGTAGTCATTGTGGAGCACGCTCACGCGCTCGGGGGCCGGGATTCGCTCGCTGAGCCAGCCCGCAAGCTGGTCCATCAGAGGGATGTCGCGCGTTCGCGCCTGCTCCCATCGCCCGTGCCAACCCTTCACCTGTCGTGCGACGAAGCCCTCGGGGCGCCCCAAAGCGGCGATCTCGGGGCGACTCGTATCGACAGTGTGCAGATCGGCAAGCGCGTCGATCAGGGACTCAGCCATGCCCCGCCGAAGAGAGGGATCGTCGCCGAGCGCTTCGGGCCAACTCCCGCGCACCACGATTCCGCGGGCGCGCTCCATCACGAAGAAAATCGCCCCGATCACCGCCTCGTCTTCGCAGAGCACCACTGGCCTCGGCGAATACGGGAAGAGCGGTGCCAACGCGTCCAATGCTCGGAACTCGCGTCGCATGTCATGAGACTTCGGCGCCACGGGGCCGAGCGGCGGGCGTCGCAGCACCAGTTCCCGATCACCGAAGCGCACGTCGTAGGTCAGGTTCGCGTGGCCACCGTGAAACTGGCGCACGTCCATCGCCCCTTCCAAGCCCGATACGTTTCGACGGAGAAACTCCTCGAGTCGCGCTTCGTCGAAACGCTCGTCGTCACGCACGTCGCCCGACGCGTCGAGCAGCTCGGAATCAACTTGGGGCGGAGAGGAAGCCATGTGCGGATGGCTAACAGCGGCCAGCGCGGCCCGTCAATCGCCAGCGACGACGGCGGAGACGTCGGCCGGCTCCGCACGAGCCCAATGCCCCCGGTCCCAGCCGACCGCGCGTACCCCGGCCGGCGGCATCGTCACCTCGGCGATGGCAACAATGCGGCGATGGGCCTCGGCCGCCCGCTTTGCCTGGCCCTGGGCGTTCAGGTGGATGTCATCCAGATAGTCTGCGCCGACGAAGCCGGTCTCGAAATCCATGAGCGAACGCGGCGCGAACGTCTCGACGAGGCGGGCGTTGAGCTCGGCGATCCGCCCGAGATCGCGCCGATACTTGCCCGAGCGTCGATGGGGCATGACCGGCGGAGTGGTGGCGACGAACCCCAGCACATCGCTCGTCTGGATCCGCCTCCAGAGCCGATTGTAGTTATCGACGATGTCGCGAGGGACACCGCTGATCTTCGACAATACGTCGTTGGTGCCGAAGGAGAGAATCACGATGTCGACTGGCTCCGTGTCCAGCAGCGCAGCGAGCTGCTCCGAACCGTCGTAGTGGAGGCGCGCTTGCGGGACGCCACCATAGTCGTTGTCCGTCACCGTCGCCCCACCCAGGCCGAGGTTCACCACGCGGACGCGCGGGTCGTCGATCAACGCACCCAACTGTTCACACCAACCCTGATCGGCCGAGTATCCATCCGGCTGAGCGTACTGCCACCTCGACGATGTATTCGAGTCGCCCAGGCAGCCGATCACGATGGCTCCGTCGGCGTTGCGGTCGACCGAGGCCGGCAGCCCTGCCGCGGCCGCAGCCGTGGCTGTGACTGTGACTGTGACTGTCGCCGCCAACCCAACGACGAGCACGAGTATCCGAGCTCCCGGCCCCACTCCGTGGGCTAAACGACGCGAGCGCGCTTTCGTCAACCCACGGGCCCGCCGACCCGCCGAGGGAGCACCGACGAGCCCTTGCGACCGCGAGCCAGGGCGGCGACAATCGGCCGGATGACACGCCCGTCCCGCTCCATCCTCATCGCGTTCGTCCTTGCGACGGGCCTTTGCCTCAGCGGCTGCCAAAGCACCGGAAGCGACACGACGCCGGCCGAGCCAGCGCCCAAGCCGCCCGCGGCCAAACCCGCACCCGCTGCACCCACGGAGCCCGTGGCTGCCCCCTCCTACGAAATCCCGGTGGCGAACTGGCAGTGGGACACCCAGGCGGGCGACCCGGCCGTTACAGCCGAGCAGGGTGGGCCCGGCTTCACCGGCGCGGGCTGGGAGACCCGCACGCACGGCCCGGTGCTCGGGAGCCCCGACGCGGTCCGCGGCGGCACCGCACGGCTGTATCTGCCCGACTGGCCGCCCACGCTGCGCCAAGCAGGCGAGAACTGGAACACGTCCTTCAACTACATGGCGAGCTCGCTTTGCTACGAGAGCCTTCTCGGAATGGATCCGTTCACTCTCGAACCTTCACCGAGCCTCGCGACCCATTGGTGGGTCTCGGAGGACAAAAAGACCTACCGCTTCCGCTTGAATCCCAAAGCGCGGTTCAGCAACGGTGAGGAAGTGACGTCGCAGGACGTCGTCGCTTCATGGAAGCTTCGCGTGGATCCTGGCCTGCGGGAGCCGTCGTCGCAAATGACGTTCGGCAAGTTCTACGAGCCTACGGCTCTCTCGAAGTACATCGTCGAAGTGAACGTCAAAGAAGAGAGCTGGAGAAACCTGCTCTACTTTTCCGGCATGACGATCTTCCCGGCGAGCTCGATCGGTGACATCACCGGCGAGGAGTACCTCGATCGCTATCAGTTCGACTACGTCCCGGGCACCGGGCCCTACGCCATCCACCAGAAGGACATCGTCGAAGGGCAATCGATCACCATCACACGACGCGACGACTACTGGGACGAAGAGAACCCCTCGCGCCGCGGCACCTTCAACATCGATCGCTACGAGTATTCCATCGTCAAGGACCCGGGTCTGGCATTCGAGAAGGTCAAGAAGGGCGAGCTCGACATCTATACGGTGTCGAAGGCGCAGTGGTGGGTTGAAGAAGTTCCGAAGATCGACGCGGTCGAGCGCGGACTCCTGCAACCGCGCAAGTTCTGGAATGACCGGCCGATCGGCACCTCGGGGATCGCCATCAACATGCAGAAACCCGCCCTCGACGACCTGCGCGTACGGCGCGCTCTGCAGTATCTCTACAACCGTGAACTCATGATCGAAAAGCTGTTCTTCGGCGAGTATTCGCCGCTCCGCAGCTACTACCAAGGCGGCGTGTACGAGAACCCGGAGAACCCGCAGATGCCGTACGACCCGGTCACGGCCGTCGAACTTCTCGAGGAAGCAGGCTGGACCGAGCTCGACCCGGCCGGGTACCGCGTGAAGAATGGTCGAACGCTACGATTCACGCTGGTCTACCCCAGCTCGCAACTCGAGCCGAGCCTCACTCTCTTCCAGGAGGACGCGAAGGCCGCCGGCATCGCCATCGACCTACAGCTACTCACTCCCGCCGCCTCATGGAAGGCATTGCAAGAGAAGCAGTACGACCTGATGTCGATCGCATGGGGGGCACTCGTGTTCCCGAATCCGGAGACGAGCTACCGCAGCACCCTCGCCGACCAGACCGGCAACAACAACGTCACCGCCTTCAAGAGCGAACGTGTCGACGCGCTCTGCGAAGAGTACGACACGGAGTACGACGTCGCGCGACGCATCGAGATCATCCGCGAGATCGACGGAATCGTCTACGAGCAGCAACCGTACATCCTCGGCTGGTACCTCGCGCCGATCCGCCTCGTGTATTCGAACAAGTTCAGAATGCCCCAGTGGGGTGTCGGGCCCCTGACCGACTCCAGCGACGAGCACTTCCTGTGGTGGATCGATCCCGAGCAAGAGAAGCTGGTGAACGAGGCGCGCAGCGACAAGAGCAAGACCCTCCCCCTCGCGCCCGTCGAGAACCGCTACTGGCAGGAGTGGCGCAAGCACCAGGACGGCTGAACGCATGGCCGCCTACTTCCTACGTCGCTTTCTTCTGATGATCCCAACCTTTCTCGGGATCACGCTGCTGGTCTTCGCGATCACCCGCATGGTTCCAGGCGGACCGATCGAGCAGATGATCCTGAAGACCCAGATGGCAGCCGCCCAGGAGGGCGGCAGCAGCGGAACCGCCACCGGATCGGGCGCGGCGATTCCCGAGGAAGTACTCGAGCAGCTGAAGGCGCACTATCACTTCGACAAGCCCGTCCTCGTGGCCTACGGACTGTGGCTGAAGGACCTGCTGAGCCTCAACCTGGGCAAGTCGTACAAGTACAACAGGCCGGTTCTCGAAACGATCACCGGCCGGTTCCGCGTGAGCATCTACTTCGGGCTCATCGGGTTCGTTCTCGCGTACTTGATCTGCATCCCGCTGGGAATCTGGAAGGCCATCAAGCATGGCGGGGTCTTCGACTTCACCACGAGCGTAGCCGTGTTCATGGGATATTCGATTCCGGGATGGGCGCTCGGCGCCGTGCTCCTGGTCGTTCTGGGCGGCGGAAGCTTCTGGGACGTCTTCCCGCTCGGCGGATTCGAATCGAGCGATTACAGTGACCTGAGTCTTTGGGGAAAGGTGAAGGACCGCGCGTACCACACGGTATTGCCCGTGATCGCCTACATGGTCGGCAGCTTCGCGACGCTCACGATCTTGATGAAGAACTCGCTCATGGAAAACCTTGGACAAGACTACGTGCGCACCGCGTTTGCCAAGGGATTGTCTGAGCCACGCGTGATCTTCCGGCACGCATTTCGAAACTCCCTGATCCCGCTCTGCACCGGCCTCGGCCACGCCGTCGGGATCCTGATGGCCGGCAGCTACCTCATCGAGAAGGTCTTCAACATCGATGGCCTCGGCTACCTTGGCTACACGTCGGTGATCGATCGCGACTACGCCGTGGTCATGGGCGTCCTCGTATTCAACACCTTCCTCGTGCTGCTCGGAAATATCCTCTCCGACGTCCTCTACGTGCTGGTGGACCCGAGGATCCGCTTCAACTGACCCAAGATGACCGCCGACGTCACCAGCTCCCCGCGCTCGGTCTCGGTCTTCCGGCGACGGTGGCAGAAATTCCGTACGCTGAAACGCGGCTGGTACAGCTTCGTAGTCCTGCTCGTCTGCTACGTCACGAGCTTCTTTCTGTTTCTCTTGGTGAACAATCAGGCGATCGTCGTGCACTACGAGGGTGAGACCTACTTCCCGGCCTTCGCCTCGATGTTCGAGGGGAAGGTCTACCAGGCACGCGACTTTGGCCAACGCGCGATCGGCGAAACGAACTACCGCAAGCTCGCGACCCAGTTCGGCAAAGACGCCGGATCCGACAACTGGGTGATGCTCCCCCCCTACCCGTTCTCCCCCACCCAGAACCTATTGCGGGAGCTCCCCGGCAACCCACCGCACAGCCCAACGGTCCAGCACTGGTGCGGCACCGACGACCGGGGACGCGACGTTTTCGCGCGGCTGGCCTATGGCTTCCGCATCTCGATTTCGTTCGCCTTGGGCGTGACGATCGTCTCGTACGTTCTCGGCATGGCGATTGGCGCCTGCTTCGGATACTTCGGCGGCCGGGTCGACATCTTTGGGCAACGCCTGGTCGAGATCTGGGCCGCACTTCCCTTCCTCTATACGATCATCATCATCAGCTCGATCATCCGCCCGAACATGTGGCTTCTGATCGGACTGCTGTCGGCGTTTGGATGGATCAGCATCAGCTTCTACATGCGCGGAGAGTTCTATCGCGAGAAGGCCAAGGATTACGTGGCGGCGGCGATCGCGCAGGGCGAATCGAACGCGGTGATCATCTTTCGACACATCCTGCCGAACTCCCTGACTCCCGTGATCAGCTTCGCCCCGTTCGCGATCGTGGGAAGCATCGTCTCGCTCGTCTCGCTCGACTTCCTCGGCTTCGGGCTACCACCGCCGACGCCGAGCTGGGGCGAGCTCGTGGGCCAAGGTCTCGCGAACATCCAGAAGTGGCACCTGGTCCTCTTCCCTCTCGGCGCACTGTTCGCAACCCTTCTCATGGTGGTCTTCATCGGCGAGGCCATCCGCGAAGCGTTCGACCCAAAAGTCTACTCGCGACTGCGATGATACACATTCGAGACTGCAATGTCTGACGGCAGCACCAAACCGCTGGTTCGGGTCGAGGGACTGCGAACGTACTTCGAGGTCGAGGGCAAACGCGCCTGGGCCGTCGACGGCGTCAGCTTCGACATCCACCCCCGCGAGGTGCTCGGCATCGTGGGAGAGTCGGGCTGCGGGAAATCCGTCACCGCCCTTTCCATCATGCGCCTCATCCCGGATCCGCCGGGCCGAATCGCCGAAGGAAGGATCTTTTTCGAAGACGACGATCTCCTGGCGCTCGAGTATCCCGCTATGCGATCGATCCGCGGCCGTGACATCGCGATGATCTTCCAGGAACCGATGACCTCGCTGAACCCGGTCTTCACGATCGGCGACCAAGTGAGCGAGCCGGTACGGCTGCACTACGGGCTGTCCGCACGAGAGTCTCTGCAGCGCGCCACCGAGGTCCTGACGCAGGTCGGAATCCCGGACGCATCGCGGCGACTCGCGGACTACCCGCACCAGTTCTCGGGCGGCATGCGGCAGCGCGTGATGATCGCGATGGCGTTGATCTGCGAACCCGCGCTGCTGATCGCCGACGAGCCGACCACAGCGCTCGACGTCACGATCCAAGCGCAGATCCTCGACGTGATGCGCGACGTGCAGTCGCGCCGCGAGCGTGGATCGGTCGTCCTGATCACCCACGACCTCGCCGTCGTCGCCGAGACCTGTGACCGGGTGATCGTGATGTACGGAGGCAAGCTTCAGGAGATCGCAACGACCCTCGACCTGTTCGACGGGCCGCTTCACCCCTACACGAAGGGGCTCCTCGCCAGCATTCCAGACCCCGATCACAAGGGCTCGGCCCTCCAGGCAATCCCGGGCAACGTGCCGGGAATCCTCGAGCTTCCGACCGGGTGCAAGTACTGCACGCGCTGTCCGCACGTGAAGGATCTCTGCCGCGCTGAGGAGCCCGAGCTGCGCGAGGTCCGCCCCGGCCACGAGGTGCGCTGCCACTTCGCGGAGGAGCTCGCGTGAGCTCGCCCACCGAGCCATTGCTTTCCGTCCGGGATCTTCGCGTGTCGTTCCCGGTGTTCGGCGGCGTACTGCGCCACAAGGTCGGCGAAGTCCGGGCCGTCGATGGGGTGAGCTTCGACGTCCACAAGGGCGAGGTTCTGGGGCTGGTCGGGGAGTCCGGCTCGGGGAAGACGACGGTCGGCCGCGCGATCATGAACATCGTGCGCTTCATGTCGCCCGAAGCGCAGCTCGGAGGTCACGTCCATTTCCAGACCAGCGACGGCACCGTGGACTTCAACGGGCTCGGGCGCCGAGCCATGCGACCGCACCGGTCCGACATCGCGATGATCTTCCAGGACCCCTACTCCTCACTGAACCCTCGGATGACCGTTCGGCAGATCGTCGAAGGCCCGCTGGCGATCCACACGAGCCTCCGGGCGAACGAACGCCGGAGGCGCGTGCTCGAACTTCTCGAACGGGTCGGGCTCCAGCCAGACTACGCCGGCCGGTATCCGCACGAGTTCTCCGGCGGTCAACGCCAGCGAATCGGCATCGCGCGGGCTCTCGCCACGCGCCCCAAGCTCATCATTGCAGACGAACCAGTGAGCGCACTCGATGTTTCGGTCCAGGCGCAGGTGATCAACCTCATGCAAGAGCTGAAGGACGACTTCGGCCTCACCTACATCTTCATCGCCCACGACCTGAGCGTCGTCCACCACATCTCCGACCGCATCGCCGTGATGTACCTCGGTGCCATCACCGAGCTCGGAGAGGCGCAACAGGTCTATCGTGCGCCCCGCCATCCGTACGCAAAAGCCCTTCTCTCTGCCGTCCCGATCCCCGACCCACGTGCCGATCGCTCCGGGCGCGTTCGTCTCGAAGGAGACATCCCGACGCCGATGGCAAAGCCTTCGGGCTGCGGCTTCCGAACCCGGTGTCCGATTGCGGTCGAGCGGTGCGCGCGCGACGTTCCGCTGCTCGAGGAGCACCGGGAGGGGCGTCTCGTCGCGTGCCCCGAAGTTCGCGAAGGCGACGACGTTCAGTAACGCTCCTCACGCACGAACTTCACAGACTGGCCCGCGCGGAGTCGCGCTCCCGCGGAAACGCCATTCAAGACCTCCAGCTCGCGGACCGAGCGCCGACTGCCAGTGCGCGCCGCGACCGAAGCCATGGTCTCCCCGTCTCGCGCCTTGGTGATGCGCAGGCGAACGACGCGGATCCGAGACCGATCATTCGCAGTCAATGGGCGGAAGGACTCGATCGCCCGGAGCACCGCAGCCCGCTCGCCAGGCTCACCCGCAACCGGCGAGACGCCGACGACCTGGTAGAGTTCTCCGCCGTGCGCGATCCAGGCGACATCGAGAACCGCCTCACGCCCTTCGATCTTGGCCTTTGCCTCGCCCCGCGCGCCGGCGAGCGATCCGATCCGCTTCTCGCGCAACTTCAGATCGAGACCATCACGACTCTCGATCGCGCGTCCCACCTTCACCGGGTCCGTCCCGTCGACCAGCGTCACCATCATCAGCGAGCTCGCCGACTGAGCAGCCACGAAGTCGCGCCCATTGATCGTCTTCCACCCGGCTGGGAAGCGCATCCGGAATTGCATTACGGGCTGCAGGAACTCGGTACCCACGAAGACGCCGTGGTCGGGGTCGGGGCCCATTCGGAGACCGTCGAGCTTCGCGAAGTGGGCGGCCCGGCTCGCGGTCGACGGCCGAACGCCACCCGAGAGCTCCGTTGCGCGCCGGCGTGTCGCTTCGACTCGCTCTGGCGTCGACGGGTGCGAGGAAAAGAAGCTCGGGCCATCGTCCTGGTCGTGCTGCACGGCATACTGGTGCAGCGAGTCCAGCGCGGCCGACAACGCGGCCGGATCATACCCCGAGGACACCATGAACCGCTGCCCGAGTTGATCGGCCTCGCGCTCTTGATCGCGCCCATAGGACGCGAACAACGCATCGGTCGCGGCCCCCCCCGCACCAGACACGAGGTCGCCCAGCGAGTTCGAGACGAGACCGGTAGCCGCGGCGCCAAGTCCCGTGACGACGCGAAGTGGGGCCTGGACCGACGCCTGGTTCGTGCCGTGTCGGGCGGCGACGTGTCCGACCTCGTGACCCAGGATCCCGGCGAGCTCGGCCTCGCTGTTCGTCAGTGCCAAGAGCCCTCGCGAAACGAAGACGTATCCCCCAGGCACCGCAAACGCGTTGGGCTCTTCCATCTCCACGACCCGGAACTCGTACTGAAACTGCCCCGCCGGCGCGCCCTTCGAAACCGTCCCGCCCACGCGCGACACGTAGTCCGCGATCCGCGGATCGTCGACGTACCCGATCGACTCTTGCACCTCCTTGGCAGCCTGCCGTCCGAGCTCCTTCTCCTGGGCCTCAGAGGTGAGGATCAGCTGCCGCTTGTTCGTGGCTGGGTTGAGAGCGCAGCCCACACAGGCGGCGAGGACGACGAACGAGACCAGTACCCCGAGACGCATTGGCCAAGAGTGAAGGATCGCGAGGGGGCGCTCAAGCTTGCACGCACTCGGCACACAGGGCAGAACCGAGCTGGGAGGATCCAAACACTGTGACCCGCACCATTCGATTCATCGTTCTCGCGACCCTGCTGACGAGCCTCGTCGGCGTCGCCCCCGCGGCGGCCGGCTGGACGTTCGAGGAGTTCCTGAACCCTCAGGGCGACCGCGGCATCGGCATCACTCTGGCCCCTTCCAACGCGACCGGCGTCGAGTTGGCGTTCGGCTGTGAGAGCGACCGTTGGCGCCAAGTCGCCATCCTCCCGGACGGCGAGAAACCACTGCGGCTCGCCAGCGACGGCGGTGTCAGCATCGGCTTCGCACCAGGGAAGTTCACACCCGACGGGAAATGGAAGGTCCGCAAGGCGGGAGAGAACCGCGCGTATTTCGCACCGGCCCCGACCCCGTTCATGGGTCGGCTGTACGCAGAGGAGAAGAGAGACCCGGCGTCCGTTCTCTACGTGAAGCTCCGGCCTGCGAAGAAGGGCCCGATCGTCCTCGAGTTCCCGCTCGCAGGACTACGTGACGCACTCGCGAAACACCTCTGGAAGCGGTGCAAGCTCGACGTCTATTTCGGCGCGCCGGAATAGTGCGCCGCAGGCTCAGCCCGCCAACGACTCGACCTTGGCCATGATCCCCTCGGGATCCAGGCCCTGGTAGACCATCTGCTCCCAAAGACCGCCGCAGCCCTCGCGGTGCGCACCGATGTGGGCGAAACGCGGCGCGAGGCCGCGCTCGAGCAACCAGCTGCCGAATCGGCTGCCGAGGCCGGTCGAAACACTCAAGCCCTCGGCCACGAGCACGAAGCCCGTCTTGCCGATCTTCCGCATCATGTCTTCGTCGACCACGTTCAGCGTGGGCTTGTTGACGAGACCCACATCGATGCCCTTCTCCTTCAGACGCTCGACGGCATCGAGGGCCCGGTAGAGCGTCTCGCCAAAGCTGACGACGAAGCCGGCGCTCCCGTCTCGGACCAACTCGTCCTTGCCAGGCTCGAAGGTATAGTCGTCGTCGTGCAGGAGCGATCCGTCGGCCTTCAGCAGGTCCGGCACCGCCGAGCGATTCGAGAACACGAAGCGCAGGCCGGGATCGTCGAAGACCCGTGCGAGGAGCGCGCGCATCTGGTGCTGGTCACCGGGAAAATAGAGCCGCGTGGTATCGTCTTCCGACGCGAGACCGTTGGCCGCGAACATGTTGTTGAGGCCGAAGTGGCAGGTGTTGTCGGCCATGTCGTCGACACCCGCATGAGAGAAGTGTGCGAGCACGTTGGCGTGATTGAGGCGCGCCATCGTGATCTCGGAGACGCACATCTCGAGGAAGGCCGAGAACGTACCGAACACGCCCTGGCGCCCCTTCTCCATGCCGAAGCCCGCAGCGGCCGAGAAGTTGCCCCGCTCCATGATGCCCGATGCGACGTAGATCTCGGGGAATGCCTTGTGAATGTGGTGCAACCCACAGGAGCCCTCGAGATCACTATCGATCACCTTGACGCGCGCCGCCCGATCTTCAGGTGAGAGCTTGGCGAGGATGTCGACGAGTGCCGTGCCAAAAACCTCGCGGTTCTTGCCCTTGTCATCCGCGCTGCCGCGGTGCGAGACGCTGTGCTTCGGCTTCTCGATCGCCTTCAGCTGGGCCGCGGCAGCGCTCTGGCCGTGCGCCTCGAGATACGTGACGGCATTGTCGACCGAGATCACGTCGTGCGCCTTGGGCGCGCCCTCGAGGTTCGCAATGCCAACCGCCATCTTGCGCTTGTTGATCAGCGCGATCGGCCCCTTGGTCGTAACCGCCTTCGCCATCCGCGCGTAGAGCGAGTCGAGGTCCTCGCCGTCGCCCTCGTCGACCGCCAGACCGTGGCCGGCGAGAGTCTTCGCGACGGAGAATCCAGGGATGTACTCACTCGGATGGCCGGCGATCGTCACGTCGTTGTCGTCGACGATGATCTTCACATCGAGCCCGTGGCCCACCGCGAGCCGTGCCGCCTCGGCATCGTTGCCTTCCTGTTGCGACCCATCCGAGCCGAACACGAAGACCGCCTTGCCGGGGTGCGCCATCGCGATGCCGTTCGCGAACGGCCACATGTGGCCGAGTCGTCCGGAAGAAAACCCGACGCCCGGAGTGAGCCCGAGCTCCGGATGCCCCGGCAGCTTCGAGTGGGCCTCCCGATACTTCGCCAGCTGTTCGGCCGGCAGGTCGCCGTTCAGAGCCGCCATGAGATACTGGATGGCCACCCGGTGGCCCGCCTCATCGAGGTAGAGCGGCACCACGGGAGCCCCGGACCGCATGAATCCGTCCGCGATCAGAACCTCGGGGACGATGTCGTATGGGCCCCCCGTATGGCCGCCCAGGCCCTTCGCAGCGCCCGTCGCAGTGAAATAGATGATCGCGTCACGACACAGCTGGACGTTCGCGGCGAGCGTTACACGCTCGTCGGGGGTCAAGCTGGAGCGGCTCGGATCAAGCGGTAGCGGCTTGAAGGCGGACAGGTCGATCGGGAAGCTCATTCTCTCTCCTTCGCGCCGGAATCCTAGCGATCTGCGGGGAAAACGCCACCGACCGAGAAATTCCGGCGGCACGCCGGCAGCCGCCCGAACGCGGGGCAGGCCTCGGCTGCGGGTCTCACGGGCCCGAAGAGTCGATCGACCTCAGCGCCAAGTACGCCGTGCGCCGCCACACCGAGCGCATCGAGGACGCGCTCGGAGAAGTCAGGCCGCGGGCGATCCCAGGCCCACAGAAGCTCGACGATGTCCCGGAAGGCCGGCTGCGAGCGCTCGGCTATATCGAACTAGCGCATCGCACGGGACTCGTGCGGATCATCCCTCGTGGCCGCGCTTCAAGGTCCAGGTCGTCGTTCCGTCCGGATTGTCCTTCAAATCGATGCCCGCGGCGAGCAACTCGTCGCGGGCGGCATCGGCGGCGGCGAAGTCCTTCGACGTGCGGGCCTCGCGGCGTCGATCGATGATCGCTTCGATCTGCTCCTCCGAGAGGCCCGCATCCGCGGCACGCTCCCGGCGCCACAATCCGAGCGTCTCTACGGGATCGCCCTGAAGCACCCCAAATACGGACCCCGTATCGCGCAGCACCGCGCCGAGCGCAGCCGCTTCGGTGTCCTTGCCGGCGTCGAGAAGACGATTCGCAGCGCGCACTCCATCGTGCAGAGCGGCGAGCGCTCGCGGGCTGTTGAGGTCGTCGGCGAGCGCTTCGCGGAAGTCCTTTCGGCAGAGTACCGCGTCCTTCGCCTCGCCGTCCGGCGCGGCCTTCGCACCGGTCGCATCGATCCGCGCAAGCGTCACGTAGAGGCGCACGAGCGTCGACTGCGCCTCCTCGATCACACTCGGAGCGAACTCCAGAGGGGAGCGGTAATGCGTCTGCAACAAGGCGAGGCGCAATGCCTCGCGTGGATGCTCTTCGAGCGCAGTACGAATCGTGACGAAGTTGCCGAGCGACTTCGACATCTTCTCTTCACCCAGGCGCAAGAACGCCACGTGCATCCAGTGCCCCACGAAGGGCGCACCGCTGGCGGCCTCGGACTGCGCAATCTCGTTCTCGTGGTGTGGGAAGACGAGGTCCTCGCCACCACCATGCAGATCGAATGGCTGCCCGAGATACTTCGACGCCATCGCCGAACACTCGATGTGCCAGCCGGGCCGACCCGGGCCAAAGGGACTCTCCCACGTCGGCTCGCCCGGCTTCGCCCCCTTCCACAGCACGAAATCGCATGGGTGGCGCTTGCGCTCACCAACTTCGACGCGGGCCCCCGCCTGAAGATCCTCGATGCGCCGGTTCGACAGCCGCCCGTACGCAGGGTAGTCCGGCACGCTGAAATACACGTCACCGTCTACCCGGTAGGCGACGCCGCGGTCTTCGAGCTCACCGATCAGGGTCAACATCTCAGGGATGTGTTCGGTCGCGCGAGGCTCCACACTCGGCCTCTCACAGCCGAGCATCTCCATGTCTTCGAAGAACGCCTCGGTCATCCGATCGGCCAGAGCGGAGGCCGGTTCGCCGGCTTCGTTCGCGCGGTTGATGATCTTGTCTTCGATGTCCGTGACGTTGCGAACATAGGTCAGCTTCTGCCCGACCCAGGTCAGATACCGGGCCAGAACGTCGAACACGGTGATCATACGGCCGTGCCCGATGTGAGCATGGTCGTAGACCGTCACGCCACACACGTACATGCGGACATGGCCCGGCTCCCCGGTCCGAAGTGGCTCTACGCGCCGGGTAAGCGTGTTGTAGAGCGAAATCGGCGCGGCATCGTTGGACATCAATCGTCCGACTGGCGGAGCTTCTCTACAATCGAAGCATCCTCCAGCGTGGTCGTGTCGCCGCTGTCGCGGCCCGCAGCAATGTCTCGCAACAAGCGTCGCATGATCTTGCCGCTGCGCGTCTTCGGCAACGTGTCGGTGAAGCGCAGGTCATCGGGCTTCGCGAAGGCACCGATCTCCTTCCCGACGTGATCGCGCAGCTCCTTCTTGAGCTCGTCCGACCCGGTGTGTCCGCCCTCGAGCGTGACGAACGCGGCGAGCGCCTGGCCTTTCACCTCGTCGGGGCGGTCCACCACCGCCGCTTCCGCAACCGCACGATGGGCCACGAGCGCGCTCTCCACTTCCATCGTTCCGAGCCGATGCCCCGAGACGTTTACGACGTCGTCGATCCGACCCATCACCCAGAAATAGCCGTCCTCATCGCACCGCGCGCCGTCACCGGTGAAGTAGTTTCCCGGCAGGTCGCTCCAATACGTCTTCTCGAAGCGCTCATCGTCGCCGTAGATCGTCCGCAACATGCTCGGCCAAGGCTTGCGGATGACCAACAGCCCACCCTCGTTCGGCCCGACCTTGTTTCCTTCCCGGTCGACGACCTCTGGGAAGATCCCCGGCAAGGGCAACGTACCCGAGCCCGGCTTCGTGGGCGTCGCGCCCGGAAGCGGTGAGATCAGAATCCCGCCCGTCTCCGTCTGCCACCACGTGTCGACGATCGGGCACCGTCCGCCACCGATCTTCTCATGGTACCACATCCACGCTTCGGGATTGATCGGCTCGCCCACCGTGCCGAGCAGGCGAAGGGAGGAGAGATCGTGACGCGCGGGCCACTGCTCGCCCCACTTCACACACGTCCGAATGAGAGTCGGTGCGGTGTAGAGGATCGATACGCCATGGCGCTCGACGATGTCCCAGAGCCGATCGGCCTCCGGGTAGTTCGGAACGCCCTCGTACATGACTGCGGTCGCCCCGTTCGCGAGCGGGCCGTACACCAGGTAGCTGTGCCCGGTCACCCAGCCGATGTCGGCCGTGCACCAGTAAGTGTCGGTGTCCTTCAGATCGAACACGAGCTTCGAGCTGTACGCGACGTGTGTGAGGTAGCCGCCGGTCGTGTGGAGCACTCCTTTGGGCTTACCAGTGGTCCCGCTGGTGTAGAGGATGAAGAGCGGATGCTCCGAGTCCAGTGGCTCCGCCGGGCAGTCGGCGCTGGCCCGCTCCATCGCCTCGTGCCACCAGACGTCCCTGCCGTCCTTCCAATCGACGTCGTCGCCGGAGCGCTTCACGACGAGCACCTTCTCGACGGACGGGCACTCTTCTAGGGCCTTGTCGACGGTCGGCTTCAGCGGGAACGTGCTTCCGCGGCGGTAACCACCGTCGGCGGTGATCACGAGCTTCGCCGTGCAGTCGTTCATGCGATCGCGAATCGCGTCGGCCGAGAACCCGCCGAAGACGATCGAGTGTGTCGCACCAATTCGCGTGCACGCCAGCATCGCAATCGCGAGTTCGGGGACGAGAGGCATGTACAAACCCACGCGGTCGCCCTTCTGGACACCGAGGGACTTGAGTACGTTTGCGGCCTTGCAGACTTCGCGATGCAGCTCGAAGTAGGTGATCGTCCGGGTATCCCCCGGCTCGCCCTCCCAAATGAGCGCGGCTTTATTCTTGCGCCACGTGGTCAGATGACGATCCACGCAGTTGTGACTGACGTTCAGCTTGCCGCCAAGAAACCACTTGGCAAAGGGCGCCTCCCACTCGAGCACCTTGTCCCACGGCTCGAACCAGTCGATGTACTCTTTCGCGATCTTGGCCCAGAAGGCTTCGGGATCCTTCTCGGCTTCGGCGCACATCTCTTGGTACTGCGCGAAGGACTTCACGTGAGCCTTGCTCGCGAAGTCGGGTGGAGGAGGAAATTTCCGTCGCTCCTGCAGAACGGACTCGATGACTGCGCCGGGATCACTCATGAGGATGCCTCTTCGGTTTTCAGAGAATTTGTTGGGCGACCAACTCGCGATTCCAGGTGGCGTCGCCGAAGCTCACCTCGGAGCTCTTGGCCCGCTTGAAGTAAATGTGCATGTCGTGCTCCCAGGTGAAGCCGATCCCGCCATGGATCTGGATCCCTTCACCGGCGACGACACGATACGCGTCCGAGCAATACGCCTTTGCCATGGCTGCGGCCAGAGGCGCATCCTCCACGTCATTGGCGACAGCCCAGGCAGCGTAGTAGGTCGCCGACTTCGAGCTTTCGACCTGGACCATCATGTCCGCACACTTGTGTTGAATCGCCTGGAACGAGCCGATCGGCTTGCCAAACTGCTCGCGCACCTTCGCGTACTCGACAGACATGTCGAGTACCGCTTGAGCCCCACCGCACATCTCGGCGCAGAGCGCGACCTTCGCGCGATCATTCAGGCGCTCTAGAGTTCGCCAGGCGTCGCCCAGCTCTCCGAGAAGAGCAGCGCCCTCGACGAGGACACCGTCGAGGCGGACCTCGGCGAGCCGGCGCGTCTGATCCATCGACTTGAGCGCCGTCGTCGTGACGCCGGCCGTGTTGCGATCGACGCAGAACAGACTCACGCCGTCGCCGACCGTGCTTCCGGGGGTTCGCGCCGCAACGATGAGGAGCTCCGCAAGGTGGCCGTCGGGAACGAAGAGCTTGGTCCCATCCAAGCGGTAGCCCGCTCCCTCTGCGGTGGCGGTAGCCGTGATGCCGTCCGCATCCCAGCGCCCATTGGGTTCCATCTGCGCCACCGTCGCGAGCAGCTTCCCCGAGGCGATGTCGGGCAGATGACGCTTCTTCTGCTCTTCGCTGCCGGCTTCCAGAAGTGCGACCGCGGCGTAGACCGCGGTCGACAAGAATGGTCCTGGCGCCACGACGCGGCCCATCTCCTCGAGCACGACGATCAGGTCGACGAAGTCGAGCCCCGCTCCACCGTACTCCTCCGGCACGATCAGGCCTTGCCATCCGAGCTGGGCCATCCGGTCCCAGAGCTCGGGAGCGTGGCCGGTTTCGTCATCCATCATCCGGCGAACGACGGTCATGGGACATTCCTTCGCCAGGAAGTCTCGCGCCGACTGCCGCAGAAGGTCTTGCTCCTCACTAAAGCCAAAATCCATGCTGGGCCAGAGCTTAGTGTCCCGAGCCAGAAATTCCACGTCCACGGCCCACCTGGATCTGCCCCCCCAACGGCGAGATCGTCCCGGCCGGTCCCACCTTTTGCTCCATCCGCCACAGATTTGACGATCTTCGGCACGATGGTCACACCACGGCCTGACGCGCCGCATCACAACGCGGGCTCGTCAGAGGTGGCACACCCGGAAAAACGTTGCGCCTCTCGCGACACGCCCCTCCCCGGCCCGGGTCAAATCTGACACGAGCCACTGGCATCGGCTTTGCGAAGTCCAACCCTCGAGGACGACACGGATGTCGGACGACAAAAGCCACGGCAACGACGAGAAGGTTCTGCTCGAGCCCAGCGGAGACGCGCCCCGGGTCCTGATCGTGGAGGACGACGAGGTCCTGATCGGAATCGTCGAGCACCATCTTCGCCAACACGGCTGCCGGGTATTCGCGGCCATGAACGCCGAGCGGGCACTCGAGATCCTCTCCAACACGCCCATCGACGTCACCGTGAGCGACGTCTGCATGCCGGGAATGAGCGGGATCGAGTTACTCGACGAAGTGCGCAAGCGCGATCCAGACGCCGACCTCATCCTCGTGACCGCCCACTCGTCCGTGAAGGATGCGGTCGGAGCGATCCAGGCCGGCGCCGCCGACTACCTAGAGAAGCCCGTCGATTGCCGGCGTCTGTACCACTCGATCCAGATGATGGTGGAGCGTCGCCGACTGCGCCAGCGCGTGCGCATCCTCGAGCTGGGTGGGCGCGACTCCACCTTCTTCGACGGCATGGCGGCGCGGTCGCGCCGCATGCTCGAAGTCTTCAGCTTCATCGAGCGCCTCGCCGCCTATCCCACCACCGTGCTCGTCACCGGCGAGAGCGGCACGGGCAAGGAACTCGCGGCGCGCGCCGTGCACAACCGCTCCCCGCTGGCAGATCGCCCCTTCGTCGTCTGCAACTGCAGTGTTCTCGCACCCACCCTCATCGAGAGCGAGCTGTTCGGCCACGTGAAGGGCGCTTTCACCGGTGCCGACCGCGATCACAAGGGCCTGTTCGAGGCGGCCAACGGAGGAACGATCTTCCTGGACGAGATCGGCGAGCTGCCGCTCGACGCTCAGGTGAAGCTCCTGCGTGTGCTGGAGAACCGCGAGATCCGGCGGGTCGGATCACCCGCGTCGGTCCCCGTCGACATCCGCGGCGTCGCGGCGACGAACCGCAATCTGGGTGAGATGTCGCGTTGCGGCGGGTTCCGTGAAGACCTCTACTACCGCCTGAACGTCGGAGTGATCGAGCTACCGCCGCTGCGGGAACGCTCGGAAGACATCGAGCTTCTGGCCGAGCACTTCCTGCGTGGGTTCGCCCGCAAGTTCGCGATCGAGCGCCCCACCCTCTCGCCCGACGTGCTCGAACTGTTCCGCGGCTACCGCTGGCCGGGGAACGTCCGCGAGCTCAGCAACGTTCTCGAGCGGGCATCCATCATGTCCCACGGCGGGGCCATCCGGCTGGAGCACCTTCCGGCGGAGCTCCGTAGTGGAGCGCCGGCCGAAAAGCCGCCGCAGGCGTCACCTCCAACCGAGGAAACCGAAGACGAAGCCAAGGTGGATCTGAGCCTACGCTCCGCAGAGCGCGAACAAATCCGTCGCGCCCTGGACTCTGCCGGCGGAAAACGCGTCGCCGCAGCTCGACTGCTCGGGCTGTCGCGGCGGACTCTCTATCGCAAGTTGGACAAGTACGGGATTCGATGATGACGACAATTCGCAATCGACATTCGAGTCGCGCCGTCCACACGGCCGCGACCATCCGCCGTCCTTCGCTGCGTCACGCACGCGCGGGGAACTCGCCCGAGCAAAGCACCGGGCGTCTCACGATGCCCCGACGACGACCGACCGTGCGCCGACTCCCGCCGCTCACGAGCCGCGGCGTGCGACCGCTCTTGCGCCTCGTCGCCAGCAACCCGAGCAAACCCAGACGCGCTCCCAATACACCGCGCCGGCGTCATCTCACGCTCGTAGGCGCGAAGACCGGCCTCCCCTTCACACTCCTAGACACGGTGGGGGAACCTTGGTCCGACGTCGAGCCGAGGAGCCACGTCATGATCGTGCTCAGTCTCGCCGCTGCCGGCCTCGTCGCATTGGCAACATCGATCGGCCGCCTTCTCTCGACGTCGCTCTAGAGTACCGCGCCTACCCCCGACCCTGCAGCGAGTGCGCCGCGGTCGACATCGCGTGAACGAGTTGACGTCGATCGGCGTCCGTCGCAAGGAACGGCGACGCAGGAACATCGGCAATCTTCGCAAGGAGACGCGACGCCGCGACCGACGTCGAGGGGCGGCAAGGCGTTCACGTCATGTCGACGGCGGTGCACTAGGCGTCGACCGCGCCGGTGCGACGCAAGGCCGCCCGCGCGAACTCTTCCTCTTCCCGGTTGGCTTCGAGCAGAGCCCGGAGCGTCTGCTCGATCGAGGTGAGCTCCGAGTTCACGCTGACCAACGACTCGACCAATGCGACCCAGCAGTCCTGGTCGGGGCGAGCGGCGGTCTCGCCACCCTCTTCGCAGAGGGAAACGCAACGCTTGGTCACTTCGAGGACACCCTCAGAAGCTCCTTCGAGGTGTGTCGCAAGGTCGATGAAAGTATGGCGGTCGATGATCACGTGTGGATTGCCTCCGGGGGTTCGTCAGGGTTCGCCCGGCCCAAGTAACAAGTTGAATGCCACCGGAGCGCCGAGAAACCACCGAAAATCCACCGGTTTCCGCACAGTGAAATCTTGCATCCGAGCCACCTCTCAACAGGTCGTGCGAAATCGCTCGATTTGGCCCACTCGCTGAGAGGTTTGCCTCACGGAGAGGAACCGAGACCTGCCTGGAGGCCGTTAGGGGCCGCCTGAGCGAACCCACCAGCACGCACCGAAGTTATCTGGGACGCCGCTCCCGCAGGCTGCCTATCGGGCTGTCCTGCTCGGGATCCACGGGTTCACCTCGACGAAACTCCCCCATGGGAGGCGGCGGATCTCCTCGACCGAATGCGGTCGACCCTTCAGGTCCGGGCGGCGGCCCCGGAGCGGGCCGTCGGCAGGAGTCGGCGACTTAGTCTGCCCCCTTGGGGTCCAAGAGGTCGGCTCCCTCGGCGCCGACCTCCTCCTCCGCGGCCGGGGCGGACACACCCGACCCGTCGGCCAGAATGCGCTCGGCGGCGGCCCGTCCGGCGTAGGCCGCCGCAGTGACGCCGCTTGCGGTCGAGCCCGGCACAGCCACTTCCTGAGTCGCGAGCAGTGCTCCTGAAAGCCCCGGGGCGAGCATGGGCAGCGTTGGGAGGCGGAGAGGAACGCCGGCGGGGTGGTCGCTCATCCACCGATGCTCCCACACGACCGAGTCCGCCGCATGGGGGACCAGGCCGAACAGTGCATCTCGCAGCGCATCGACCCGCTCCTCGAGAGCGTCGACGTCCGTCGCCAGATTCGCGGGGACCGGCAGGGTCGCCCGGACCAACGAGCGGCCCGGCGGTGCGAGCCGAGGCGCCGCGGCGGTCGACCAAACGAGCGTCCCCCCCGCGGCCAAGGCATCGGCCGACGCGCCACGCGAGGGTGCCACCATACGAATGACGACCGGGTCGTCACCTTCGCGCGCCGAGGGTGCCTGGACGTGGCCCTCGAGAGCCCAGGCGACCGCGAGCTCTCTCTGCGGCGGCGTTGCGGGCAACAGGCGATCGAGCGCCGCTCGTGGCTCGGCGGGCAATAGCCCTCGCAGATCAGCGGGTGAGATCGCGAAGACACACCGATCGGCTTGGAGCTCTTCGATGAAGGGCGTCTCCTCGCGACGCGTGGCCAAGCGCGTGAAACGCCCTCCGTCCAAACCAAGACCGACGGCTCTCGTTCCCAGCCGAAGCTCACCACCGGCCTCGATGATCATGTCGACCAGGGCTTGCACGACGCCGCGCGCGCCGGCGACGGGCGTGTCTCCGATCGTCACATGCGTGGGCGCGCCATCGGCGAGAGCTCGCGCCAATGCAGCGAGCACCACGAGCGAAGCGTCGGACGAGCCGCCCAACAGCACCGCGCTGCGCCCTACCGCCGTCGCCAGGCTCGGTTCGAAGGCCCGCTCATCGAGCCAGCTCGCAACGTCGGCGCCGCGCCACTGTTCGATCTGGTCCGGGGTGGCTCTACTCCACTCGTCGTACACCTCGCCGAGCGCCGCGAAGAGTCGCGGCGGGGCCTCGTAGAGACGCCGAACCGCATCGAGGGTCGACGGGGCAGGAACCGCGCCGGGCACGGGAAGAGCACTGGGCAGCGTCGGCGGGGCCTCTGCGCCCACGACCGAAATCCGAATCGCGTCTCGCGGCGACAGCGCAACGAGGCCGTGCTCGGCGACGCCGACGGACTCCAGCAACTCGGCCAGCCCCGCGTCCCAAACCACCGGCCCCAGGTCGACTGCGAAACCCTGGTGATTGGCGGTCTGCAGTCGCCCGCCTGGCCGCTTCGCACGGTCGACGACGACCACACGACGCCCGACCCGCGCCAGGGATGCCGCGCAAACCAGACCAGCGAGGCCGGCGCCTACGACGACGACGTCGCATTGCGGCGCCGGCGGCCGGCGCTTCAACGTCTCGATCGGCAACGTCATGAACCCTCCCCACACACCCAGCGAAGTCGCTCTTCGCTTGCCGCGACCTCAGCCAGCGCGATGCGAGCGCGCGCTGCCGCGTCCTTGCACCGAGGCTCACCGTCACCCAGACAGCCGAGCAACTCCCGGAGGGGAGCCTTGGCATCTTCCGCCGCGATCTTCCACGCGTGCCGAGCGTTCTCGCACGCGGGATCGGCCTTCGGAGCCAGAGGCGCGGCGGCGGCCACAGGAGCCGCCGGCCCGCCGGCAGCCGGCTTCTCCTCCGCGGGTGGCGCGCCAAGAGGTGCCGTCGGCGCTGCGGCGAGCGCGGGAGCCGGCTCCGAGGCCACCGTGCCGTCGGGTTCATCCGCCAGGCGGATTCGGCCAGGATCGCCGATCAACAGCTCCAGATCATTGCCCAGGTCAGAGATGTACCCGACCGCGCGAACGTCCTGTCCATCGTACTTGGCCACCAGGTCCCGAGCGGTCGGCCCAACGACGGGCGGGGCGATCGCGATGACGAAGCCGCCGGGCTCGGTGCCGACCGGCTCGAGTACGGCCTGCCCGCGTTCGACCCGCGCCGCGCGAATCTGGGTCCGAACGATCACGAGCTCGCCGATGTGTGCGCTGGCGTCCGCCGCGGCGATCGTGGGCGGAGGCGGAATCAGACCCAGCGGATCGAGGGCGTCCCCACCGCTGCTCGCCGCACACGCGGCGAGCAATGGGAGGAGAGCGAGCACCGCACGCACCGCGCTATTCATAGTGGAAGGTCGTCTCATATTCGGTCGTCTCGGCCTGTCCGAAGCCTTGGCGGAACCCCGCAACATTGGAGGGTCGCACCGGGCCATCGAGTCTCTCGGCGTGAACCACGTATACGTCCGGAGGCAAGCCGTCGATCCTATACGTCCCATCGGGCCGGGTGTAGCCCGAAGCGATCGCCCGGCCATTGACCGTGGTCGCCACGACGTGGGCAAGGAACACGGCCTCCCCGTCGCGCGAGACGGTTCCGGCCAATGTGCCACGCCCTGCGGGGAAGTCCGCCTCGGGGTAGAGCATCCCGGCGCCCAGCAAATCGTCGGTCGCCAGCGATCTTTGGTGAACGTCCCCACGGTCGGTGAAGGGCGCCATGGTCGCCCGCACGAGACCAGTGTGATCCAGACCGATCAGGTGGCCGATCTCGTGAGTGAGAATCGACTCTGCATCGTACGACCCAGCGAAGGCAGAGAAGCGGGTGGTGAAGTCGATCGCTCGACTCAGCACGATGTCGGCGTCCGTGATGCGCCCGTCGGAGCCCGACGTGATGAAGGTCGCGCCGAGA
This sequence comes from Deltaproteobacteria bacterium, assembly GCA_029262355.1. Classification (GTDB taxonomy): domain Bacteria; phylum Desulfobacterota; class Binatia; order UBA12015; family UBA12015; genus VGTG01. Next base: position 28,580 of record JAJCZO010000051.1, read on the forward strand.
ACGCCGCTGCCCAGAGAGGCCGCGTCCGCGAATGTCACGAGGTTGCGGTTGTCGGACGGATCGCGATTGCGACGATTCATCTCGCCGCGAAATGCGAAGGCAATCGAACTCTCGTCCACGGCCTCCCAATGACCGAACGCGGCGGCGGCCACATCCACGAACGACCGCTCTCCGGCCAAGCGGCCGTCGACTACGTTCGTCACGAACCACGGAACGCGGGAATCGACGAACCGACTGGGCTGCCATTGCCGCGTTCGACCCTGGCCACCCTCGACGAGAAGAAAGGCGTACCCGGCGGCGCGCGAAGGCCCCAGGGCAACGACGGCGAGTGCGAACGCCGCGACCCTGGTAAGACACGAAGCGCTCACCGGGGCCTCTCCGCCAGTCCCCGCACCCGGTGCAATACCTCGCTCACAGGACGCAGCCCACCACCCTCGAACCCCTCACCCAGGTAGGGTGCGACACGAACGCGACTCGGGCCCGGAGAAGTGGCCACGACGGGCAGGTAGCCGAGCGCCATGCCGACGACGCGGAGGTCGCCTCCAGGCGTGCGTTCGAGAAAGAGTAGCGCTTCGTCTCCCGCTTCCGACAGGGGCGCGCCGGGCACGACCATCGCGGTACCATCCACCTCCCCACCGAGTTGTCGAACCTCGACGATGGCGGCGGGCTCGCCCTTTGCGGCCTCCACGACTTCGAAGCGCACGACCGACTCGATCGCGCCCCCCTCGGTTCGAGTCGGAGTTCGGTCCAAGCACCGCCCGCGGACCACGATCTCCGACGCCGCGGTCATCTGCTCCAGAGACATCGGCGCAAGCGTCAGCGCCTGCACCACACAGGGAGCCAAGACGAGCGCGATCATCAACGCCGTTCGTATCTTCACGTCACCTCCAGCCCACCCGAGAAGATGGTGTAGCGGCCTTCGCGCAGAACAAGGACCGAGTACAGGCCGGGAGCTGCCTCTTCGGGCACGACGACCCGCAGAACCGCGGCGGGCTGCGGGTCGATGCCACCCCCCTGCGTCACGGCGAAGCGAATGAGCTCGACCGAGATGTCGACCCCAACCACCATGAAGTGCGCCCCCGGCAGAACGCCCGGCCCCATCACCCCGATGTCGATGGTCTCGCCGCGACCGACCGAGGTCCCTGTGGTCCGCAACACGATCCGCCCCTGGGGGTCGGCCGTCCCGATCGCGAGCACGTTGAAATCATCCTCGGCTTGCGCGGGAACGGCGACGTCGGCAATCGCGACCTCATCGGGCGCTACGACGACCGGCGTACAGGCCCCGCTCCACAGCGCACCGGACAGGACCCCCACCACCGCGACGCGGCTCGCCTTTCCCCACACCCTGCCGTTATATCTCGGAGAGAGGCGGAGGGAAGCATCGACGGCGGGCCGCGAAGCCGCCGGAGTGCGGTTGACGCTCCGAAGGCCCGCCGCTACCACCGCCCCATGCGCTTCCGGGGACTTGGAACACGAGCAATCGTCGCAACCATCGCGCTTCTGGCGGCCGGGTGCAGCGGGGACATCGCACAAGAGAAGGCAAGGCTAGCCGCGGAGAAGGCACAGGTAGGCCTACAACCGCTCGACGCCGGCGCACTCGAACAGGACCTCGACGCCGACACCGTCAAGACCGTGCAGGAACAGCTCACGACCCTGAAGGAATACATGGGACCCATCACAGGGAAGCTCGACACCGTGACCGTGAACGCTCTCGAAGCCTTCCAGCGCGCCCACGACATCACGGCGGACGGACGGTTCAACGACGCAACGCTCCAGGCCCTCGCCGTCGCCGCGAACCAACGCGGCTAACCAGCGTAC
>JAJCZO010000052.1 GCA_029262355.1 Deltaproteobacteria bacterium
GAGCAGCCACTGGCTCATCACTGCCCCCGGCTGCATTGGTAGCGCAGCGGAGATCACATCTACGATCTCCTTGCCGTTTGCATCTCGAAGCTTGATGACGAGGCGGTGGTCGTCCCTCGACTGCGAGTCCGTGAGCGCAAGTACGGAGACCGGTTGTGCCGTCAACATGGTCGAGCTTATCCGCACGACTCCCTTCCTCTCGATGATGGGGAAGCGGATAGCGAGCCCCTCCTCGGTGACGACCGCCCACTTCGGTGTCGTATCGAGTCGGACGAACGTGGCCCCCCACTCGCCCTCGACCAGCGCACCGGCCCGAGCCGCCTGCTCAACCTCATCGTCGGCGAGAGACTTCTGCGCCCCCTTCGAGCCTGCGGAGCTGGTTTGCATAGCACGCTCAGCCGGTGTCATTCTGATCTCCTGCTCGATCATCCGGTCAAGCTGCGTGTCCGACAGTTCCTTCGAGTCTGCTGGCGCATCGACCACCAGCCGCTCAGACTCTTCTGCTGTCTTCTCAGGCGCGTCGTACATCACTGCTCTCCACGACGTCGTGCTGATGCCACCCGGATCTCACGCTCAAGATCGATGCGATCGAGCACGACATGGCCGGTCACGTTCCTCACCACGAACTCGCGAACTAGTTCGTCTTGCACGCCCCGACCAGCAAGCGCCCATACCGCAGCCCTGAGCGTGGGCTCGGCGGCTGCGCCCTCGGCGCGGCAGAGCTGCCGCCGTAGCACCGCGAGTAGCTCCGATGTGCTGCGAGCTTGCTGACGCTCGCGCCGCAGATCGCTGTGCACGAGAGATCGATCTCGTCGACCCTGAGCTTGATCCTGCGCAAGCCGGATGCGTCCCTCCTTGAGTGCCATGGCACCCAGTGCCTCCATGATGTGACGTGTTGTCCGTGGGGCAGCTCGGCAACTCGCGTGTAAGCACCGGAAGACACCCATCGTTCCAACCGTCGTCGGGAGGACTGCGGAGGACGTATCGCCAGTTGGCTGCGGACCACGGTGCGAAGCTGCCCAAGGGCAGAGCACCGGCTGAGCACCGTTGGAGCGCTCTTCGCCGTTCAGCCAGCCCCTCGACTCGAACGCTCGGCCGAAAACCGTGTCCAAACCGCCACCGTTCGGCGGGCGCCCACCACTGCTGCCCCTGGGTGCGCGATGGCCAGGCTCGGCGACGCGGCATAGGTGATCACTCCAGGCAGGCGGCAGCCCAGCCACGTCGACATCACCGGGCGCACGCCCGGGGAGGTAGTCATACAGGACGCCGGATGCGTGCGCGGAGGGTGGAATCACGACGCTGGCATCCGCGAAAAACTCCAGCCCAGGAGCGAGGTCAGCCTTGACCAACGGAAGCTCAGTGGGACGGCGGAACACGAACCGCTCTCCTCGACCGGTGGTTGCACGTACCGTTCTCGGGAGAGCCCCGTGTTCAGTCTCAAGGTGCTGGAGCGCGGACTGCCCGGCGGCACCGTCGACATCGAACGCAACCAGCCAGTCCGTGCACATGAGCCGCAGACTCGCGAACTTGATCTCGCTGAGAACCTTGAGGATCATCCCGATGTTCAACGGCCCGCGCATCGCCATGGACTTGTCGAGCCCCGGTGGCGGGCTAACGCCCGCGTCGACGTAGGTGAGGATGTGCTTGCCGGGGTGCTTCGCCCAGCACTCCCCGAAGGTGCAGGAGCACCCCCCGCCGAATCCCAGGGGCACCGGCAAGGCGCTATACCCCAGCTCCAGCGGCCACCCGAGCCTGGCGAGAAGCTCAGCGTGAGCGCGAAGGAAGTCCGACAGAACGGGGCGGTCGCAAGTAGAACTGTCTGGAACCCACACCACGTCGCTAGCTCCCGGCCACTCTTCTCGTGCGGCGGCTCTCATTCCACGAACTGCCGACGCGCTCGCCCAGCTCGGCGGCGTGCCGGAGGGCAGCGTCGACGCTCTTGAGCTGGCGGGTGCTCATCGCTTCACCACCCGGCGCTGCGGCCGTGGTCGGGCTGAGCACCGTGTGGCCTCTTCAAAGATCCTGACCTGCTCGGGATCTGGCGTAATGTTGAACCTCGGTGGCGTCGCCCTCGGTCCTCCCGTGATCTCCGTGAGCGCCAGTCGAGCAAGCTCAATCGCCATCTCGGTTGCCCTCTGAATGTCGGGCTCCAGCCCGAACATCACGTCGTTGAGGGGCACAAAGGTGGGCAGGAGATCGCCTCGACGGCCCCAGACCGCGTCCGGGATGGGCTCTGCGCTACCAGCTCCCGATAGCGCGGGGCTGTCGGATCGAAGACGATGTCATGATCGTCGGCCTTGACGGCCCATGCGTGAAACTCTCCACGCTCGGCCCACGAGAAAGGCGACGGTGCGCTGGGGTCACAGCCCACTCGCAAGGTATCGGGGCCGCTGTCCTCCACCGGCAGGGAGAAACCACCGGCACTGACACCAAAGCGACAGCCAGTTAGCACCGTTGCAACCGACGCCGCGACGGCCGCTTCGAGATGACAAATCCCGAACCCACCACCTCCGAATGCCTGGCAGCTAATCCGGTGCACGACCCCGGTTGCCCTTCGCGCCATCTCGGGCCTCGGCACGCCCGGCTCCACCACCTCCACCTGGGGTGTTCGCGACCATGCCAGCCCATCGGCGGTTGGCTTCCCGGTCGTCTTGGAACATCTGAGCGACTCACGCCGTGCGCGACGACGTTCGGCTCTGCTCTGGAGAGGGCCTGTTGCGGACTCCATCGCCGCCCGCGAACCCCGATTCATCGGCTAGCGCCCACACGATTCGGCTTCTGAGGAGTAGCGGTCGGAGCCGCCGCGTCCTCGGCAGGCACTCGCGCGGCATGCTTCCTCCCGTCGCGGAGCTGCTTGATGCCACGCGGCCCTCCACGTTCAAGCCAGCCGATCACGGCCGGTAGCTGGTAGCGCAGCAGCCGTCCCGCGCGCAGCCGGGGCATATCCGGGCAGAGCCTCGACCACTCGTGGATCGTCGCTGGGCTGACCTTGAGATGTGCGGCTAGCTCGTGCGGCGTCAGTAGTTCCATATCGTCGTCCTCCATTCTGGCTGGTGTTTTCCTATCTTAACATAGTTACCATGCGAAATCAATTCGCGTGGTATTATGAATAACGCGCGTACTCGATTAGCCTGGTTTTCGACCTGGCCTCGTGCTACGTCCTAGGGCCATGGCCGACGAGACCCCTGTCGACGCACTCAACCTCTATGCGGATCTCGCGACGATCGAAGCCGTGGACCAACTCAGCTTTGGAGAACATCACGTGCTGCTCGAACGGCTGAAGAGTGCGTTCCCCGACGCCGAGACGGGCAAACCGGACGATGTCGAGCGTGAGGTACTCTCCGTCGGGAGGCGACCAAAACCCGACCTGCTTCTTCGTGAGCGGTTGGAACATCTCCACTCTCTCTGCCAGCGCTACATCACCGCACCCCTAGATGGTGCGCCGATCTCGGGGCAATTCGCGTTCCGGCTGAGCGACGACGGGCGAAGATGGCTGCCCGTGAAGCTCAAGTCTTACGACAGCACTTACGCCGCAACCTTGATGCAGTCGGTCGCACCGACCAACGGAACGTTTCCGTTTCGGCGTTGCCCAGAGTGTCGCCGAGTCTTCGTTCCCAGACGAGAGAATCAGAAGTTCTGCACACCTACGTGCACCGCTGCCGCCAATGAGCGCCTTCGACGAGACCATCGAAGGGAGAAGAGCCTGGAGGATGCGCAGGGACGTGAGGGGCAGACGGCCACGTCGGAGACCAAGGATGCCCAAGGCTAAGAAGGTCGGCGGCTGGGTATGGCGCTCTAAGAACGCCAAGACCTGGATGATCACGTACCCCGTGCCCGGTCGAAAACGGCCGGTGAGCGAATCAGCCAAGACCACGGTCGAGGCGGAAGCATACAAGCTCCTTCGGCAGCGCGTACGCGAGGTAGAGGAAGGGCGCGTGCTGAAGGACGCGGACCGCGTCACGTTCGAGGAGATGGCCAACGCCCTCTACCGCGATTACCGCATAAACAACTATCGCTCACTCCCCGACACTAGACGCCGCGTGACGAAGCACTTGCTACCGTTCTTCACCGGCAGGACTATGCACTCCATCCGACGCTCAGACATCCAAGGCTACATCGATCATCGACTGGAGGAGCGGCGCGTTCGCGAGCTGGCGGCAGCCGCATCCGGTCGTGTGCTGAAGCAACTTGGGGCATCGAACGCATCGATCAACCGCGAAGTCGCGTGCTTGAGGAGGATGTTCCAGATCGGTCTTGATGAAGAGATCCTGGTAAAGATGCCGAGCTTCCCCAAGAAGCTGGGAGAGCCACCTGCCAGATCCGGGTTCTTCGAGCAGCGAGAGTTCGAGGCCGTCCTCGCGAAGCTCCCGGCCGAACTGCGGCCCCCGATAACCTTCGCATTCTGGACAGGCTGGCGCATCAAGAAGGAGATCCTCACCCTCCAATGGACCCAGATTGATCTGGACGCGGGGGCGGTGACGCTGCGTGCAGAGCAGTCGAAGAACAAGAGCGGCCGCCCCATCTTCCTCCCGCAGACTCTCCAGGCGCTGCTCGAAGGCCAGCGGGCTGAGCGCCGGACCCTTTACCCGGAGTGCAAGTGGGTCTTCCATCGAAACGGCCGTCGAATCAGGTCCTACCGGCACGCTTGGGCTGCCGCCTGCCGGGAGGCCGGAGTGCCCGACAAGCTCGTCCACGACTTCCGCAGAACCGCTTGTCGGAACCTCATTCGGGCAGGCGTCCCGGAACTCGTGGCGATGCGCATCACCGGCCACAAGACGAGGAGCGTCTTCGACCGGTACAACATCACTGCTGAATCCGACCTGAAGGAGGCGGCCGCCGCCATGGAGAAAGCGCTCGGAGGCGGTTACCTCAGCAGTCCACTCAGCACCAAAGGTGGAACACCCCCGAAGAAGCCGCTAACCCATTGAAAACCCTTACGGAGGGGTGGCCGAGTCTGGTTTAAGGCACCGGTCTTGAAAACCGGCAGGGTGTCAAAGCCCTCGTGGGTTCGAATCCCACCCCCTCCGCTTTTTTCGACTCCCGATCGAGAACTGAGACCGCGCCGTCAGCCGCGGAGCTGCTTCCGGCATTCGGTCCCTGGCAGAGGCGGGCTACGCCCGCCCTCTCGCTCTCAAACCTTGCCTTCGGCGAGCCGCGAGCCCCACCACCTCCGCCGTTTTCAATGCGGTTTCACGCTCCAGTGAGCGGGTACGGAGCCAGGCGTCGATGCGCTAGGGCGCCGCGCAAGAAACGACCGGGCCACCGAAGCAGGAGCCAGGAGCTGGCGCCTTCGCCGCCTTGAAGAGGGTCGCCGTATCGACGCTCGTCTTCGCGCCCGTAACGCCCAGGAATGCGGCGCAGTACGTCACGAAAGGGCCATCGCCGAAACGAACCGCAACACCCGCCTCCCCATCTGAGGTGAGATCGTAGCCTAGAGGGCTTGCAGCGTTCTTTCCAATGCAGACGGCCTTGATCCGACCCTGCTTCACGACGACGGTCTTGCACGGACCTGCCTCCAGGTTCTTGTCGCGATACTTGTAGCCCTTCGGCGACTGAGCTTTCCCGAGCAAGCTCCACTTGTCGCACGGCAGATCGATCTCGACGCGTTGTCCGGAACCGCCGATGCCCACTACCTCCAGCTTGGCGCAACCTCCCGTGCCAGCACCGCAGCGCGGATCAACCGGAACGATGCTCTCGTCACGCGCGACGAATACGATCTTCCGGCGGGTCTCGCGCTCGGAGTCCCTGATCAGGAGCTTGCTCCCCTCGACCGGTACCGCCATCTCCGCCACGACTCCGGAGTTCCAGAGGCTCGCCTGCGTGGTGTGAACCGTAGTTTCGACGTCACCGTCGGGACGGAGCACGCGAGTCGCGACGCACGGGTCCGGTACGGCCTGCCCTGGCAAACCGCCACACTCGCCTACCGGCGTACCGTCCCGCAAAATCTCGACGGATTCTGGATTGCCTCCGGCCGGAACCCTCGTCGCATCGATTCGAAGAACGAGGACGATGGGATCATCGACGGTCCCGTTTGGAGCGGTAATGTCCACTTGCAGCGCGAGCAGCTGGAAACCAGTCGAGGCCACCTCGGTGCTCGATTCATCGATCGCGACATCCCCGCCCGCCGGCGAGCTGACCGTGGTCTCGACGGGATCGCTCGGAGTCGCACCGTCGCCTTCGATGTCTGTAGTGAGCGATCCGCCTGCGGGGACCGTTCCCGCCGCCGATTCAGGCGCGGACTGATCCTCACAAGTCGACGAACACCCGTCGCCGTCGGCGGTGCCACCATCGTCGCATCGCTCGCCACAAACGGCGTTCAGCAACCCATCGCCGCATGATTCGCCCAGCTCCACTCGGCAACTGGGCGTACAGCCATCACACGAATCGCCGTTTCCATCGTCGCAGCTCTCGTCCGCGTCGACGATCGAGTCGCCGCAGGGGAAGTCCGTACCGCCGAAGCCCGCGAGCTTGAGCACGAAGAACTCGCGTGCACTGGCCTCCTCTTCCGTTTGACCGACGGCCACCACATGCCCAGCCGAATCCGTCACCATGGCTCCGATGACTCCGCCCCCGTTCACTGAGCCATCATCTCGCCAGAGCTCCTCGCCGTCTGCCCCCGCCAGCCGGGCGACCAGGGAATCCCCCAGATCGACACTCTGAACAAATCCGCCCGCAAACACATCGCCACCCGGAGCCGCCGCAACCGTCTCGGCGACGCCGGCCAGAGACTCCTGCAACCCGAGATCGGCGGGCATGAGATGCCGCCAGATCTCCTGCCCATCCGCGCCGCCTAGTTTCGCAACGAGCGCCTGAGGGTCCGTGCTTCCCCCGGTGAGCTGAATGCCCCCGCCGGTGACGACATCACCCTGGTCGTCCATCGCGACAGCTTTTGCGTAACCGTCGAACCAAGTCGGGTCGTCCAGCGTCGCCTGCCAGACTACGCTGCCATCGCTCGACGCGAGCCGAAGGGTGCTCGCGTGAACGCCACCCGCGTCCGCAAGCGAGCCGGCCACGTAGATGTCACCGCCGGTGCCGATCGTCGCCGCCTTCACGGATTCGTCGCCGGGCACCCCCGACGTCATCGACCAAAGAGTTCCCCCCGAGCCAGGGTCGAGCTTCTCGACACGGACGTCCAGCCCGGTGGTCGGAGTGATCGAACTGCCAATCGCAAAGAGGCTACCGGAGCCATCCAGCAGGATGATGCCGCCGGCGGGGGAGCCTACCCAGATGTCGGCGCCCGTGGTCCCATCCAGCTTGTAGACCGTACCCGCCCTGCCGGCATACACGTCCCCCGCCGCGTCGATCAGTACACTCGTCGCGTGGCCAACGTCGAGTTCACGCAACCAAAGCTGCTGACCATCCGCGCCCGCATACTTGACGACGACCATGTGGGGGTCGGAGTTGCCGCCGGGCGGATCTCGCTTCTCGTAGTACCCTCCAACGACGACATCACCCGTCGGACTCACCGCGACCGCGAGCGCTTGTTCGCTCCGGAAATCTCGGTCGGATGGTCCATCCAGTTGGCTGCGCCAGATCTCACTGCCATCCTTCCCTTCCAACTTGATCACGAAGAAGTCCGGACCACTCACGAGGTTCTCGATGGTCCCAACGGCGATGATGTCGTCAGAAGCGTCCACAGCAACGGCGAACGCCTGAGGCTCCGCGCTAGCCACCGAACCTGCCACCCGAACGGTCCATGCATGGGCATGGCCACCGTGGGTCACGAGCGCGATGATCGCGAGGCACAGGCCAGCTTCGAAGATTCGCAACGCAGGCACTGCCGATCAGACATACAACAAGCCACTCGGGCTGAGAACACCTTTCCCGGACGAACGTAAGCGTAGCTCCCAGCAAAGCCTTCGTGGGTTCGAATCCCACCCTCTCCGCGTCCTTTCTCGGGTGCCCGTGGCAGCGTCGGCACCGGTGCCAAACCTCGCGCTCTGCCCTTCCCCACACCACGGCTGCGGCTTGGCGCCGCGCGGCCGTAGGAGGCATCTCTTCAGGGAGCGACGCGGATCGGCGCCCCGACCTTCAGGTCGCGATAGGTCGGGCCGAAGGCGTCGCGGAACCACCCGATCGCCTCGTCGCTGCTGTCGTGACCCGCGACGGAGACCACGCCGAGGCCGCGCTCCTTGAGAAGCTCGATGTCGGCGCGCTCATCCTGAGCGGTGCGAGCGGGCCGATGCCAGAGGCCAGGCGACGCTGGACGTCGATGCCCAACATTTGCATGCGGCCCGCCCCCGGGATGTCGTCGAACGGCTCGGCCCGTTCGCGGGCGGCTTCGCAATGACTGTATACTCGCCGAAGATCTACCCAGGGAGGGCACCCGGATGTTGCGAGGAAGCTGTCTGTGCGGCGGCGTGCAATTCGAGATCGAGCGCGCCGCAGGGCCATTCGAACTGTGTCACTGCAGTCGTTGCCGCAAGGTCTCGGGTTCGGCTTTCGTCGCCGGTCTTGGAGTCCGGACCGAGGATTTCCGCCTCCTCTCGGGGGCAGAGCTGATTCGCGACTTCTCGCTGCCCGTCGCCGAACACCCGCCGCCCTACGGCGTCTCCTTCTGCTCTCGTTGCGGCTCCACCGTTCCGAATCCTGCTCCCGACTCCGAGTTCTTCGAGGTCGCGGCTGGCCTGCTCGACGACGATCCCGGTCGACGACCCGACAGACACATCTTCACCCACGTCAAGTCGCACTGGTACGAGATCACTGACGACCTACCCAAACTCGACAAAGACGCGCTGATCGCACTTCGAATGCGCCGAGAGTGAACCGGCATCGAATCGCCGAAGAGCCTTTGCGAACCTACGCCCGAACCCCTACCGTTGCGAGTCGTGGCTGGAGAAGCAGAGAACGAGAAGCCGGGTGCTGCCGAGCGGCCCGACGACGAGCTTCGGCTGGGCGACCTCGTGGTCCTCATGGTCGAGCCCGGGCCCTTCACCGTGGTCGAGTTGGATCCTCCGGTGGTCACTATCGAGTCGCCCTACGGGCAGCGCCGACAGGTGAAAGAGGTCGCTCTGCGACGCGTCACGGGCGAGCCGCCCGTCAACACCTGAACCGAGCGCGCCGCCAGCCAACTCCGGCCTCGCACGCACACGCCCTTCTTTGAACCTCGTGCGGCAGCGAGCCGCTACTCGAAGACGCCGCCGGCCGCGGTGAACGAGAAGGTGTGGCCGTTTATTCGGTTCCCCTGGTCGTTCACGTTGTCCGGTACGATCGAGAACTCGGCGCCCCCGTTGTCGGCGGCGACGTTCGTATCGAGATTGTTGCCCGGGGCGTTGATCTCGAAGCCGATGCCGACGTTGTCGTTCGAGCTGTTCGACTTGAAGTTGAACGTGTCCTCGTCGACTACGAAGCCACTGCCGAGATTCGCCTCGGCATCGTTGTTCTCGACCGTGTTGTCGAACCCAGCCAGCACGTAGCCGTGCTGGAGGTTGCCCAGGTCGGTCAAAGATCCGGCGCCGTTGTTGTTGATGTCGTTGCCGGTGCCGGTGACGACGAAGCCGTGCAGAAGGTTCTCATCGCTGCTGTTCGCGGTGACGTTGTTCCCGTCGCCCTCGACGACGATGCCGCTGCCGAGGTTCCGCTTCACCGAGTTCGTTTCGAGCTTCGAGCCATCCGAGACCACATGAATCCCGTGCGTATTGTTCAAGCGAACGTCGTTGTCTTCGAGCAGGTGTGGACCAACCGCGACCACGATCCCGATTTCGTTGCCCTCGATGTCGCAGGCCGTCACGCGAACGATCTCCCCGCTGCCGTCGCCGTCCGTACCCGTCAGGCGAATGCCCAGGGCTGGGAGGGGCGTCGATCGAACGGCGCTGGAGTTGCTCAGTGTCGTTCCGTCGCCGGAGAGATCGAACCCGACGCCATTGCGGTCGGCTCTCACGTCGTCGATCAGCACGTCCGGGCTCGAGGTCGCGATGCCCGCGGTCTTGTTCCGCCGAACGGAGAGGTTCTCGATCCGCAGCCCCGTGTTGTCGCCCGAGTCGCCGATGCCGACGGCGTATCGCTGAATGGCACGGAAGCCCTTGATCGTGACGTTCGTCGCCCCCGGGGCGACGACGAGTCCGGTTCCCGTTCGGTTGCCGCTGCGCGACGGGCCCGTGATGTCCCAGTCTCCGCGTCCCCCCACGGTGACATCCGACGCCGAGATGATCAGAGCGGTCGAATCCTTGCCGGCTGGGCCGCAATCGACGTCTGCGTTGAAACGAATTTCGTCGTCCGCGCCAAAGAAGGCCGCGTCGAGCGTCTGACCGCAATCGACTTCGACCGGCGTATCGCTGGGATACAGGGTAGCCGGGATCGGATCGGTCTCGCCGCCGTCTTCGCTGTTGCCACCGGAGCTGCTGCACGAGGAGTTGAAGATCCCGTCGCTCATCTTCCGAGCTTCCTCGAACATCCGCTCGAGGAGCTCGTCACGCAGTCCGGAAACCGACGACGTGTCGAGCGGACAACCCAACTCCGTGAGCGTCGCCCCGTCACAGCGATTCGGGAGATCGTCGTCGAGGTCGTCGTAGACGCGATCGATGCACTCGAGAACCTTGTTGTCGAACGGATCACCATTGGGGAGCAGGCAATCGTCGGCGCTACTCTTACGAAGTCCGTTCAACTCGCACTTGTAGAGGCACTTCTGAAGCTCGTCGAGGCCATCCTCCACCAGACGGGAGATGCGGTCCGCGCAATCCTCGGCCTCGTTCGAGATCTCGCCGACGGGCCGTGGACAACCGGAGAACTCCGTTGCGTAGATGTCCGCATCGAGCGCCCTCAGGCGCGACGCGGTGCCGTTCGCGTCGAGAAGAACGGTCTCCTTCAGCTCGCTGTCGTCGCGCGAGGAGTGCGGGCAAAGCGCCCGCAGGGCGTCGTCGTCGCACTTCTTGACCTCACGACGCAGCTTGTCCGCGGCGTTGTCCAGGTCGTCGAGGACGTCGTCGTCGACGGCGCAGTCGGTGCGCTCGTCGTCCTTCAGACTGTCGACCTGACAGTCGCTCATGATCTCGCTCGCGACGGTGCTGAAGCGCTTGAAGCCCCTGACGTTGCGCTTGGCGCACACCTGTAGTGAGGACGACGTCTGGGCGAGAGCCTCCCCCGGGAGCAGGAGCATTCCGGCCGAAGCCAGAGTGCAGAGGGTGAGGCTACTGAGAAAGCGAATGGACACGCGTGTGAGACTCCTGTGGGTACGTAACGTCCGCGCAGCATCAGGAAGGGGGAAAATGGCCAGGTGGTGCCTGACCAGGAATCGGACGCGGTCCGCTGCGCAGTGCGATGATTACGCAAGGTGCGTGCCGCGAGCAACCGAGAAAGTTGCGGAAAATCAACGAGTTTCTCGCTCTGCCGACCGTGCAGGGACGCACGACCGTGCGAAACCTCCCCTATTGGCCCAAGCTTACCGAGGGAAGGCTGCCGCAACCCCGCCATCCACCGGCAGAGTCGCACCGGTAGTGGGGGTCTGGTTGCTGGCGAAAAAGACCACGGCCCGGCCCACGTGGGCACCGGAGATGGTCGCATGCAGTAGGTTTCGCTTGCGGTAGTGCTCCTGTAGCTCGTCCGCGTCGATCCCCTTGGAGGCGGCCCGGTCCGCGCCGATCTCGTCCCAGAGGCCCGAGCGTGTCTCACCCTCTGAGAACACTGCGTCCGCGTTGATCATGTTGACCCGGATGCCGACCGGGGCCAGTTCGATCGCAGCGACCTTGCCGAGTTGATGGCCGGCAGCCTTCGAGGCGCTGTAGGCACCAAAGTCGGCGCCGGGCCCGAAGACGTTCTTCGACGCCTGGACGATGATGTTCCCGCCGGTGCCCTGCGCTTTCAGGACACGCGCGCCCGACTGCATGGTGTGGAAGTAGCCACCGAGGTTCACGTCGATGACCTTGTCGAAGCGCTTCGGGTCGGTCTCCACGAGCGAGCCCACGTGCGCAATGCCCGCGTTCGGCACGACGATGTCGACCCCACCGAAACAGCGACAGGCCTCATCAAAGGCCTCGTCCACCGAAACCGGGTCGGTCACATCCATCAGGACCGCGGCGCAGCCGGCACTTCCCGCGACCTTCGCCACGCGCGCCCTCGCCTTCTCGAGTCCGTCGGGATCGATGTCGCTCAAAACGACGTGCGCGCCTTCCCGTGCGAGCTCCAGACACACACCGATCCCGATCGCACCGGCCGCGCCGGTTACCAACGCAACCTGTCGCGCCAGCGGCTTCTCGGCCGCCTTCCCGAGCTTCGCCTGCTCGAGGCTCCAGTACTCCATGTCGAACAGATCGCCGTCGCCGAGAGCTTCGTACGTACCTGCCCGCTCCGCCTGCGACTTGATGCGCAAGGTATGCTCGGTCAGGTCCGCGGCGATTCGCGCATCCTTGGCGGACTTGCCCGCACAGAACACCCCGATGCCCGGCAGGAGGATGACGCGGGGATCCGAATCCAGCTTGGTCCGCTCGATCTTCTTCGCCGCGACCTGAGCGTCGAAGTACGCAGCGTACCGCGAGCGAAAACCCTCGATCGCCGCACGGAGCACGTCCCGAATCGCGTCGGCGCCGGCCTCCACCCCAACGTCAGCGACGAACAGTGGTGTCGCCTTCGTTCGGATCACGTGATCCGGCGTGAGGGGCCCACGCTCAGCGAGGGCACCCGCACTTTCCTCGGCGAGCGTGGTCAGGATCTCGTCGGACACGCGATACTCGAGCACCACCCGACGGTACGGCTGGTCGGCCCCCGGCGTTGCCGTCCCGAGAAGGCCGCGCAGGAGCGGAGCGACCGTCGCCGCTTTCCGCCTCGCCTCTTCCACCGCCGCCACAGGGCCGGGCACGGAGATCGCCTTTGCACGCCCGGCGAGAAACCGCTCCGCGCGATCGACGACCTCGATCGTTCGCTCGTAGCTCGTGCGCGCATCCTCTCCGAACGTAAACAGGCCGTGCTTCAGCAGCACCATTCCGTCGGCCTCGGGCTCCTTCTCGTAGAGCTCGGCCGCGAGCTTCGCCAGCGCGAAGCCCGGCATGACGTACGGCACGAGCACGAGCTTGTCGCCGAGGGCCTCGCGCACCAGCTCTGCTCCGTCGGGCTGATTGGTCAGAGCCAGGATGGCGTCGGCGTGCGTGTGATCGATGAACGTCTGCGGCAAGAAGGCATGCAGGAGCGTTTCGACCGACGGGTTGGGCGACTTCGAATCGAACAGTCGGATCCGCTGCTGGTTCACCATCTCCTCATCCGAGAGGCCCGGCAGTGCGCGGAGCGCGCGCAGCGGCTCCAGGGCAAGCGCGGGCAGTCCCGGAGGCTCGATCGAGTCGAGATCCCAGCCGCTGCCCTTCACACACAGCGCGTCGATCTTCTCGCCCAGCACCGTCTCCTTCACGATCTTCACCGAGGTGTTGCCCCCTCCGTGCATCACGAGGTCCGGGTCCTGGCCGATCAGACGCGAAGTGTAGACGCGAAGGGCGAGTGGCTCCCCCCACGGCGCGTAACGATCTCGGTACTCTTGGGCATCGGCGTCGGACCAGCGGCTCTGCATGAAAGTTCTCCTGGATGGTTTCGTGGAATCTCGGATGTGGAGTGAGCCGTGATCCGTACTACGACCGACGGTCCCGCGCCCGAGGCGTTCTGCGCGCGCCCTTGCCCCGCCCCGCCGTCGAGGCCGGCTGCGGCGCGGGGCGCTCGTTCTTGGGCGCAGCCCGGACGCGGATCCGGAGCGGCACCCCGATGAGTTGGAAGCGGTCGCGCATGATGTGGCGCAGATAGCGCTGATAGCTCTCCGCGAGCTCGCCGCCTCGGTTGATGAAGAGCGCGATCTCCTGCGGGGCGCGGCGCGTCTGCGCGGCGTAGCGCACCTTCACAGGCTTGTTTCGGACCTGAGCCGGGGCATTCGCCTCGACCGCGTCATGCACCACCTCGTTCAGGCGCGGCGTCGAGATCTTGCTGCGATAGCCCCCGACTACGATGTCGAGCGCCTCGTAGAGGTTCTTCATCCCGGTGCCCTTGAGGGCGCTCACCCGCACCAGCGGCAACGGCGGCCATTGTGGCAGCCGCTCCGCGATCTCGTCGTGACACTGCTGTGCAGCGAGCTGCGGCGCGAGATCGACCTTGTTCACCGCGATCACCAGCCCGCGGCCGCGCCGCCACGCCAGGTCGGCAAGTCGCATGTCCTGGTCGGTGACTCCAACTGTCGCGTCGACGACGAGCACCGCGACTTCGGTCCGCGCGAGCGCACGCAGGGACGACGACGCCGCGTAGCTCTCGATGTCTTCGACGATCTTGCTCGGCCGGCGAAGTCCCGCGGTGTCGATCACCAGGTAGGTCTGATCCCCATGCTCGATCTCGACATCCAGAGCATCGCGGGTGGTTCCCGGCGTCGCATCCACGATCGCCCGGTCGTAGCCCACGAGGCGGTTCAGGAGGGAAGACTTCCCAGCGTTCGGGCGTCCGATGAGGGCAACCCGCGGGGGCCCGTGCGGCTCCGGATGAACCACCTCCGCCTCGTCGTCCTCTACCTCCTCCTGCTCGGGAACCTCGACCGGCGTGAACGGCACCACCTCGCGCCCGATCTCGGCCACCCGGTCCCAGAGCTCGCCGAGGCCTCGCCCGTGCGCCGCCGACACGCCGAAGAGCTCATCGGCGCCCAAGGCAGCGAACTCTGCGAGTCGACTCTCGTGCTTGGTCATGTCGACCTTGTTCACAGCAAAGATCACCGGCTTGCCGAGCGTGCGCAGTCGACGGGCGACCGCCTCGTCGGCCGGCGACAACCCACCCTGCCCATCGAGCAGGTGCACGATGATGTCGGACTCCGCCAACACGACATAGGTCCGGTTGTGGATGCGCTCGCCGAGGCCGCCGCGCAGCGGCGCCTCTTCGATCCCCCCCGTATCGACCAACTCGATCGGGCGGCCATCGCGCTCCATCTCGGCGCGGTTCTCGTCCCGTGTGACCCCAGGCGAGTCGTGCACGATCGCCTGCCGCCGCTTGAGGAGGCGGTTGAAGAGCGTCGATTTTCCCGCATTCGGTCGGCCGGTAATCGCAACGACCAGCGGACGTGCTGCACTACTCATAAGCCCAACTCCGTCAGCGCCCGCTCTTTGGTGAACCAGCGAGGGTCCACTTTCACGTGAAGGTCCAGATAGACACGCACCCCGAGAAAGCGTGCCAACTCCGTGCGCGCGCGCGTCCCGATCTCTTTGAGACGCGCCCCGCGCTCACCGATTACGATCGCCTTTTGCGACTTCCGCGCCACCAAGATGGAGGCGGTGACGACGACCAGGTTCCGGCCCTCGCGTTCTGCGAAGTCGTCGATTCGCACCGCGCATTGGTACGGCACCTCCTCGTGGGTGCCGAGCAGCAATTGCTCTCGGATCATCTCAGACGCAAAGAACCTCTCGGGCATGTCGGTCTGCGCATCGGCGGGATACAGCGGCGGCGACACGGGCAGATGCTCGCGCACCGTCGACAACAAGTCGTCGACATTCTCACCGGTCTTCGCGCTGATGGGCACGATGTGGCGGCCCGGTGCCGTTTCCGCCAGTTTCTGCATTAGCGGTAAGAGCTCCGGTCGGCCGACCCGGTCGATCTTGTTCACAGCGATGACCATCGGACGCGCCCCCGCGGCCAGTTCTCGGCCGACCTTCAGGTCGGCCTCCGATACCCGGGCCTCGGCGTCTACGATCCACAGCACGACGTCCGCGTCCGCCGACGACTGCTGCGCGACCTTGTTCATGCGCTGGCCCAGCAGATTCCGCGCATGATGGAGGCCCGGGGTGTCGACGAAGAGATACTGCGCGCCGGGGCGCGACTCGATGCCGAGGATCCGGTTGCGCGTCGTCTGCGGCTTGGGCGTCACGATCGCCAGCTTCCGGCCAAGCACCTGATTCAACAGCGTCGACTTGCCGACGTTCGGCAACCCGATCAACGCAACGAATCCGGCGCGATGCTCCTGCTCACTCATGTTGGTTCCGACCCCTCGCCTGCAGCGCGTTCCTCGTCCAGCAGGCTCAGCGCTTCCCGCGCGGCCAACTGCTCCGCGAGCTTCTTGCTACCGCCCCGCCCCGTCCCCAGCACTCGGCCGCTCAAGGCGACCCGAGTCTCGAAGTCCTTGGCGTGATCCGGCCCCGTCGTGCGCAGCAGCGTGTACTGGGGTGCGCACCGGAACTCCCGCTGCGTGCGCTCTTGGAGCCGCGTCTTGTAGTCGCCGAGCGCGTCGTCCGAGGCCTCGTCCAGCGGCCGCTCGATCTCTCCCTGGAACGTCCGCACCACGAGATCGCTGGCCGCCAAGTAACCCCCGTCCCGGTAAACCGCGCCGACGATCGCCTCGTACGCACCGGCCAAGATCGACGTCTTGCGCCGGCCGCCGGTCTTCTCCTCGCCACGCCCCATCGAGAGGCACGGCCCCAGATCGAGTGCCTCCGCCCGCAGCGCGAGCGAATGAGCATTCACCAAAGCCGCGCGCCGACGCGAGAGGCGCCCCTCGTCGGCGTCCGGCCACGCAGAGAAGAGGAGATCACTCACCACGAGCCCAACGACGGCGTCGCCGAGGAACTCGAGCGTCTCGTTGTGATCCCCGGTCCGCGCGGTTGCCGAGCAGTGCGTCAGTGCGGCGCGGAGCGTCTCTTCGCGTGCGAACTGATACCCCAGCCGCTCTTCGAGGCCCGCTCGGATCTCCGCGTTCAACGCGTCGCGATCCATCCGCCCCCCAAAACGCGATCCCCATCATACCAGACCGCTGCCTGTCCCGGGGTAACCCCCAATGTCGGCTCGTCGAAGTCCACCTGCGCCGTTCGGCCGTCGACGCGCACCGTGCACCCGACCGGCTCGTGGCGATGACGAAGTCGCACCAAGGCCCGGCCGGGCCGCGGCGCGCCGGTCCAGCGAACGTCCTGCACGGTAAGGTCGCGGCGCTCCAGATCAGCGCGCGTTCCGATGTCGACCGTTGCGCTCTGCGCATCGATTGCCGTGACGAACCGCGGCTCCGCGGCCCCGCCTCCCAGACCCCGACGCTGGCCCACCGTGAACTGGTGAACGCCGTCGTGGCGACCGACCTCCTTGCCGGCCTGGTCGCGGATCACACCGGGGCGACGCTGGTCGTCGCGCAGCTCCCTCTCGACGAAGTCGCTGTACCGTTCGCCGGCGACGAAACAAATGTCCTGACTCTCTGGCTTGTTCGCAACCGGGAGTTCGAGCGCTTCGGCAACCCTGCGAACGGTCGCCTTGTCGAGCCCGCCTACGGGAAACAGCGTCCGCGCGAGCTCTTCCTGGCCGAGCGTGAACAGGAAGTAGCTCTGGTCCTTGGCGGCGTCGCGGCCCGCGTAGAGGGCGAAGACGTCGTCCTCCTGGGCAATACGGGCGTAGTGACCGGTTCCCACCGCGGCCGCGCCCACCGTTTCGGCGTACTCCCAAAACGCGTCGAACTTCACGTCGCGATTGCAGAGCGTGCAAGGGTTTGGCGTGCGTCCGTCAGCGTACTCCGCGACGAAGCGGTCGATGACCTTCTCCTGAAACACGTCGCGCAGGTCGACCACGTAGTGAGGAATCTCCAGACGTTCCGCCGCTCGGCGAGCGTCGTCGAAGTCGTCCAACGAGCAGCAGCCGCGGTGGCCGTCGGCCCGCGCCGAAGACGTCCCCAAGCGCATCGAAACCCCTACGACATCGAGTCCCGCCCCGCGCAAAAGGGCTGCCGCCACGGCGCTATCCACGCCTCCCGACATCGCAGCGACCACCCGGGCCCCTGTCTTCAAGTGTCCCGCACCAATACCGTCGGCGCACAACTGCGTTCCGGTCGTCCCGCTCACCGCGCGACGGATCGCCTCAGGCCGCATCGTGAGCTCCTACCCCCGCCCGCGCGGTCCGCTTCGCCCGAGCGGCGCCGACGACATCGACCAGCACCTCGGCGGCCCGCCTGGCACTCTCCGCCGAAAGCTCGGGCCCAAACGAGAGGCGCAGGCCTCCGAGTGCGAGGTCCTCTGCGCACCCCAGTGCGCGCAGCACGTGAGACGGCTCCGGCGCCGCCGCCGCACACGCAGACCCAGTGGACACCGCGACGCCCTGCAGGTCGAGAGCCGCCGCGAGAGCATCCCCGCGGAGGTCACGAAATCCGATGGCCAGGGTTCCCGGGAGCCCATCCACGGCGCCAAACCGCTCCACCGGCGCAGCACGCTCCGAGATGATCGCCCAGACCTCCGCACGAATCGCCGCAGCGCGCGCCGCGTACGCGCGGCGCTCAGCGAGCGCGAGGCGTGCGGCACATCCGAAGGCGACGATCCCTGCGACGTTCTCCGTTCCCGCCCGCCGGTCGCGCTCCTGCGGGCCGCCAACCAACAGCGCCCGTGGCGAGCACGCGCGACGCATCACCAGTGCTCCGCTGCCGGCAGGCGCTCCGAGCTTGTGTCCAGACAGACTCAAGAGATCCACGTCGACTGCGTTCACATCGACCTCGAGCTGACCAACGGCCTGAACCGCATCGCTGTGGATGCGCACCCCGGCACTCGCCACACGCACGGCGGCGACGATGTCGGCTACCGGCTGAATCGTACCGATCTCACCATTCGCCCAGCCCACGCTGACGACGGTCGTACGCTCGTTCGTCGCAGCGGCGACGGCGGCCGGCGCCACGCGGCCCGTCTCGTCGGGCGAGACGAGCGTCGTCTCGGCGCCCTGCGTGGCAACGGCTTCCACCGACGCCAGAACGGACGCGTGTTCGATTGCGGTGCTGACGACCCCGCTCCCTGCCGCGGCGAGACCTCGGACGGCCAGGTTGTTCGCCTCGGTGCCCCCGCTGGTGAAGATGACTTCTGCGGGGCGGGCGCCCACCAGTGCCGCCACAGCATCACGCGCGTCTTCGATCGCAGAGCGCGCACGCCGCCCTGCCGTGTGAAGGCTCGAGGGATTGCCCGTCGGCGTACGAAGCCAGTCCGCCACGACGGCCGCAACCTCAGGGCGTACGCGCCCCCCGGCGTTGTGGTCCAGGTACATCCGCCTACTTCTTTAGCAGATGAAGGTCGCTCTGTGCCGCGCCGGAGGGCTCGGGCGGCTGCGGTGCGGGGGGCTGCCCCTTCAGCTGGGCGACCTCCTGCTGGAGGCTCTCGATCTGCTCCGTGAGGGCCGTGATGGTCCGGACCAACGGATCCGGGAGCGCCGCGTGGTCCAGACTGAGCAGCGGCTTCCCGCTCACCGAATGGTGGCCGCTTTCCTTCACGATTCGACCGGGCACTCCCACGACGGTCGCATGGGCTGGGACCGAGTCGACCACCACCGAGCCCGCTCCTACGCGGCTGTGGCGCCCAATCGTCACCGGGCCCAGCACGGTCGAGCCCAGGCCCACGACTACGTAGTCCTCGATCGTCGGGTGCCGCTTGCCATGGGTCAGGCTCGTCCCCCCGAGGCTCACGCCTTGGTAGATCAGGACATCGTTGCCGATGACCGTCGTCTCGCCCACGACCACCCCCATGCCGTGATCGATGAAGCAGCGGCGGCCGATGTCGGCGCCCGGGTGAATCTCGATCCCGGTCATGAAGCGAGAGAACGACGAGACCAGCCGGGCCGGCAAGCGGGCTCCGCGACGCCATAGGGAGTGCGCGAACCGGTGCGAGATGAGCGCGTGCAGGCCCGGGTAGCACAGCAAGATCTCGAGGACCGAACGTGCCGCCGGATCGCGCTCGAAAGCGACCAGAACATCCTCTCTCAGTCTCGACCAGATCGCCATGGGCTCACTCCAGCGTCCGTGGAGTCAGGCGGTGTTCGTCGCGGCAGCCTCGCCAGCAGCCTTCGCGCGCTTTCCGTCTTTGTACAGTTTGTAGTCGATTGCGTCCACGAGAGCCTGCCAACTCGCTTCGATCACGTTCGGGGAAACGCCCACAGTGGTCCAGTGCCCGCTCGGGTCGTGCGACTCGACGAGCACCCGCACCATGCCCTCGGTGCCGCGCTTGTCGTCGAGAACCCGCACCTTGTAGTCGACCAGCTGCATCTCCTCGATCGCTGGGTAGAACTTCACCAGCGCCTTTCTCAGCGCGGAGTCGATGGCGTTCACCGGGCCGTTACCCATCGACGCGGTATGCTCCAGTTCTCCGTCGGGCCCGCGCACCTGGATCGTCGCCTCGGCGATCGGCTCTTCGTTCTCATGGCGCTTCTCGTTGATCACGCGGAAGCCGACGAGCTCGAAGTGGCGAAGCTTCTCACCGTTGATTGCCTTCATGAGAAGCAACTCGAAGGAGGCGTCGGCGCCCTCGAACTGAAAGCCCTTGTGCTCGAGCTCCTTCAGCTCCTCGAGAAGCTCGGCCACCTTTGGCTCGAGCTCGGCCGGGTCGATCCCGAGTTCTTTCGCCTTGTAGAGCAAATTGGACCGCCCTGCCTGATCCGAAACCAACACGCGTTGATGATTTCCAACGATGCCCGGCTCGATGTGCTCGTAGGTCTGGGCTTGCCGTCGTACGGCCGATGCGTGCAGTCCGGCCTTGTGCGCGAACGCGCTCCGCCCGACGTACGCTTGGCTCTTGTTCGGTTCGCGGTTCGCGAGCTCATCGACGAAGTGGGACAGCTCGGTCAGGCTCTGAAGTTCGCGCTCGCCCACACATTCGTAACCCAGCTTCAGCTGTAGGTTCGGCACGATCGACACGAGGTTCGCGTTCCCGCACCGCTCGCCCACTCCGTTCACCGTGCCCTGAACCTGCACGCATCCCGCCTGAACACCGGCGATCGAGTTCGCAACCGCCATCTCGCCATCGTTGTGGCAATGAATCCCGAGCGGCGTGTCAACGGCACCGACAGCCGCCGCGACGCCGGCCGTGATGTCGCCGGGCAAGCTTCCGCCGCGCGTATCGCACAGACAGAGCAAGGTGGCGCCGCCGTCGGCGGCCGCTTTCAGGCACTCGACTGTGAAGTCGGGACTCGCCTGCCAGCCGTCGAAGAAGTGCTCCGCGTCGAAGATCACCTCGTCGAGGTTCGCCGCGAGAAAGCGCATCGTGTCGTGAATGATGTCGAGGTTCTCCTCACGGCTCACCCGCAGCGCCTCGCGCACGTGGAGGTCCCATGTCTTCCCGACCACGCACGCCGCGCGGGTGCCTGCCTGAAGGATCATCGCGAGGTTGCTGTCGGCATCCGCCGAGACGCCCGCCCGGCGGGTCGAGCCGAACGCAACGACCGTTGCGTTGCGTAGCCCCAGCGCCATCGCGGGCTCGAAGAACGCCGCATCCCGCGGATTGGACCCAGGCCATCCGCCTTCGATGTACGAGACGCCAAAGGCATCCAGGCGCTCCGCGACGGCGAGCTTGGACTCGACCGTGAGATCCACCTCTTCGCCCTGACAGCCGTCGCGCAGCGTCGTATCGTAGATCTGAATGCGCTTCACGAGTCAGGCTCCGCGTCGCCCACGAGGTGCTTGTGCAAGACGCGAGTCGCGAGCTCCACGTACTTGGCGTCGATGACCACCGACACCTTGATCTCGGAGGTCGAGATCATGTGGATGTTGATGCCTTCTCCACCGAGGAGCTCGAAGATCTGTGCGGCAACACCGGCGTGGCTCCGCATGCCGAGCCCGACGACCGACACCTTCGCGATGTCACCCTCGGTGGTCGGCTCACCCGCGCCAACCTCGGCACTCACCGCACGAACGATCGCCATGGCCCGTTCGACGTCGCTCCGCGGCACGGTGAACGTCATGTCGGTGGTGCCATCGTCGCTCACGTTCTGGATGATCATGTCGACGACGATCCCCTCCTCGGCGATCGGCGAGAAGATGTGCGCAGCGAGGCCCGGACGATCCGGGACGTTCGGCAGCGTGATCTTGGCCTGGTCGCGATCGAACGCGACGCCCGAGACCAGTACATCCTCCATGTTCGACTCCTCCGGAACGACCCACGTTCCTGTGTCTTCCTTGAAGCTCGAGCGCACGTGCACCGGAACGCCGTACCGTTTGGCGAACTCGACCGAGCGGATCTGCAGAACCTTCGCGCCAAGACTCGCGAGCTCCAGCATCTCGTCGTACGAGATCCTATCGAGCTTGCGCGCTTCGGGCACGACACGGGGATCGGTGGTGTAGACACCATCGACGTCCGTGTAGATCTCGCACGCGTCCGCCGAGGTTGCAGCAGCGATGGCAACCGCAGTCGTATCGGACCCGCCCCGCCCGAGCGTGGTAATGTCGCCGGCCTCATTCACACCTTGGAACCCGGCGACGATCGCTGCGCCACCCTCATCGAGAAACGCGTTGAGTCGTGCGGCGTCGATGGCCCGGATTCGCGCCCGACCGTGCGCCGCGTCCGTGTGGATGCAGATCTGGTGGCCGAGAAAGGAGCGTGCCCGCGTGCCCCCATGACTGAGCGCGATCGAGAGAAGTGCGGCGCTGACCTGCTCTCCACTGGCGATGACGACATCGGTCTCCCGCACCGACGGCTCCTTGCAGATGCCGCCCGCGAGCTCGAGGAGACGATTGGTCTCGCCCGACATCGCCGACACCACCGCGATCACGCGATTTCCCGCATCCACGGTCGCTTGGACGCGACGGGCCACGTTCTGAATCCGGTCGATCGAACCGACCGAGGTGCCGCCGTACTTCTGAACGACGAGAGGCCTCACGCCTGCGCCCCTCCCAGGGCGCGGAGGACCGACGCGGCCCGCCCTCCCTGCGCCCGTACGAGAAGTCGTCGATCGGTGTCGCCCGGTCCGGGCTCGATCTGAACGACCACGGCGTCGAGCTCGTCGCGCTCGGCGAGTTGGTCGAACCATTCGACGACCGCGACTCCGTCTCCGTCCAGAAGCTCCGAGAGCCATTCCGGATCCGGCGGGGAGTCCCCATGGCGATAGAGGTCGATGTGCGCGACGGGCATCCGCCCCTCGTATTCTGCCGCCGTCAGGAACGTCGGACTATGCACGTCTCGCTCGTCGACACCGCACGCGCGCGCGATCCCGCGGACCAGGGCGGTCTTTCCCGCCCCCAGCGGCCCGATCAAGCCGACGATGGCGCCCCGGCCTAGCGCCCGCCCCAGGCGCTCGCCGAACCCTTCGGTCTCGCCCTCGGAGGTGGTCTGCACGGTCACAGCCCCCGACGATAGCAACCCTCCCAAGGCGACGCATTGCCGCCCTGGGCCAATTCGCCTCCCGGCGACACCTGTGGAAACGCGCCCCAGGCCTCAGGAGTCGCCCGAAGCTCGGAGCTCTTCGCGAGCCAGCGGCAGCTCATCGGCAAGCTCGGAGGCCAGAAGCCCGGCGCTCCCCAGCCGCCGCGCCAGGCGATCCCCGGCCAGGCCGTGCAGGTACGCCCCAAGGCACCCGGCCTCGAACCCGTCGAGGCCCTGCGCGAGCAGGCTCGCGACGAGGCCGGCCAAGACGTCACCCGTGCCCGCGGTGCCCAGAATCGGACCACCCGTCAAGTTCACACCCAGACGGCCGTCCGGGGCGGCGATCATCGTACCGCTCCCCTTCAAGACGACGACCGCGCCCGTGCCATGCGCCAAGTCGAGCGCGAACCGACGGCGATCGGCCTGCACCTGGTCGATCGTGGTTGCGCAGAGACGAGACATCTCACCGGGATGCGGCGTCACGACGATCGGCGCGCGGGCGCGCCGCAGAACCTCGGGACGATGGGCGAGCGCGTTCAACCCGTCTGCGTCGACGACCATCGGAATCTCGGCGCGCTCGACCAGCCACCGGACCAGCTGCGACGCCGCCCGCCCCGTGCCCACTCCCGGCCCAACCGCCAGAGCCCTCTTCCCCTCCATCCGTGCGCGCCACTCCGCGGCCGAGAACCCATCGACCACAGACGTCATCAGCTCCGGCTGAGCGACGGCCACGAGCGGTTGCACGTCGGGCGGACACGCCACCGAAACGAGACCGGCACCGCCGCGGAGCGCTGCGCGCCCGGCCAACACCGCCGCGCCACTCGTGCCCCGTGAGCCGGCGACGATCAGCACGTGACCGTGGGTCCCCTTGTGACCCGAGACGTCGCGCCGTGGGAGCAGGCTGCGCATGCGACTCGGATCGGAGTCCTCGGCCAGAGGCGCCTCTTCGTTGAACGCCCCGGCGTCGAGACCGATCTCAACGAGTTCCAGCTCTCCGACCCACGGTCTCGCAACCGGCAGAACGAGGCCCAGCTTCATCGCGCCGAGCGTGCAGGTCAGATCTGCGCGGATCGACACCCCGAGCGGCTCGCCTCGGTCCGCGTCGAGGCCGGACGGAAGATCCACCGCAACCAGCGGGGCGCGCCTCCCGCTCTTCGCCTCGCGAGCGTTGATCGCCTCGAAGGCGGCAGCAAGGGGGCCCTCGACCGGCCGTCCGAGGCCCGTGCCCAGGACACAATCGACGACGATGCCGCAGACCCTGAGCGCCGCCGGAAGATCCGTTCGGATCGCCGAGCCGAGGTCTGCCTCCGCAAGCTCCATTACCCGGCCGCGGCGACGGCGCCAGCGACCGAGGTTCGCCGCGGCGTCGCCCTTCACCCGCGAGGCCGGCGCCAGAAGCGCGACCCGGACCTTGTAGCCGCGCGCCGTGAGGTGACGCGCGATCACGAAGCCGTCCCCACCGTTGTTCCCCGCACCAGCGACGACCAGAACGCCCCGCTTGCACGCAGCCTCGTAGCGCCGGTGGATTCGATCGGCGACGCCCTGCCCGGCACGTTCCATCAGATCGATCGAAGGCGTGCCCAAGGCGATCGTGCGCGCGTCCAGACGACGCATCTGTTCC
>JAJCZO010000053.1 GCA_029262355.1 Deltaproteobacteria bacterium
CGGACGACGGGCCAGCGGGTCGCAATTGTTAGGAAGGACGGCGCGGTTTGCACGCCTTTCGCCCTAGCAGGAAATGATGCACCGCGCGCCGCCCAACCCCCGTACCCTGGGGGCGCTTTCGAGCCGGATGGGACGGTCTTCGAACCCTTCGTGCAAACTCGGTTTCTCCTCTGCTCCGCGGCTGATAGTTTCCTCGCGACTCTGGAGGTGAGTGGATGAAGAACCGGTACCCATGGCTCAAGATGCGCAAGAAGACGGACCCTGAGATCCCGCTCGAGCCCCCGATCTTGCTGGGGAACAAGTCGAACGGTGAGTTCTTCGTCGACCAGACTCCGCGCGACCGCAAGATTCGCAGCGAGATTCTTCGCATTGCGGCGGAGCAGGCGCCGCGCCACGGGATCGAGCGCCGCGAATTTCTGGCGAGCTCCATGGGGATGGCTGCGTCGCTCTACGTGATCAACCTCGCGTCGGGCTGCGGGGACGGCTCGTCGAATGCAAACGGGGATGGCGGCTTCGAAGTGCCTCCACCGGCGAACATGGACTGCGACGAGGCGACGGAGATCCTGTCGGGCAACGAGTTCATTCTCGATCTGCAGACCCATCACATCGAGGACGAAGAGACCTGGAGTGAGCGCCATCCCGGCGGACGCTACACCGGCGAGGGCTTCGCCAGCTTCATCACCCTATGGGATTGCGACCTCTCCCCGCGATCGGCGTGCATTGGACCCCAGACCTACGTCGAGAAGATCTTCCTCGAGAGCGACACGACGGTCGCGGTGCTGTCGGGCTTCCCGTCGGAAATGTGCGACGACGGCACGATGTGCACGAACCTGAACAGCAACGATTCGATGGCCTACTGGCGCGACCTGATCAACGGGGTCGCCGGCAGTCAGCGGATGGTGCAGCACTGCCAGGTGTCCCCGAACGATCGCTGGGAAGCACAGTCGGCGATGATGGAGCGCATCCGTGCCGAGCACGGCAATCACGGTTGGAAGGTCTATCCGCCGTGGGGCACCCAAGGCGTGGGCTGGTGGCTCGACGACCCGCTGGTGGGGGACCCCTTCATCGAGAAGGCCAAGGCACTCGGCGAGCCACTCATTTGCGTCCACAAGGGCTTTCCGCTTCCCGGCTTCGATCGCGTTCACACCGATCCGAAGGACGTGGGCCCCGCTGCGCTGAAGCACCCCGACGTGAACTTCGTGATCTACCACTCGGCGTACGAGTCGACGAACCTCGAGCTCGGTTACAATCCCGACGGCTTGGGTGCCGACCGTCTCGTGAAGACCGTTCTCGAGAATGATCTGAAGGGGAAGAACGTCTTCGCCGAGATGGGCAGCGCCTGGTTTCTCGCAAGTGGCAACTCGCTCGGTGCGCAGCACTACGTCGGCAAGATGCTCAAGTATCTGGGTGAGGACAATCTGGTTTGGGGCTCAGAGTGCGTTTGGTTCGGCTCGCCGCAGCGGCAGATCGAGTCCTTCCGCGCGCTCCAGATCTCCGAAGAGCTTCAGGAGGAGTTCGGCTACCCGGCCCTCACGCAGGAGATCAAGGAGAAGGTTCTGGGCCTGAACGCCGCGCGCATCTACGGCATCGATCCCGAGGAGGTGCGCTGCTCACTCGATACGAATCAGCTGCAGCTCGCGAAGAACGAGCTCGACGGCCTGTTCGGCGAGCGGCGGTGGGCTTTCGAGGAGGCGGGCGGGCCGCGGTCGCGCCGGGAGTTCTTGAACCTACAGCGCTGGCGGGACTTCTTGGGCGTGCCTGCCTGATCAGGTTTTGGGGACGCGTCGGGCGCGGACGTCGACCAAACCCGTGAACGTTGCGATCGGCTCGTCGGTCGACTGCTGGACCAGCTGCACCTCGAGAGTCCACAGCCCCGGCGGGCCCCTGGGCGGCGTGAGCATGATCGCGCCATCGGTCTGGCTCGTGGCCGGTACGTCTCGAAGAAGCTGGAAGAATGGGACGGGGGCCTGGAACTCCTCCGGGACGCCGTCAGGTGGGATCCACCGATAATGGAGCCCCACCACGTGGTGGCCCAGGAGGCCGGTTGCGGGCCACACGCAGTCGCTGTCGTTGCGGATCTGGACCGGGATACGTCGTGGTAGAGGGATCGGCCCGATTCGGTCGGGCAAGGCGACATCAGTGATCGCCCCACGTCGACACGCTTCTGGGAGTATCGAGAGCGCGGCACCTTCGAACGTCTGCGTGGCGACGCCGCGCATGTGCGCATCGACTTCGTCTCGCCAGTCGCGCGTGCGCGATGCCGTGATCGTGTAGACCTCGCTCGCGCCGAACTGCGCCACCGGCTCGAGGCCGGGCGGGGCGTTGCGCCAGGGCTCCGCCTCTTCTGGACTCAGCTCGTCGCGGTGAACGATGACCCACCGTAGATCGGTCGTCTCGATCAGTAGCTGAAGAGCCTCTGGCCGCGGCAGGTCGCGGATTGCGGCGGCGTAGAAGCCGGCGGACGACGGAGGATAGGCCGTGTAGCCGTTCAAGAGCGGTCGCCAGTGGATCGAGCTCGCGACCATGTACTTCCCGTTCCGCCAGTTCCCGATCGTGTCTTGCTCGCTCGTCTGGGCGGGGATCTCGAGAACGGCGCCGGGCCCGGGTCGTGCCGCCAGCCATCGGTAGACTTCTGCCTTGGGACCGACCAGATTCGCGGCCATCACGGTCTGCGGGCGAGGGCTTGCGCCGAGTACGGCGAGACAGAGCAAGCCAACTGCTGCGGCCGCCGACACGCGGCTGCCCCGGTCTCGGAACGCGCGGTCGAAGGCGAATCCCGAGAGCGCAGCCAGGCCTGCCGCGACCATGATGACGAACCGCGTCGGAACGCGAATCGACGAGAAGCCCGGCACGAAGTCGTACAGCGCGACGTACGGCATCGGTATGAGGACGTTGCCGGGCAGCGGCAAGTACGGACCGATGGCCAGCGTTGCGCCGACGGCCATGACCGCCCAAAGCGCGACCGGCGGCGCTTGCCAGTCGAGTGGCGGCCTGTCCTGTGCCCGCCACCGGCGTACGAGGCTGACGACGAGATCCAGGCCCACCACTCCGACGGCGACGATGCCGGCGCGCCAGATGAACTCGGAGGAGACGTACCGCCAGGGCGCCCATCCGGCGATGTGGATGAACATGAGGTCGTAGTCCGGGATGCTCCCCTCGTCTCGTCCTTGCAGGTAGGGCAGCGCGGCCGGGATCAGAGCGACCGCGGCCACGAGCATGGTGAAGGCGAGTGTGGCGGTTGGCTTGATCCAGCCGACGAGAGTCGTGGCGCGTTGGATCGTCCGTACGAGGACGTACACCGGGCAGAGAACGAATACGAAGAAGCCGATGTAGACACACGACAGTGCTTGAAGGGCGAGCGACGCTGCGAACGCGCCGAGCCATCGCCGGCGTGACGTTTCTAGGTAGAGGTCGACGGACAGCAGCGCGAGTGGGACGAATGTCATCCCGAGGTACTGCGGTTGAGGAACGGTGTCGGCTCGGAAGGGTGTGAAGGTGAAGGCCGCCCCGGCAACGAGTGCCGCCCACGTGTTCTGCGTGTGATGGCGGACGTAGAGGAACATCCCCAGGCCGGTCAGGGCGAAGCTCTCGAGCACGTATGCCTTCAGCACCGCGAGCGCGCTGCCGGTGTACGCGAGCACCGGTGCCGTGAAGGGCACATGCGCGATCATGTTCTCTGAGCCGACGATGGTGCGGGCGGCGGGGTGGAAGATGTTGCCGTCGAGGACGCTCCAGATGTCGACGAGTACCGCGTGCGCGATCCACGTGAGAATCCAGATGTTGAGGTAGAGATCTGCGTCTACGAGGGCGCCGAGTGGCGGCGGTACGTGAGGGAGCAAGTCCTCGCCCAGGAACCAGGGGCGGAAGACCCACGGCACAGCGGCTGCGTAGGCGAGAAGCGCAGCGGCCGGCGGTGCGGCACGTCGTACGAATGCGGTCATAGTCGGCGATCAGCGCGCAGGGGAATCCGACCAAGCTATCATTGCAGCATTGGTCGGCCAACGGGGGGAGAGGTGCGTCGCCCGATAGGTCGTGCCATGGGGGGCGGAAAGGCAATTGCGCCGGCCTGGGGGTGCGGTTAGTAAGGTCGTCGATGTCCCGGGAAGGAATGCGCCAGCTGCGCTTCGAGCCGGCGCTCGAGGGCATGCGGGGGTTCGGCCTCCTGTGGATGCTGTGGTTTCACTCGCCCTTCGAGTGGGCGCTGGGTGGATTCCTGGCGATCGCGAACTTCTTCACCCTATCGGGCTACCTGATTACGTGTCTGTTCCTCAGGGAGTTCGAGGGGACGGGCCGCATCGATCTGAAGTCATTCTGGTTTCGACGCTTTCGCCGACTGATGCCGGCGGCTCTCGTGACTCTGGCGGGGATGTCTATTTTTGCGCTCTACGTGGCGACGCCGGAACAGAAGGCTCGGCTCTCGGACGACGTGACCTGGGCTCTGTTTTATGGTGCGAATTGGCACTTCTATTTCTCCGACGCGGCCTACACCCGACTGTTCACGGCGCCGTCGCCGGTGCACCATTTCTGGTCCCTGGCGATCGAGGAGCAATTCTACTTCTTCTATCCGTTGCTGGTCGTCTTCGGGCTCCGCGTCGGGTCGGGGTCGCGATACGTGCTCGGCGGGATTCTCGGCGGGCTCGCCTTGGCGTCCGTTGCGTGGTCGGCCTGGCTTTCTCTGCACGGCGCCACGATCGATCGGGTCTACTATGGGTCGGACACGCGCGCCTCGGAGTTGCTGGTAGGCGGCGTTCTCGCGATCTTCCTCTATGGGCGCGAGTTCACGTCTCCGCTGGTCCGTCGCTTGATCGCATGGGGCGGTGTCTTCGCGACGATCGCGATGATCGTCCTGTGGGGCACGGTGCATCTCGAATCGGCGTGGCTCTACAAGGGGGGGCTTGCGGCCTACACGGCTCTGCCTGCGCTGGTCATCGTGGCGTGCATTTTACCCTCTGGGCCGGTTCGGTCCTTCATGTCGATCGGGGTCATGCGTTGGATCGGTCGAATCTCGTACGGCGCGTATCTCTTCCATTGGCCGATCTTCCTCTGGCTGACGCCGGATCGCACGGGTCTCGGCGCCTTCGCGCTGTTCGCGCTTCGGATGGTGGTCACCTTCGGCCTCGCGGATCTCTCGTATCGGTACTTCGAGTCGCCGATTCGCTCGGGCAGGTGGCTTACGGGATGGCGGCCCTGGCTGCTGACCCCGGCCGCGTTTGCCGCCGTCGTTCTGGCGATCGCCGCCGCGACGGCGCGTCCATCGGTCAGCTTCGCGGACTATGACCCTGTGGGCGACGTGAGCGCCGCGAGCGATCTCATCCTCCGCTTGAGAGACGATGGGCCGCGCGGGGCCGACGAGGGGCCTCTCGCGCGAGTCGGAGTTTACGGCGATAGCACCGCGGCCGCGGTGAACGTGGGCTTGCAGTACTGGTTGGACAAGAACGGAACTGGCCGGCCGCGTTTAGGGACGTCCGAACTCGGATGCGCGCTCCTGACTACGGGAGAGTATCGCTATCAGGGGCGGAATCTGAAGAACCCCGACCACTGCGCGGTTCGCTCCGAGGAGTGGCCGAAAACGCTGGCTCGTGACCAGACGGACGTTGCCGTCGTATCCTACGGCCCCTGGGAGGTCTGTGATCGCAGATTCCCCGGCGAACCAGAGTGGCGGCATTTGGGAGACCCGGTGTTCGACGAGCACTTGCGGAGCGCAATGCTCGAGGCGGTCGATCTGTTCCTCGACAACGGTGTCCCCGTCGTGTGGATGACGCATCCTCTCGTGGAGGTGCGCAATCCCGAGACGGGTGTCGCGCCCGAAACCCCGTACCCGGAGTCAGATCCCGCGCGGATTGCGCGCTACAACGAGCTCGTGTTCGAGCTCGAAGCCGCGCGGCCGGGGAAGGTCCGCGTGCTCGACTTCGCAGGCTATCTGCGCGGACGCGAGGGGGGAGAGCTCGACTCCCGGTACCGGCCCGACGGTACGCACCTCAGTGCCGAAGGGACGCTCAAGCTCGCGCACGATTGGCTCGAGCCCGAGATCCTTCGGATCCACGCAGACTTCGTTGCGGCGGAGCCCGCCGGGTCCTGAGCGGCCGCTCCGAGCGGCGGTACGATCACATCGGGTGCTGCGACGGCGGTGTCCGGCCCTTGGTCCGTCTCCAGCGGCACGCACGGTAGGCGGATCTTGAACCCCTGGTCGGACAGGTGCGGGTCGACGTAAACGACTTCGAGCGACGTCGCGAGTCACATGAGCGAGGCGATGACGCAGTAGGCCTCTTTGCAGCCGAGACCACTCCGGGGTCACGTCTTGCGGGTTTCCGTTTGCTCGGCCCGTTGGCGTACGAGCTCCTCGTACCGGCCGGCTCGGAGGCTGATGAAGATCGCGCTCGCTTCCGCACACAGTCGGTCGCCGGCGTGGAGAGTGCCGCGGCACGTGACCTTGCGGCCCTCGGTTTTCTCAATCCAAGCCTCGAACCGAAGCGGCTTGTGGATCGGAGTTGGTGAGCGATAGACCGTGGTGAGCGTTCCGGTCATGCCGGGCTGGCCGCTGAAAGTCTGTGCGTACCCGAGGATTTCGTCGAACGCCGCGGCCACGCAGCCGCCGTGTACGCAGCCGGGTGCTCCCTCGTACGCGGATCCGAACGTCACCGACGCGTGAACGCGCTCGTCGCGGGATTCCATCGAGATCGGGGGCGCGAGGGGGTTCGATAGCCCGATCCACGGGCTGTAGTCGAAGTGTCCGCCGCCGTCTTGTTGCTCGGGCGACGCCACTGCGGTCTCCCCGAATCCCTCGTAGCGGTCTCGTCGCGGATGGTTCTCCAGGTGCTCCCCGTACTCTTCGAGTCGGCGCGCGGCTTCGGTGAGCTCCTCGATGGGCGCGTCGCTGATGGTCAGGCGCTCGATGACGGTACGCATCGCGGCGGCAAGGCGGCGGCGTACCTGCCAGATTCCCGTACCGCGGAAGTCCTTGGCCTCCCAACGGGGGCGGTACCGTTCGCGCTCGTCGTCGGACATCCCGGCTATGGGTAGCGTCTTCGCGGGCTTGGTGCGAGGTGGGCCGGACGTCGGTGTATCTGCCGTGTCCGGTTCGCTATCAGGCTGCCGAAAAGCTCCTCCCGTCGGCAGGCACGTCCCTTCGACCCGATCCCCGCGTTACGAAAACTAGCGAGAGTGCCCGATTATTGCGTCGTTTTCGTGCCTTGGCCTCGGGTTCGTATCGACGCACCTGGCTCGGTGCGGAGTTTTTCAACAACCTGCTAGTCGTTCAGTCGAAGTACCTGGGCGATGTCGCCCGTGCCGAACGACCCGCCGATGTTCTCGTCGAGGTTCGCAAACGTCGTGACGAGGCGGCCACCCGAACCCGTGTTCCAGTTCGAACAATCGAGGTTCGTCCCGCCGAGGCTCACCGTGTAGGGGTTCGCGCCCGGGCAGCCGGTGCCGAAGAGGCTACCCGAGCACTGCCGGCGATCATTGATCGTCGTCGTGGCCTGGCCGGTCACCAGGGCAA
Organism: Deltaproteobacteria bacterium; assembly: GCA_029262355.1. GTDB lineage: Bacteria > Desulfobacterota > Binatia > UBA12015 > UBA12015 > VGTG01. The sequence continues at coordinate 7,499 of JAJCZO010000053.1, forward strand.
CGGTCTCTTCGGTGACCGAGTTCCAAGCCGAATCACCTACCGCCGGGCAGGTCGAGGATCCGTTGATGCGCAGGCGCTTGGCCTTCACGTGCAGGATTGCGGCGCCGACGCCATCGTCGCCGCCGCCGGCTGGTACCGAAACCCAGGCGGAGTCGAAGCCCGGTGCGGGCGGTGCGGATGTGTTGTTGCTGTCGACGAGGAGTGTGATGTCGGCGTTCGAGCCGCCGTCGCAGTCGACGAAGCTCGTCTGGCTCGGGTCGTCCTCGAAGCGCCAGCATGCGGCGCAGCTTCCGCCGCAGTTCGGGGTCTGGCCATCCAGGCTGGCTCCGAGAACGACGGCCGATGTGAGCGTGAGTGTCGCTTTGCCGTCGATGTCCGGGATCCCCGCGTCGATCGCGAGGGGCCCCGAGCCGAAGTTGCCCTGCGTCCCGCTGCAGACCGTGCCGGGGATGCCTCCGGTCGGGTTGCCGTGGGTCTTCAGGAACGAGCCGCTCGATGAATCGCTCGGGCAGAAGCCGCCCTGGCCAGTTGCAACGGTGAAGCTCAGCGTGCCGAGCGGTGCGGGAGGCGTCGGGGTCGGGGAGTTGGTGGGCTGTGGCGTCGGGGTGGGCGGTACGCCGAGGAACGTGCACTCGGCGATGACGTCTACGAAGTGTCCGTCGTTCGCCGCGGTGCGGCCGCCGACGCCCGGATAGTCGTCTGCGGCCATGCAGTCGAGCCCGTTCGGAGCCAAATCGGATTCGAGCCCGAGACGCACGGAGCACTCGGAACCCGTATCGAACGCGTCGCCGTTGCTCGAGCAACTCGCGTCCCAGGAGAACGTGAAGCTGTGAGAGATCGCCGCTCCGGTCCCGTTGCCGGTGATGACGGCGCTCGAGGAGTCCGACACACCGAGGTTTGCGTCCGGCGCGCTCGAGAGGCCGCCGAGGGGTCCGAGGCTCAAGTTGCCCGAGGCGAGTGTTCCGCCCGCATGGGATCCGGACATGACTCCGATGCTCGCGCTCGAGGTTTCGGTGCTGCCGCCAAACGGCAGATCGCAGCCGTCGAAGTTGTCGCGGTTGATGGTCAGATCCCCGGAGGCCGACGTGTCGACTCGGATCTCATACGTGCTGCCCGCGGGGCAGGTCAGGTCGAAGTCGATCGTGTAGTTGGTGGGTGCGTCGGCCTGAATGCCACCGCCGCCGGTCGGGACTGCCTCGCAGTCGGTTGCGACATTCTGCTGCAGACGAGTCGAGAACGTTCCCGACCCTTGGGACAGAACGGCGTCCGACG
>JAJCZO010000054.1 GCA_029262355.1 Deltaproteobacteria bacterium
CGGCCTCCCCTTCGGGGGCCGCCAACCCGTTCAACTCCATCCCATCCTTGCCTCTCTCCATGGATCATTACCTTCCACCGCCCTACTGTAATTTCCACCGGGGGGAGGTGTCTCACCATCGTTGGCAGAGAGGGGCGCGGCTCGCTGGATCTCCAACGAGATCCTTTTCTCGGAGTGCTTCAGCCCCTTCGTCACCTCCTGGACCGCTCCAAGTGCTTCCGGCTGGAGCGACAAATTGCCGGCCGGGGTTTCCCACCCCGGGGGGACGCATGCGCCTTGCAAGGCACACATACCAACGGGCGTTGAGGGCCAGCGGGGGGCCAGAGAAATCTTCCAACCGAAGGTGGGCCAGATGCCCACAGCGCGTTGGCCCTGGAGAGCATTCCGATGGCCACCCCTTCACGAATATACTTCCTTTGCCTTCCGCTGATTTCGAGGTCTAGATCCCGGCTACCCCAGCGATCCGCGTCTTCGAGGCCGCCGGAAATACCAAGGAAGGCCAGGACGGGGCATGAGGGAATAGGATCGAGATCTCGAACGCTACTTCAGTGCGGAACGGAAACATCGAACCCTTCCCGCTCTGTCCTCTGGAACGACGGAGATCATCAACCGGGGGGGTGTATCCCGGCCCTTCCATGCGTTCGTATCGCTCCAAGACGAGTCAGGAATCGGATGGGCCCGGTTTCCGGACACGACGGGGTCGACGTCGACCTCGATCTTGCCAATCTCACAGTTGCGAACGCATTGCAGCGCCTGCACGGCGAGACCCGGCTCGTACCTCCCAAGAGCGGTCGCACGCGTACTCTGGCCGTGCCCGCCTCCGTCGTAGAAGCGCTTCGCGGTCACCGGGTTCGCCAACTCCAAGAGCGTCTCGTCGCTGGCTCACGCTGGGTCGAGAGCGGGCTCGTGTTCGCGACACGCGAGGGCAAACCTCTGGGCGAGCGGAACGTACGCCGAGACTACAAGAAACTTCTCCAGAAGGCCGGTCTACCCTCACGCAGGTTCCACGACCTGCGCCACGCCGCTGCCAGTCTCCTCCTCGCCCAGGGCGTGCACCCACGTGTGGTCATGGAGATCCTCGGCCACTCGCAGATCAGCCTGACGATGAACACGTACTCGCACGTGGTGCCCGAGTTGCAGCGCGACGCGGCCGAGAAGCTCGACGCTCTTCTTGCGGACGAGCAAGGCTAAGAGCCCGTGGCTGTCAGTCTGGCTGTCAGGGCGCGAGACGTCTTCCTCGGGACAGGACACGAAGAAGAGAAAGCTGCCGTAGCAACAGGGGAAAGAAAACTGGGCCGCCCCGGGATCGAACCGAGGACCCGCTGATTAAGAGTCGTCGTCGCGGGAGTACTGGGAAGACCTCAGCGGACGAGAATGGACGAAAGACGGGGCGTTCTCGGAGGTGACTCGTCCATGGAGGTCACCTGAGTTCGGTGGGGTCTGGCACCACGCTGGCACCACCCTCGAGACGCTCGGGACGCCCGTTCCGGTGGCTCGCGAAGACGGACCTATAGCGCCCGCACGTCCGTTAGGCCGGAGCCTTCGCGTCGTGCTTGCTTCCGATGTCAGGCAAGACCCGGTCATGTCGTGCAAGAACCGAAACGGTTCTTCATCCTCCGTTGTCACCGTTGTCCGGGCGACGAGCGCAGAGCATTGATACTGCCCGGGTGATCTCGGAACCGGGAGCTCACTCGGTCTTGGCGCGGAGTCCTCGCCGGCCAAGATCCCGAATCTCGTCCTCGAGGAACGCGACACCGAAGCAGCGTTCTCCGCGACCGACCACAATCTGGACCGTTGCTTCGCTCGAGCCGGCCAGCTCCCGGGCGAGGCTCGCGATCTGGGCGGCGCTTGGCGTTCCCGCGGAGGGTCTTAGCTCTAGCTTGATTCGCCCTTCGCCCGATTGGCCTGCATCGAGTCTCAAGAACCGGACGCCGTCGCCCGCGCCGCTCTTGTTTCTGTAAACGTACGCCTCCGGGCGCACCTCGCGCCAGCACGAGCGGTCCGGGCACGTCTCTGCAAGATTGTCGAGATCGAAACGGCCCGCAAGCTGTCCGTCGCCGTAGACGCAGACCGAGTAGCCGCCATCGTCGACGAGAGGAGCGCCGAGGCCTCCAGGAGGCAGCGGCGCCGGCGAGCTCGCCCTCAGGCGGAACCGAACCCCGGAGGAGGTGTCGTAGACTCGAAGGTACGCGTCTTCCCAAGACATGTCGCACGATGTTCTCGGGGCACCCTCGTGCTTGCAGCCGCTTTCGGGATCACACGAGTCGCGGGTGCAGGGGTCGTAGTCGTCGCACTCCAAGGGCGCCTCGCGTACGCAGGAGGCCCCCGTGCACACCCCAGCTCCCTGGCAGACATCCCCGCCGGTACAGGCCGCCCCGTCCGGCAAGACCACGAGCTCGCATTGGTCGACAGATTCGTCGCAGCCGACGATGGCGCAGGCATCCTCGGACACCTCGAGTTCGGCTCTGCAATCGCGGCTTTGTCCGCGGCAACGCCCGTCGACGCAAGAGTCGCCGACAGTGCAGTACCGGCCGTCGTCGCACGCAAGCCCGTTGGGTTCCGTGCGGAATCCGGCTTCTTCGGGAGACGTCTGGGCGGCGCCGATGCAGACCAGGCAGGGGTTGCTGGGGTGGCCGTTGCCGGCCGAGAGGCAGACCCCATCCACGACGCACGAATCGTCTGCGAGAGTATGCGTCACCTCACCGGTGGCGGCGTCGCAACTGCCAACGGTGCAGGCGAGGCCGTCATCATCGATCGGGCGTGGGCTCGTGACACACCCAGAGATCGCGTCCGCAGCTTCTTCTTCCGGGGCACATCGGGAGATCTCGCACAGTCCGGGTGCACACGCGGAGTCCTCGGCGTCGTGGCTAACGACGCCCGTAGCCGGATCACACGAGTCTAGGGTGCAGCTCACGCCGTCGCTGACATCGATCGGCGAGCCTGGCTCACACGAGCCGGTCGAAGGTGAGCAGACCGGCGTGCCGTTGCACAGATCTCCGTCGTCCTCACACGTGACGACCGTTTCGGGGTTTGCTTGGCAGGTGCCGGTCTCGGGGGCGCATTCCGGAACACCGTTGCAGAGGTCGTCGTCGTCCTCGCAGACAACGACGACGTCGTTCCTGCAGGCTCCGCTCTCCTGGTCCCATGTGTCGACGGTGCAGAGGTTCTGGTCGTCGCAGACGGGTGCGATCGCCGGGAGTAGATCCGTCGTCGTGAAATAGTGCGTAGACGTAAAGTCGCCCCACGGTCGTGCGTACCAATGGAGCAGGTGCCCCTCGTCGAAGAGGAAGGGGTGGGGCCCGTTGGACCAGGACAGACTTCCGAACCCGGTTGCCTGCTGCTGATCGCCGATTCGGTAGGGCCCCTCGAAGCCTTGGGTGAATGGAATCGGATCGCCCGAGGGGACCACTCCAAACCGTTCCCGAATTCCCAACGCCCCGAACGAGTACCAGCGCCACAGGAGGGAGTGATCGTCTGCACTCACGCTGAAGGACAGGTTGGGCCAGGGCCGCCATGCGAGCGCTTCGCCGTCCCAAGACTCCGGCAACTCCTGCGATAGGATCTCAAGCCAGGTCCCGTCGTCGCTCCGCTCGAGAATCCGAAGCTCTGGTTCGGTGGAATCAACGAGAACGATGCGAGGACGACTGCTCTTTCGGACGGGGTACCAGTAGGTGTCGGACGAAAGTCCGGCGAACACGGGCTCGGTCGAGACCACTTCACCGGTGCTCGTCGAGAGGTGAAGAGCATCGACGTAGACCATCCGCTCGTCGTCTTCACCCGTGTACCGGACCTCGTACATCACGGGCCGTCCTCCGACCCAATCGAGCCCGAGCTGCCCTGACGGGCTGACAGCCAGGGTGCGCAGGAGTCGGGGTCCGGTCGGTTCCATCAGGTAAAGGTCGGTCTCGGGGCCGACCTCGGATTCGTTGGACAAGGATCGAACTGCAACAAAGCGATTGCCGTCGGGCAGGGACACGACGCCCAGAGGTGAGGGCCACTGGCCTGCCGTCAGAAGGCGGTTCGTATAGAGCATCGTCCGAATCGGGCCGATCCCACCGGCGGAGATCTCCTGGTAGAAGACGGGAACGTCGCATGACTCATTGATGACGTCGTCGCAGTTGCTCTGCGACCCTCGGTACAGCGCATACCGCAGGTTCTCGTCGTGGAACTGGAACGAGCACACGTAGAAGTTCGCCGTGGGCGCGATCAACGGCGCCGTGCTTGTGCGCTCAAGCGTGCCCGGATCGTAACGCACCGTATTGATCGCGCACTCCGTCGGGCTGGAATCCGACCAGTAGTGGTACTCGACCTCCTCATCGAACACGAGTTGTCCATCGACGATGCGAGGAGATGAGAGCTGGCGACGTTCGTAGTCGAAATAGTTGTCGTCCCACAGCGCCGAAGTGTCGCGTTGCACTGGGTTCCACGGCGGGGGGAAGCGGGGCGGATCGACGTGAATACGGGGGCCTAGCCGGAGGCACGAAGTCAGAACGGCGTCGCGCGTGACCGCGGCGACTCGCCAGTTCTCGCCTTCTCGGTCGATTCGGAGTGAGGTCCGAACCGTGCCCGAAGTCGGGTTGTGGACCAGGTTGAACGCACGGAGCCCGAACGTCGTGTCGTACTCGCAGCCCTCCTCGAGGTCACCGGTGTCCTCGACGAAACCAACTCGAATCTCCGAGAGCGCGCTGCCTCCGCCGCCGACGACCTCCAGCTCCACGCCCACACAGCTCGCCGGCTCGGCGTACGGTTCGCTGTTGCACCGCGAGCCTTCGTACGTCTGCTTGCGGAAGGCGTCTCCGTCGCTTGGGGCAACGAAGGCCACGAGTGGTTCGTTCGTCTCCTCGACCACGAACGCGACAGTCCGTTCCGAGGATCGGTTGCCGGCATCCGTGACTCGGGCACGCAGCTCCACGACAGTCCCTGCCTGCAGGCCGTGGGGCAGCGTCCAAGTGCGTGACAGGCCGTCGACCTTTGTACAGCCTGGGCCTTCGTACGAACCGCTGTCAATCGGAGTCCATGCACCTGCCAACGCGCGCCAATCGAGCGTCCAGTTGGCGAGCGAGTACTCGTCCGCGAACACGACCATCGCAGTGTGGCTTCGCCCGGCCACCACGACCGGAGGATCGCCTGGGAACGCGTCGACCCGCAGCGTCGGAACGCTCGGATCCTCGTCGTCCGTATCCGCGACCGTCGTCGAGCGGCGGTGAGGTGGGTTGTGCTCCTGAGTGTCCCAGGCCTCAACGGTCACCTCCATGGCGCCGGGTGCGAGTGGCAATGGCGACGGCGGATCGATGAAGAACCGCGCCGTCTGCTCGGAATCTGGTTCGAGTGTTCCACCGAACCAGACTTTCCGTGCCGGTATCGCATCGACCGAATCGGGGCTCCCGCCAAGCGGGTGCAGCCACGCGTTGGCTCGGAAGCTTCCCGAGCGCCTACCGAGGTTGGCGACTTTCGCTTCGATCTCCAGCCCGCTACACGCGTTCGGCAGATCTGCTGGGGCCAGCCACGTGACCTCGCGAACCTCCATCTGCGCACGGTCCCCCGATGCGAACCAGCGGCATGACGAGGAGGTTACGACGGGCTCCCAGTAACCCGAGCGTCGCGCGACGAGACGGCACTCGTACGCTTCATCGGGCCCGAGGATCGGCATCTGCAGGCTGGTGAGGCTCGACGAGAATCCTTGAATGAGTGAGAAGGGGTCGTTGTCCCGGCGGCATTCGACTCCGGTCTGCACGTCGTCGCCATCCGATGCGGTACCCCGCTGATAGACGATCGTGGAACCGCCAGAGCCGACGTTCGACCCACACGTGGGGCTCGTGATTGCGCCCGGGCTGACGCCGGCGATCGGGGACTGACATTGGTCTTCGAGACAGACCTCGCCGGAGCCGCATTGATACGTGCAGTTACCCGCAGTCGGTCGGCACGTATCTGGGCTGCAGCCAACGCTTCGGCGTCGGCATACACCGCAGTCTAGTGCCGACGACGCCCCTGGCGCGCAGTAGGTCGCAGGCCCGCCGCCGTCCGCGAGCTCGATGCCTGCCAGGAACACGATCCCCGGGACTTCGACCACGTGCGATGCGCTGAAACAGGTGCCGATCGCGCTGGCAGGAAGCCGCTCGCCTCCGCCGTCTCCCATCACGAAGTACTCTTCGTCCCCGTCGATCAATGCATCATGATGCACGCAGCCGGGCGTCGCGCCGTTGGCATAGGTTCCGCCAATGATACAGGGCGAGGTCTCGGCTAGGCCCGCGAACTGATCGGGCGGCAGCCGTACGACTTGTGAGTAGGTCGAATCGCCCGGCTGGAAGTAGAGATAGGCCTCAGCCGAGCCCAACAGTCGGCAGCGCCCATTGTGGAAGTGGCACAGGCGGGCGTCCCCGGACGTGGCGCCGTAGACCTTGCCGTTCTGATATTGAACGACCTCTTCCTGGACAACGAAGTCGGGTTGGGAGCTGACGCCACCGAAGAAGGCCCATGCGCTCGTCGCGCCACTCGCATCCTTCGAGCGCGCGCGCCAACGCCATTGACCCGCCGTGAGGTTGGGGCAGCGCACCTTCGCGGTCGTGCCGCTCGCGACGTCTCCGAGCGAGAAGCACGAGCTGCTCGGCTGTCCGGTGAACGCAGAGCCGACCTCCCGCAGCTCGACTTCCAGCGTAAGCCTGTCTCCGGCGTCTGGATCCGCCACGACCCCGGACAGGTCGATCGACGAGCCGGCAAGGACATTCCCCGCGGCCACCGTCGTTTGGGAGCTCGAACGCCGTTGTCGCAGGGCGTTGGGCGGTGCGGGGGCTTGGTTGGCAGGAGTCGATTGGTTCTGAACGTCGACCGTGACGGACGCCTCGCGGCGACGTCCGAAGGGCGTGTGCGCCGTGACGAAGATCGTCCTAGGTCCGCTGCCGCATGCGGTGGTGTCGAGTTCGAGGGAGAGGTCTTGAACCTGGGCGAACGGGGGATACCGGGTCTGGATGGCAGCGCCGCACCCGAACTCGACTTTGGAGACGCTGTGGAACGCGGTGCCTCGTGCGACCTCGGCCTCCAAGAGCAAGCTGCCGGACACCGCGGCACCCTGCGCAGGGTTGGTGATCTTTAGCCGGGGTTCCTTGGCCGACTCAGCAGCCCCTGCGAAACCCACCTGGATCACGCCGGGCGTGCAACTCAAGTCACCTGCGTAGCTCACCCTGGGGTCGACCGTGTCCGCGTACCAGGCGACGGGGCCACGATGAGTCATCCCCATCCACCCTTGCATGCACGGTACCGGGAACGGGTCGAGATCTCGGTTCTCCCAGCCATGGAAGTCACCGGAGGTGTAGCCGACGAAGTCCGTGCCCCAGCGGGTGTCATTGCATCCGCCCTCTCTCCAGTCGGCGTCGTCCACATAGTAGTTCTGGGCGGAATCGACCCACTCCGTGGTCAGCGAGAACGCGGGCGCGAAGTCGAGAAAGCCGGCGAGCGACGCCGGAGCAGCGGGCGGGGGTTCCGTGCCATCGGTCGGGCGGCCCTCGGCCACAGCCCGCGCCTGCGACCCTTGGATCAATCCATCGTTCACGAATGCATCGAGCGCCGTGATCTGGGTTTCGATTCCTTGATCGTTGAGCTGTCGCGCGGCGGAACGTGCGACCCAGCTGCCGGCGCTGTGGCCGATGAGGTGGACGAACCTCAGGCTCGGGATGTCTCGTAGGAAGTCGCCCAGGGACGTCCCGAGTACGACCGCGACGTCCCTCGCCTTGTTGGCGTCTAGTAGGGGGTTATCGCCAGTCGCCGCCTCATCGGCCCAGAAGAAACGAGCCACATCCCATCCGGCGAGGTCCAACGTCAGGTCGTGCCGGCGGAACGGCTCTGTCGGAAGCGCTCTCACGAGCCGCTGAGCTAGGTTCGACCACGCCCGACCGCGGCTATCGTTGGGCGCGCACGCTGCGGGATGCCCATAAGGGTTTGCTGAATCGCTTGGATTCCAGCCATGGATCAGGACGACGAGCTTCTCGGTCTCATCGTGGATATCAATCGGATCGCCTATCCACTGGTTCTGGCCGTACTCGAGCCTCGCGTTGGCGAGACGATTCAGCGTTTCTCCGTGGTCATCGTTCTCAAGAACTCGGAGACGTTCCGCGATCTCGCTCGGGTGCTCCCCGCCGATCGTTCCCTTCTCATGGAAAGTGATCGTCAGCTTGACGCTGTCGAGCGGGTCGTCCCCCCGCATCTTGAGCTGCCAGCAATCGTCGTCGGACCACCAGGTTCTGCCTGGGCCGTCTTGCGTCGGGTCGAACACGGCTTCTCCGGGGGACCCACGATGCCAGGATACGAAGAGCGAGCCATTGCTCCGCTGGCGCGCGAAGATCGTGCCGTGGCGAAGCGAGTCGAGGTCATCGAAGCCGAACTCGTCCACGCACTTGAGGCCCAGGAAGTCAGACACCCGAAGGTCCGGTTTGAACCCCGGGGACAACTCGAGAAACACCTCGTCGACCGAGTAGGTCTTTTGCGAGTCGAGCCTTTCGCTAAAATCGAGGTAGTACGTCGTCGTCCCGTCGACGTGTTCTTTCTCAAGCGGGTCGAGCGGGCTGGGCTCGACGTCCACGATTGTGTCGGCCTTGTAGTATCCAAGGGCGTCCGTTCCGAAAAACGAGAGTGCGCCGAAGAGAAGGGGCGCCAGGATCCGCTGAATCTGCATGTGCTTGACTGGTTTCGGTTCGGCTTCCAGAGCGACAGCCTGCGCGAAGCCACCACACCTTGTCTTTGGCGTCAACCGCCCCTTGAAGCGCCATGCCAAGTCTGTTGACGCCGTCCGGGCGCGGCGAGGCGTTTCGGGCGAACGGAGGATCGTCGAGGGCGTACTGGGAAGACCTCAGAGGACGAACATGGACGAAAAACGGGGCGTTCTCTGAGGTGACTCGCCCATGGAGATCAGCTGAGTTCGGTGGGGTCTGGCACCAGGTTGGCACCAGGCCCACCCGACTCCGCACCGACCTCGAGGGCGGGTCAACCGATCAACCGCATGAAGCGGTCGACCAGCTCGTAGGCGCGGCGAGCCTGCCTCTCCCGCTCCTCGCGATCGGCGGCGTCGTAGAACGAAACGTAAGCGTCTGACGATCTACACGTGGCCAGCGATCACGAGAGGTGATCGGCTGGCGGCGTGGAGCCAAGACGCTCAGGCAGGATTCGCAACGAGCTGCTGAGCGCGCCACCCGCGCGGCGTGAGCTCTTCGATGCGGCGCATCGGGTGGGTCGAGATCCGCGACAGGACGTCACGCAGGTAGACGAAGGGGTCGACGCCGATGTTCTTGCACGTCGCCACGAGCGAGTAGAGGGTCGCCGCCCGATGGCCACCCGCTTCGCTTCCGGCAAACATCCAGTTTTTCCTTCCGACGGCCACGATCCTGAGTGCTCGCTCCGACCTGTTGTTGTCGATCTCGAGCCTACCGTCCTCGACGTACCGCGCGAGCGCCGCCCACTGGCGCCGCGCATACCCGATCGCGTCGCCCATCGGACTCTTGGGCAGATGACGCCGTCCGAGATCGACGAGGGTCTCACCGAGTCGCGCGAGGATCGGCTGCGACTTCTCCTGGCGCAGCGCGCAGCGATCGTCGACGCCGAGTTCCCGCGTCTTCGCCTCGCGCTCGATCGCATACAGACGACGGATCAGCCCCATCACGAGCGTCGACGACTCGATCGCCGTCTTCACTGCTTCGAAGAATCGACGCCGCGCGTGGGCCCAGCATCCCACTTCGATGACGCGTCCCGTCCGGAAGAGTTCGTCGTATCCAGAGTACGCGTCGGCCTGGAAGTACCCCTGCCAATCCGAAATGAAGTTCACCGGCCCATCACGCGAGCGGCTCAGGGTGAAGTCGTAGACCAGGTCCCCTTCGTTCCCGCCATACACCCAGACGTAGCCCGGCCGGCTGCCGCCCGGGTGGCTCGGATCCAGGACCGTGATCCGTGTGTCGTCGCTGTGGATCACCGGCGAGGCGAGCACACCGTGCTCCTTCATGTACCCCACCACTGGCTCCGTCAGCTCGGCCACCCGCGCCACCCAGTCGCACAGCGTCTTGCGCGACAGAGAAAGGCCTGCGCGAGGGAAGATCAGCTCCTGACGGTGCAGAGGCAGCTGATCGCTGTACTTCGACACGACGACATGGGCCAGCAGCCCCGGCCCCGCCATCCCCTTGTCGATTGGGCGAGCCGGAAGCTCGGCCTGCACCACACCATCCTCGCAGCGCCGACACGCATACTTCGGCCGCTCGTACTCGTTGACCGACAGCACTGCTGGCTCGTACTCCAGCTCCTCGGTCACATCTGCTCCGATCCGTGCCTTCGTCTCCTGGCAGCACGAGCAAACCAGGTCGGCCGCCTCGGGCTCCAGCACGATACGCTTGCGCGGCAGATCCTTCGGCAGCTTGCGACGGCCTCGACGACGACGCGGAGCAGGCGTGTCCTCCACCTCAGGTGCCCCCGGATCGTCGTCATCCTCGTCGTCGCGGTCGTCGGACTCCGAGCTCCCCAGGTCGAGCTCGTTCTGGTTGGGATCAATACGCTCCGTGCGCCGCCCGTACATCCGGCGCAGAAGCTGATCGAGCTGGTGACGCTGCTTCTCGTTATCGCGTTGGCTCGAGCGTAGCTGCTCGCGCAGTTCGGTGAGCATCTCGCGCATGAGCGCGATCTGATCCCGCAGCTCCCTCTCCAAGTCGTCGCTCATCGTTCTGTCCGTCGATTACCATAGCAGACGACAATCTATAGACAAGCATAGATTACGATACTTCGAGCTTCTCTCGTACGTACCTTTTGCGCTGGCGCACGTGGCGAAGCTCGATGCCCTCGAGCAGCAGTAGGAGCTCGCGCGAGGACACCGCCACGCTCTTGCCTTCACCGCCACCTCGGACCTCGGCGAAGGTGCCCGCTTCGAGTCTCTTACAAAACAGCCAGAATCCCGTGCGGTCCCACACCAACAGTTTCATCCGGTCGCGCTTGCGATTGAGGAAGCAGAAGACGTGACCCGACAAGGGATCCTCGTCCAGTACGTCGGTCACCACAGCCGCGAGCGTGTCGTAGGACTGCCGGTTATGCCGAGCGCGGCATAACCGCCACACCTTCGCGACGTTGTTGCTATCCGGCCAGGCTCCGGGCCTCGACGGACAGCCCGCACCACTCACCTATGTGGCGGCGCAGCTCGGTCACGCGAAATCTACGACGACGCTGGAGTGGTACGCGCACTGGATTCCAAGCGCATCGAGCGTCCGATACGTAGACGCCCTCGACGGCGGCCAATCACGTCAGCCCGAAGTGCGTTCGGACATCGTTTTGGCACCACTTTGGCACCAACGAACGGTTTCGCACTCCGCACTCGAAACCGACGATGACGAATCGCTAGAGATTCCAGCGGAGTTGAAGAATGGGCCGCCCCGGGATCGAACCGAGGACCCGCTGATTAAGAGTCAGCCAGTCTACAGTTTTCTGGGGTTCAACGGCGGTCAGTGGAGTTCATTGAACCCCAATGAGATCCATCACAAGCTTCTGATTCAACTAGAGTTTTTTCGTCTCATGGCCGGAACCCTGCTGGCTCAAACCTCTTTCCCAACCAGCTCCTCGATGTTACCTTTGTGTTACCTGCGAGGCGGCCGACCTCGCGATAACCATGCCGAGGAAGAAGCTCACGGATCGTACGGTCGCCGGACTCAAGGCCCCCGCCGCCGGGCAGGTCGACTACTTCGACGACAACCCCCGCAGCTTCGGACTCCGCATCAGTGCCGGAGGGCGGAAAGCGTTCTTCGTGATGTACCGCTTCGACCGACGGCTCCGTCGCTACACCCTGGGCCCGTACCCCGCCCTCCGACTCGCCGAGGCTCGCAAGAAAGCCAAGGACGCGTTGCACGCGGTTGCGCACGACCGTGACCCCGCCGCCGAAAGCGCTTCACGGCGCAGCGCGATTCGCCTTGTAGATCTGGGCAAGGAGTACATCGAGCGGCATGCGAAGCCGAACAAGCGCTCCTGGAAAGAGGATCAACGGCTCCTGACAGTCGAGCTCGAGCCCGCCCTTGGCCGGCGCACCGCGAAGACTATCGAGCGCGCTGAAGTTCAAAGGCTGATCGACGCCATCGCAGCACGGCCTGCACCGATCCTTGCGAACCGCACGCTGTCTCTCGTCCGAAAGATCTACAACTTCGGGATCGAAAAGGACCTCGTACCGTCGAACCCATGCGTGGGCATTCCTCGGCCCGCGAAAGAAGCGGAACGCGAGCGCGTGCTCACGGACGACGAAATCCGGAAGGTCTGGGCGGCCTGCGGCGAGTTCTCACAGGAAATCGCCGCAGTCTTCCGGCTATTCCTTCTGACGGGCCAGCGTCACACCGAAGTGCTGCGCATGGAACGCCAGGAGATCGATATGGACACGTCGACATGGAAGTTGCCAGGACGCCGGACGAAGAACGGGCTCCCGCACTCCGTACCGCTCTCGGTCCTCGCCGCGGACATTCTAGGAGGAGCCCTGGAACGCGGCACTCACGCCCGGTGGGTGTTCCGAAGCCCGCGAGGGGACGGGCCACGAACGACGCTCCAAAAGCCTCTCGCCAGGTTGCGCACGCTGTCGAACGTCGAAGACTTCCACATCCACGATCTTCGTCGCACGATGGCGAGCAAGCTCACAAGCCTTGGGGTCGCACGCCAGACTGTCGCCCGCCTGCTGAACCACGCCGAACGTGACGTCACTCGCGTGTACGATCGTTACAGCTACGATCGGGAGAAGCGCGAAGCCATGGCGGTGTGGGACGCGGAGCTGCGCAGACTGACAACAACCCCGGCAGTCGCCCGGGACGACCAGGCCGCGTGAGACGAGACGAGCCACGAAGACGCCTTGGCGGGGGGGATCGAACCCATAGTTACCCTATCAATCGACGAAAACCCCACATCTTTGAGGGTTCTAGCCCCACAGCAAGCTCAAGCGCCTCGTGGCCGACCTGACGCCGGACAAGGCGATTCTTCAGAAGGTGATCGGAAAAGCTCTGAAGCCGGCAGCCAAGCCAAGCGCGTACTTGCCGACTACGTGGCGGCCGGCTTCAAGTGGTCTGCTCGCGGGACGCGGCGGAGTTGCGCAGTACTATCGCCGAAGAGGTCCTTGATGATACCAGCGCCGGAGGAAGGCTCATGACTAAGCGGCGAGAGCTTCGGGCCTCATTTCTTCGGCTGCGAGCTCTCGAACGAAGTCAGCAGCCTCCCGCGACCGGCGCATGCCTTCTTTCGGAGAGGTTGCGGACGAGTAGAACGTGGACGCCGTTCGCGCTTTCCCACTTCCAGGCGAAGAGCGGGGGCGCTCTCCTGTCGACACCTGGACTGGTTTGCGGAGAACCATGGCCTACGATCTCTTCATAAGCTACAAAAGTGAGGATGTCGCGCTCGCGCGACAGATAGCCGACGCTCTGATTGCGTGCAGGTGGCGAGTCTGGCTGGCGGAGTACGAAGTGCTTCTCGTGGTGCGCCATGAGTTTCAGTCTGCAGTTGAGCGGGGGATTCGCAAGTCTCGCCTCGGTCTCGCGATCGCCAACAATCGATGGGCCACTTCAGAATACTGTAGTCAAGAAATCAAATCGCTATTGAAAGAAAAGGGATCGTCTCGGGTGCTGCAGGTAATGCATCCGCAAGAAGACCTGCCCCAGCGTTACTACCCTGAGCTTGCTGACAGTCCTTCAATCGTATCAGATTCCGTCGCGTACATATTGCAGTTTGTTGGTGAGGCCGCGGGGAGAGAGCTTGGGTTAAGTGTTTCGCCTCCAATACTAGGGGCGACGAGTGGAATCCGATTCGAGACTCGCGTCGGTGACCGCCCCCTCTCGCTTGTCACGGAAGGATGGGCTTGGGACCCCGAAGGGGTGCCGGATCCTTCCGATGATCCGGATGAGGAACAGGTTGGCGCATGGCGCTTTAGTCGAGACGACAGGCTTGGTGTAAATGTGCTCTTTGGCCATGCAACGGTGCACGGAAGAGCACATTTTGACGAAACAATTGACGACCGCCGGGTGTTTGATGACGCACTTGAGTGGCTGGCGCCGCATCACGTTAGATCAATCAATCGCAAGCCAGTGGGAGTACACCTCCTGTTTCATGGCGGCATGAGTCACTTTGGCCTTACGTTCAAGACGCGATTTCCGCCACTCTGGTTCAGAAAGATCTCTCTTGTGGTTTCGAATCCCGCAACCTTACGCTCCGGTGAGTTCCTGTTCACCTTCTGCATGCGAGGGACATTTTTTGACTACTGCCGTCATGCCCAGATCATGGACACATTCGCTGTGTCCCTCGATTGGCAGTAGTCAAGCACACAGTCACGGCTTGGAGCCTTCACGTGAGGCTGGGGCTGTACATTTGCCAGGCGCCCTTGGCGAGAGAACCTCTGCGGCTTCTCGAGCTCGGCATGGATCCGACGAGCACCCCAGCCATTCTCTTGGGCCATCCGTCGGATGAGGTTGCGGGTTTCGATCGAGATTCTCGGCCGACCCGGCCTTCGCCGGGAGATGCGACGCCAGTAGGGCCGGAATCCTGCGCGGTGCCAGCGAACGACCGTCTCCGGCTTCACGCCGACTTGTATCCAGCGTCGGCGAGGACGAGGACACGCGCAGCAGCTCCCCAGTATTGGTCTCGACCTCATCGAGTACGGACTCCAGCTCACCGACGTCCGAGCCCTTCTGCGTCACACTTGCCGCGATGATCAGCCGCGCCTCTTCGCCCACCGCCACCTGCGCGTTGTAGCTCTGCTGAAACCGGATCGCCGCATGCTTCATGATTCGGCTGTCCGTGTCCGTAAAACTCTCCTGCGACTTCTCCTTCGGATCTCCGAAGGTGAATCACCCCAGCTTCACCAGGCCCGCTTCCCGCGCCATCTGCACAAACAGGTCCTGGAACTCCTCGAGGTGACGCACCCGAAAGTCCGCGATCGTCCGCTGCGCCGGAAAGTTCCCAGCCCCGAACACTCGAAGCGCTACGTCCTCGTGCAGCTTCGCCGCGATCCCACGCGAAGAAAACGTGCCGATCGCGTATGCGTACAGCAGCACCTTCACCATCATCCGCAGGTCAAACGGTCAAACGCCTGGTTGCCAGGGCCCGTCGTCGCCGTACCGAGCCACAAATGCGCTCAGGTCCATCGCATCGACTGCGTCGGAAACGAAAAACGCCAGGTGCTCCTCTGGCAGCCATTCCCGCAGCGATGGTGGTAGTAGATACCTCTGATCAGGCTCGTACGGCCGAAACTCTCGTCCCATCCCGCATCTTACAATATCTTGACGCCGGGGTCTTCTGCCGGCGCAGCCTCCTAGGCAGGTTTCGTGATGTTGGAGCCGACGATCTCCAAGTGATGCACGCTTCCATCAGCGTAGCCCACGGCAAGATAGTCAGAACTCTCCGCCGAACCGAGGCACGTAATCTGCGCCAGGCCACCGTACCCGGCGAACGCCTGGAACGTCGTGGAATCAACAAGCACGAGGTCTCTAGAGGTCTGGGATACTCCAAACCACTGGCAATGCGAAGGAGTGAGCCGGAGCGATCCGGGAATCCTTGCCACAACGGTTCCGTCGACGAGGTTTACTGCGCGAGTCTCGTCCCTGTCGCTAAGAAGAAGGTGGCCCCGCCCGAGGATCGCGCACTTGTCGAAGTCAGAGAACTCCCCCAGGTCTTCAACGCACTCCAAATCAGGAAGGCTCAACTTGACCAGTCGTGCGGCTCCAGTCGGCATCCTGCACACCGCGGCGTCCCCCCCTACCGTGCTACACTCAAGGCCGGCGGCGACCTGCGACACAATCTGACCGCCTCTCAGATCGATCACGCGGAGTATTCCGTCATCGCCGGCTCCCACGAGGTATCGCCCGTCTGGCGTCACGAACGAATTCTCACTCAGCCTAGGGAGGTCATCATTGAGCACATCGAAGCGAATGTTCTCAGGCCGAAGCGGGAGACTGAAGCCCAGCTTTATGAGCCGGCTGCGCCAATACAGGTTCGGGACGGGGCGCGTTGTCCGCAGATCCTCCGGGCTGAAGGACCCGTCCTTGGGCACGTAGAGCTTGGGGTAGAGATCTGGCCACATGCCGGCCGGGTCGGCGGCCCCAAAGGCAGAACAGACACCGTGGGCGATGTACACGGTATTCGAACGCGGAAGTACGGTGAAAAACGAAACCTCACCGGTCATGCTTCCCACGCGCCAACAGGCTGTGGCGGAATCTACGCCGAGGTCGGAACGTGTTTCGCCCGGACGATGGAAGTTCCGGTCAACCCCAATGCTCAAGGAGCCGTCTGTTTCGGGCAGACACTTCACCTTCGCGACACGTGAGCGCGTTGCTCGCGAACTCCGCACGCTGTCAGGACGCTCGCTGTCGACGCGCAATACCCTACCGTCCTCGCCGCCTGAAACCACACATCGTCCATCCGCGGCAACATCGATTGCTCTGACCGCTTCGTGGTGACGCCCTATTTCCGGTCGTGATTCGATTCGAGCCAGACACGAGAGCATTTGCTTCGAGTCAGCAACCAGCAAGACACCACCTCGACCGACAGCGCGAAGGCGCGTGATCTTGCCGTCATGCCGATGGCGTTTTGAAATGTCTCGCTCTCCGATCCGAAGGCCGTAAAGCGTGTTGTTGCTGCCCCCAACGCAAATACCCTCGGCAGTGAAGGCGAGATGCCTAATCGGCTCAACTTCAATGTTCCAGAGCCCCAACTGCTCGCCGCTCTGGCAGTCCCATACGCCTGCAGAGCGGTCGTCGGCACTATGACGGACCCCGTTTGCCGCCGCCGCGACGGCCGAGCCGTCCTCCTTGAGCTCCAAGAGTTCCACTCCATCGGCGAAGCCACGCAGAACTAACGGTGGCCGTTCACTCCCGATCCGCCACACCGCGATAACCCCGAATCCGTCGAGGGGATTCTCGGGGCCGCCGAAAAAGCCGCTCTCCCTGTCAATCCCGCCGGCCGACGCGACCGTACAACCATCCGCAGAAACACGGCAAAGGTGGGCTCGCGTTGGATGATCTGTATAACGCCCCCCAACCACGCCCTCGACGGCTACGAGGATCTCGGACATGGCAGAACGCGAATCGATGATTGTGTTCTCTCGGACATCGATCGTGGTGGTTTGTCCGTCTCCGTATAGAAGCACTACACGTTGGCCGCGCTGGTCCATGTGGCAATCGACGATCTGCCGATGAAGCGTGGGGCTCCAACTCACCTCGCCAGTTCGGCGATTCGTGAGAAACACCTCTTGGCTCGACTGGTGCACGAGACACAACTCGAGATCCTGCGACACCTGCTTGACCTTGGCCGGCCAGGGGAACGGGTGCTCGTCCTCGACGATGCCCGAGGCAAGAGACAGTACCCGTGACTGTGCCGTTCTCACAGAAGACGACGGCCCGCTCACCCTCGCCGTCCGAGAACACACCAGAGATCGCCGATCGGAACTCATGTGCCGCGAAGACCCCCCGCTGAACGAGGTTGGGCCTGTTCAAGCGACGCAACCAGACCTGGCCTGTCTCTTGTGATGGGCACCGCTGCTCCGCCAATTCGGAGACTGCCCCGGAACGCGCTTGGTTGTACGACAGCTGGAGGAACTGATCAGGATACCGCTCCAGAACATGCGCATACCGCTTGAGAAAGCTCTGCCACTCCTTCAGTCGGGCCGAACTTCGCCCACGCTCCGACCCGATCGCGAAGTCACTGAGTAGCGCCGGGGTCAACCCAGCCGCGCACTTCGCTTCAAGGAACTCAAGATCCGTGAGAGTGTTCTCAAATTCACTCCAACGTCGTGCAAGCACCTGTTGGAACGGCAACTCCGACAGCTTGCGCAGGTTTGGTGCAAGCAGGCCGGCATCTTCGTGTTGAATGGGCTTCGCCTCGAAGTAGGCGGCTAGGTCCTCGTGCCGGGCGACCTCTTCCTCGTCTCGTAGGTAACGCTCGGCAACAGCCTCCCCCAGTTGGCGGTGGTAGAACGCGAGGAGTGCCATGCCGTCCGCGCTGCGCTCAGTCAAGTAGGGCTCCAGATCGAGGTAGAGCCGCGACCAAACCACCGCCGGCAGATGATGTTCGCCCGTCGAGCTTGTAGGAAGTTCGTGGCGGGCCGTCTCTCGCAAGTGCTCGAAGTATTCGTCGTCGCCGGCCAGGAGATCCAGGAGCTCATCTTCGCCGAGCCCGTGTTTGGCCGCAGCGATAAGGGCGAGACTCCGCGAAACGAGAAGCGCGCCATGATTCGCTTCGTCCGAGAGCCTGTCGAGCAGATGCGAGATGATGCCCGGAATCTCTGGAGGTAGCTCGGGCACTGACCCGGAGGACCGCCAGCGGCGTGCCTCTTCGAAGGCTAGCTTCAAGTAGAGTGGATGTGGGCATGCACGGAAGCCTGCGAGCACGGCTGCACGCTGCGGTGGTGTCAGCGAGCGCCTTGCGTCCGCTAGCCATAGATCGAGAATCTCTTCGCCTTCGAACGGAGGCATCAACTCGACTTCGGCGATCCGCTCCGCACCCAATCGGGCCCTCAGTGCCTCGCCGGACCCTTCCGGGAGTGCCGATACGATGACGCGCGCGTGTTCCGGCAGCTCCGTCGGCAGCCAGGCTAGGCTACGCGCCGGGTCATCCGCCTCCAGCTGGTCGATGGCATCGACGAAGAGGAGAAGTGGTCTATCCGCGGTCGCTAGCGCCAGGCGATCCAGAAGAACGCGCTCGAGTTCCGCATAGTCGGACTCGCCAGACGCCACCTCCATCCGGTAGGCACGCCCAATCTCGTGGCCTAGGCTAGCAAGGAGCGTGACTCCGTTCGAAGAGGCGGGCGTCGCTCCGATGAAGCGCACCACGATGGCCGCATCAGGGTGGTGGATCGAGGCTTCCGCGGCCGCCTTCGCTAGCAAGGCCGACTTTCCTGAGCCGGAGGGGCCGCAGACGCCCAGCGGGCGCCGATTCGAACTCCGAAGATAGTCCGAGATCGTCCCGCGGATCGCGGCCCTCCCGCGAAAGTGGCGAGCTCGGTCCTCACCGAAGCGCGCGTGCGCATCAACCTCGAGAGAATGCGAGGCGCGATCTCCGAGCTGCCCGATCTCCCGGAGAATCACCTCTTCGAGCGCGCGGTAGACGTCGTCGCACAGGGGGCCTACGTGTTGCTGCGAGATTGGCGACTCGCAATCCGTGTTCCCCACCCATTTCGCAGCGTACTCATGCACGTGGCCCCGGAGGCGCTCCCGCAGGTGGTCCTTCAGCCGTGCGAGATGTTCTTCCGCCTCCTCGTCGACCTTCCCAGCTTCGTCGAAGTCCCGAAAGCCCTCGGCGCTGCCGTCCGCCGGGAGCCCCTCTATCTGCCTCAAGAACGCGAAGACGTGCGCTTCGGCGTCGGGAGCCAGCTTCCGGTCGAGCGCGCCCGCGATGATCTCCTGCTCCGTAGCTGAGGCTCCGAAGTTCCGGCGAACCCCTTCGGGGAGCGGCATAGCCGCCCGCGCCAAGGTGGTCCGCAGTGTGCGCTCGACGGGTTCCCAGCTCTGAGGGCTCGAGTACTCGCGTTCCCGCGGCCGCAGACAGTATACTGGGGGTACTGCGTTGGCATCCAATCGATACCAAGCAGAGATCTGTTGCTCCTCGCCGTAGGTTAGATGCTCGCGAATCATCTCGTATTCGGCTTCGGGGATCTCCGCCGGGAGCGGCCGCCAGCCGTAGCGGTCGCCCAGCAGCGCAATGAAGTTTGGGCGGGGACTGACCTCGCGGCAGCGGGCGATCTCGGCGAGGCATATCGGGAGCGTTTGCTGGTCGAGCGCGGCCTCCTCGCTTATCCCCCAGCGTAGGTCGATCGCTTGGAACCGTGCTCCTCGGGCGAGGCATAATGCTCGCAGCCGCGGGAATACCCGCTCATGGAGAGCGTCGCGCTCGGCCTTGAGATCCTCGAAGGTCGAGCTAAGGAAGACGCGAAAGGTCCTCGCCGGTAGCTGCATAGGTGTCGTGTCGGGACCGTCTATACCGTCCTTCGATGGTTGTAGTCTACTAGGAGGCGAACCGCTCGACGGCACGGTCCATCCCGGGCTCGCCGCTCAGCCTGTCGATCACCACGTTGCGCGACTAACCGTATCGGTCCACACAAGGTTCCCCCACCTAGATGTCCGTATAGCAGGCGTAAACCGTGTACCCCCTGCTGCCGGATGTGAACTTGAACCCTCTAAGGTTGTCGCTGGGGGAGCAGTGCTTTCTGAAGGTCGCAATCCGATTCCCATTCCGCTTCCCGGTTGATGTCGGGCAGGAGAGCCACGCAGCTTTCAGGGCACGAACGCCACGTGGATTCCGACCAATCCCCGCAGAAACCTACGTGTAGGTGGTGACAAGCGCTCTTCGTCGCTACCGGGCGCGCAGATCCGATGGAAATCTGCGCAGTAGCGCCCAGCCGATGACAAGTAGAGTTCTCCACCTAGACTAAACCCCCAAAGGTCAAGGGTCTTGAAGGGCGTTGCGCTCTCCACCCCGGTGTCGAGATTAAGCAGAAGGACGAAAGCGGAGGAGCCTGCCGGGGCGGACTTGAGGATGTACCGATGCGTCTGCCCACCTACATGAAGGGCCACGGACTTCACGTGGTTGAGCGGCGCCACAGACGCATAGGCCTGAATCGCCCCGGGTTTCCCGGGGCCCGTGACGTGCCCCTGGTTCTCCGGAGTTCGAAAACTGGATTCATGCTGCCGTTCTCGTTTTGTGCCGAGCCTCAAACTCGACAGGTGTGAGCATTCCAAGCGCCGAGTGACGCCGCTGCCGATTGTGGAACATCTCTAGGTACTCGAAGATGGCGTTCGCTAGCTCGACTCGAGTTCGCCACTTCTTTCGATTCAGTAGCTCGACCTGCACCCGCCCCCAAAACGACTCGATCACGGCGTTGTCGAAGCAATCGCCAACCGATCCCATCGAAGGCACGAGACCAGAGTCGAGGGCGCGCTGCGTGAAGGCCGACGAAGTGAATTGCGTGCCGTGATCCGAGTGGATCACGGTGTCTCCGTCCGGCGAGCGCTGGTCGATCGCCATGCCAAGCGCGTTGGTCACGAGCGCCGCAGTCTGTGATGCATCGATCGACCAGCCCACGACGCGCCGAGAGAAGGCGTCCAAGACGACGGCGCAATAGACCTTGCCCTCGCGTGTCGGGTGCTCCGTGATTCGGTCACCCAGAGCTGGTTCGGCTCCGGGCGTGAGAAATTGCGATCAACGAGGTCCTCGGCCGTGGCCACATTCGGGGTGCGGCGGTAGCGAGGGCGACCCGGCAGGCCTCGGATACCGGCCCGCTGCATTAGGAACTCGACGGCGCGGATGCCCACCGAGACGCCGCGCCCGAGCGTCAGCTCGGCATGTACACGGCGAGCGCCGTACGCTTCGCGAGAATCCGCGTGGATCTGGCGGATTGATGTCTGTCAGCCATGCATGTCGAACGGCTCGCTCGCGTTCCTTCATCCCGCCAACGGTTCGCATCGCTCCTGCCGGAACAACACCCGCCTTCCAAAGTGAAGATCGATCGAATGCGCGTTGCGCAATGGTCAGTCGGAACAGAGCTTGTCCCCGAGAAAGGAATCCGCGAGCCGGGAGAAGATGTTCTGGCCGACGTTCCGCCGCAGGCGGGATGCTGGATCACTAGGCTCGAGCATGATCACATTCACCATGTATCGGTCAGGAAGATTCGTCGGCGGCGATGGACGAACTTGGACGGAAATCCGGATCTCGTCCCAGTTCCCACCCAAGATCCAGGAAGGCCCACGATCATGCGCCTCCCAAGGGCTGCTTTGAACCGCGAACCAATCAGACTCATAGCGATCGCGCTCGTCGTAGCACGGCCTACCGTTCTCTCTCTTCCTCATCTCCCCGAACACCCGGGCCTCGAGCTTCACCGCTGACGCAGGAACCTCTGGTACCTCTCGGACCTGTATCACCATTGAGCCGCGCTTCGATCTTCGTGTGGGAAGCAGGGCTAACCGGAGCCCGGTGATCTGCAACTCATCCCCCGGATCCAGCTGGAGGATCGGGGGACCTCCTTCGAGACTCACGCGGGTACTGGTGCCGTTCGTCTCGATCTCAAGACCCAGCACGTGCGGTTCCCACGTTTCTGGGCCCAGCGAGCACGAACTCACCAGCGCGAGGCCCGCGAACCAGGCCGCGTGCCTTAGGCGATGTCGAGAGCGAAGCCGATAGAAGTCTGGGGAGGCCACCCGAGTTTGCTCCAAGCGAACAGCACGAATCGCATTCGCGCTCCCGAGAGGATCAGAGCCACGTCGGGTCAGTCGATGTCAACATCCGGGACGATAGTGTTCAAACTGCGGGTGCTCCGAGCCGTCCGTCGGGATGATGCGATCATGCGTAGCTCGGGAGGACCACCGCGCCTGCTTGGAGCACTTGACTGGGGGAGGGTTTTCGAGGCACACAGTGGTTTGGGAGCTTCCAGCGGATGAAGAACGGCTTCGGAACCATTGGTTTCTTCGTTGTCGCGATGGGCACGTTCAGGATGACCTACGGAGCGTGGCCGCCCACAGATGGGAGCCTTGGCGAGTGGTTGTCGTCTGACCCTCGAGCCGTGTGGTCTCTGCTGGCAGGGACTGCCGGTGGAATGGTCGGCGCGCTCATTGTGCGTTCCATGGTTGATGACTGAGCCGGAGACGTGCCGACTCTGGTCCCCATGCTCGATCCACGCGGATGGCCTCCCGATTGTGAGTGCTGAGAGCTACGCCTGGCTCGCCGTTGCGCTTCTAGGGATCGGCAACATTTTCCTAGGGCGACTCGTGGCACTCATCGGGGTCCCACACAACGGAATTGCCGCCTGGCCGACATCATGGGGCTTGTTCAGTACAATCTCCTGGATGGCCGGCTGGGCGATCCTGTATTGGTTAGCCAGTCTCCGATTGACGTTCCTCCAGGCCTGCATCTTGGCGCTCCTCCTCGGCTTCTCGTACCGATGGACGCGTACCCTTTACGCGATGCCGCTGGCCTCCGAGGGATGGGGTTCTCGGATGAACCAGATGCTCAAGCCGATAGCGCAGATCGCTCAGCGGCACGGCTGGGACCTAGACTCGGCCGATTCAGTGAGCACAATCATCGCCTCTGGACGCCTCCAGTTCGATGGCGCTGACTACGATGCGATCGTCTCCTCGGAATCCGATCGGATGCACGAACTGAGGAGAAGCGCCCCACCACCGCAGAAGACACCGGCGGGCGAGATCGATTACGCTCGCGAATGTGCGCGGTGGGTAGTCACTACGGAACGGTACTTGTCTGGTCGAAACGGGATCCCGGGCATGCTCGAGCGGATAGCTCGCGAACACAATCTGGAGGGCTTTGACCATGCTTCATATTCTCGCCTGCAACGACTTGCGAGTGGGCTCTACCGTGCCCGAGGCGCAGCGGGGATCTTTGGCGGAGGGACTTAGAGGGTGCGTGAGCGCGGATCAGTCGGCCAGTGGTTTTGGAGCTTTCTCCGGCCTGCACACAAGGCCTACCAAGAAGCCTTCCGGCTACACGAAACGTTTAATGCGCAGGCTCGCGTGGACCTCCTTGGCCCCACCGTTGAGCAGATTGAACGAGCAAAGCGCGATCATTCGCTCGGAGAAGCCCGGCGCCTCTACTGCGCTGCGTTGGAGAAGAGCCAGTCCGATGGCGTCGAGTTCAACGTCGCGGCAGCCGAGTACCAGCTGGGACTGATCGAGCGACTCTGTGGGAATTGGACAGAGGCAAGCAAGTACTTCCTCGACGCCCTGGAACGCTTCGAGTCTATCGTGAAGAGCAATCCGCGTGCGAGAGCCAGCGTCAGCCTATGCCACTTTTACGCTGCGCAGGCTCTTTTTCGGCTAGGTCATGCAAGCGATGCTCGTGCTCATGCAGAACATGCTAGGAGCATCGACTGGGCTCTGGACGACACTCGAAGAATAGCGGCGATCGAACAGCTGCTGATGCCCACTCGAAACCTCGGGAGGAGCTCGCCTCCGCAGGCGGGGACCGATGGTGCGGAAGACTAGTTGGCCCCGCTCAAGAAGATAGATGGAGCAACAGGCATCCTAGTTGCGGGCATGAGTGAGGTAGCCTGTCAAACCCTCCTGGACGTCGTGGTCGCGGAGGTCAGCTCGGCCTGTGTTTCCGTCGATGCCGATCGGGTAGTCTTCGGACGGCGGGCGGAGCCAGGCGATCTCAAGATGCGAGATCCGGACTCGTTCATCGCTGTGGTGGCAATGCTCGAGGGTCCCGATCTCTGCGTGCCTGACTATGTCGAGTTCCTTCTCCACTGCGCGAGTTGCGTCGCGCGCCGGGACGACTTCCGGCTGTACGTCATTACGGGCGGAACAGAGTGGCGCGACCTCAAGGCGGCTGGCAACAGCGACGCCTCCAAACTCCTCCAACAGCTTGAGGACACTGTCCAGATCTTGAAGAACGCGGATCCGGCGGCGGCTGGTCGCGATCTCTGCGCGTTTCTCGAGGAGCTGGAGCACATCCGTAGGATGAGCACTTGGCGACGGCTGAGGCTCGGCTTTGACGACGTTGCAGGTCGCGGTGCTTCGGGTGTCCAGGCGATATCCGCTATCACCGCGATCGGTCTCATCTTCTGGCTTCCCGTCTGGGATCCCAGAGCTTCATTGGGCGACTTTTCTCGGTGGGAAGATGTCGTCGCGTTCGTATGCGCCATTGGGGCGCTGCCTTTCCTCGTTGTGACGCTGTACGTGTTCTCTCGTCACGGGTTCTTTCCAATCAGGATCTGGAGAGATCCTGGCCTGATCGTTGGCGCCTCTTTGTCGTCCTTCCTGGGGCCTCATATGCTAGGGGTTCCGGTCCGAATCGATGCCCCTGCAAGATTCGTCGTGCTGGGACTCGTGTGGGGTGTGCTACTCGAGATAGCGCGCCGGCGTGGCTACACCGCCAGGAGGGAAATGCTCCCGATCTCGCTCGAGGGTACGGCGGAACTCCACGGGCGCCTCTCGCCTCACCTAAGGAGGCAGGCCGGGGCAACCTGGCTGGACCCGTGGCGAAGCCCCCTACTCCCTGTCACCACGTCCCGTGTTTTCATCAGCTACGCGCGAGCTTCGGACTGGGGGCGAAAGGCGGCTGAAGTCTTGGAGGCAGAGCTGTCACAGGTAGGAGCATTGTTCTTTCGCGACACTGACATCGCTCCCGGCGGATCGTGGCGGCGAGAATTGAACGCGAACCTGGGCCGCGCCACGGTGTTCATCGCCCTCGCAGACTCGCGGGCAGTCCAGAGGGGGTGGCCGGCCGCGGAAATGGAGGCAGCGTTGGCCGGACGAGCGGAAGCAGGGGTGCCGGAAGTCATCGTTCTCATCGAGCCGGGGCTTGATGGACCGGACGTCGAGCGCTGGAGCTGGCGGCCGGCCTTCCGCGCAGTTCTCGAGCAGCAGCGTGAGGTCGCGGAGACGACGCCGCACGTAATGGAGTTCCAACCAGCGGTGGCTAGGGCAATTGCCTACCGTCTTCATCCTTCCGCCTACTCCTCTCCAGCTACGGTTCCGTCCGCACTGGCGAGGCCTCTCTCGGCGCTATGGCGACTCCTTTCGGCCATGGTTCAGATGCTGAGCGCCTTTGGAGCGATGCTGGGTCACCTTGCCTTCGTTGTGCTCGCTCTCGATTTTCTCGGGGTGCTGCCAGCGAGAATGTGGCTGTCGAAAGTTGGTTGGCTTGGTGCTGCGGTCATCCTTCTGTCGGCGATCTCGGGCCATACCGCGCGTCTAGCCTTGGCAGCTCGGTTTCAGGTCCGCCACGTGCGGCAGGCCGGGATCACAGCTGCCAATCGGGATGGCGCTGTCGGCCTGCTGACATTGACAATCTGGTTCATGATGAGCGCCGAACTGTTCGTGCTGGGGTGGGCGGGAGTTCTTCTTGTGGTCGGCTTCGCGGCTGCGGACGAATTCTGCAGGGCGCGGGCCGCCTCGGATCCTGATTTCATCGCTACCTGAGGTCATCGCCGGGGCCTCCAGGATCGCGACTTCGGATCGGCCCGGTATCGAGAGCGATCAGATCGCGCATTGACGAGCTGGGGAGCGCCGAGGCCTGCCATTTCACGCGTGACACGCGCTTGACGTGCGCTGGATGGGGCAGCTGGCTGACGCTTGAAGACAAGGCGCCTCCGAGCCTATAGCAACAGAGTCGTGGCTACGGTCTTTGGACTCATTCTCTTGGTTGGTGGAGTCGCGATGGTGGCCGTCTCACTATTCGGAGGTGACGCGACGGTGCACGAGCTAGGCGATTCGAGCGCGGACCCGCGCTCGAACTTGCTCGTCGGTGGAGTGGGCGGCGTCATGCTGGGTCTTTGGCTCTCGGGTGTCTTCAATCCGCTGCTCTTCGTCCTGAATCTCCTGGACAAGCTCTAGAAAGCCGACCGACTATCAAGACTCCACCACTCAGCTGTATCCGGTGACGATGCCTACAGCCCCCTGTCCAGAACGGAGGTGGCACCAGCGGGGCTGCGGCTGAAGAACCGGATGTCGCCCGAGATCGAGGACGCGGTGGTGGAGTTGGCGATCGATCAGCCAACGTGGGGCCAGACGCGAGCGGCGAACGAGCTCGCGAAGAAAGGGAAAGGGCACACGATCTCGGCAGCGGGAGTGCGCTGCGTATGGGTGCGGCATGATGGCTCGGGGCGCCTCGGTGATCTTGCTCCGAGCTTCGTTCCCAAGCGTGGCGACGATCACCACCCTAGGGTATTGACGCCACAAAGGGCAATCTGAGAGTCACCAGAGACGGAGCTGGCCGCTGCGATCTTCAGCAACAGGAGGGATGACCATGCATAGAGCGTTCAGACAGATCTACGCCGAAGCCCGATCGGCCTACCGTGTGCTGCTCGCGGCGCCTACATCCTTGTTCCCTATTGCGCCGGGCGCGGCCGATCATCTGGACCTGGTGGTACGAGCGATTGAGAATGTCGCGGCAGAGTTCCCGAACTACCAGATCCGTGAAGACGGGCTGCTCTTTCTCACCGTCAATCTCCATCAGATGGCCGCGCTGCCGATCGCGCACGACAGCTCCCCGACGCCCTTTGGCGGCGACTTTGCCGAGAACCTCGTACTGGACGTGCGGCGGATCGTTCAAACTGCCACTCGGTTCTCCGAGGCAGAAGGACGAACCGACGTGGCAGCGTCCCATCTGCTCCGTGCAACCTCAGAGGAGCTAGACGATCTTCACCTGAAATCTTGGCGTCTGTGGGATCGCGAAGAACCATGAGCGACACGACATCATACAAGCAGACGATCAGCCTGATGATCACGACCGCGGCGTTCAGCGTTCTCGCATTGGCCGGTGCGAGCGTTGCCGTTGTCGTTCCGAATTTCAAGGTAGGACTGACGTACTGGACGCTTGTAGGCCTCTCCGCGGTCTGTTGCGTCACCAGCTGCGTTCTGGCCGGACGAGGTATCGCGCGGCTGCGACGCGGGAACGACAACGGGAATCCCTATTTCAACGCGCAGGCGATCGCCGCGATAGTCGCCTTCCTGTTCCTCCTCTCCTCTTTCTCTGTCACCGGCGACGAGAAGGAAGGCGAGTCCCTGAAGTCAATCGCTCAGGTGAACCGCGAACTGGGCGTCCTGACGGCGAGACTGGACCAACTCGACAGGGTTGGAACCAAGGTGGACGAGGCCACGCTCACGTTGGCGCGGCTGGACCACGAGGTTTCTCGCCTGACCGAGCGAATCGACACTTCACCACGCCCAGATAGAGATCGAGCCACCGAAGCCGTGAACGGGTCACGTGACCGAGCTGACTGAGTCCGCGGCCCGGCGTCGGGTTTGAGCGATCGCCAACAATCCCTGCACTGGCCAGCCTTGGGCTCGCCATCCGATGCCAGCTGACGGGCTCGCAGCTTCACGTCTCGGAGCACGCAGCTTTGGTTCGCGCATTTGCTCCAGCGCGGCAGACTTAGACTAAGGGAGTGACGTATGGGGTATGTCGCATTCGCGTTGGTATTGGTTGGCTACACGGTCCTCGCCTTCCAGATGGACACCGTGACAGGCCAGCTGACCAGTGGGGTACCCACGAGCGCGACGACTTTGGTCGGGCTGGGCAGTCTCCTGGGGATTGCCGGGGCGTTGGTCGGCTCCGGAAGAGCGGTGGGGCTGTGGGCCGGGCTCATGGGCGTACTGTACTGGCTGCGGTTCGTCTCCTAGGCTCCAGGGGGCGTTGGTGGATGGGGCAACCGAGATGGTGGAGAAGATCGGTGCGCTCTACGCGCTCGAAGCGCGGGCCGATGAGGCCGGCGTTACGCTGGCGTCGTCGACGAATCGCAGGAGCCCAGGCTTCCCCTCGACACCAACAGGGTCGAACGGGGAATGCGCGGACCCGCGATCGGACGCAAAAACCACTACGAGTCGCGCTCGATGCGTGGCACAAAGGTGGCAGCGCGACTCTACAGCCTCGTCGAGACAGCGAAACTCGCCTGCATCGACCCCCGTGCATACCTCGCCGAGGCGACCCGGCGCGCGATAACGAATCCGGGCACCGTCACGCTTCCGCGTGATCTCCTGTCGAACTGACCCCGTCTCCATTGCTCGTCGCGAGCATCATCGGTGATCCTCTACTCCGCGTCCAGACGCGGCAGCGCTGACAGTTACACCGCAGCGGCTCCACGCCGCTGCCCCGCAGGATCTCCCGGAAGGCTCGGCTGAACAGCCGATCGCGGTCGAGAACGAGGTAGCGTTTGCCCAGTAGGAACCTGTCGAAGCCATCGGTGAGATGCCGCGCCATGTTCCTCATCTACGCTTCGCCCTGCTGGCAGGTGATGCCGGTGCGTATTCCGGCGAATCCGGACACCCGTTCCGGCGCAAAGCGGACAGTCATTCCGGGCAAACCGGACACCATCGGAGCGAAGCGACGCTGGGCGTGAGTTCTACTTGGAGTTCTTGTCGTCCTGATTCAAGGGGGAGCGTTTCTTGCGGAGCGATTCTCCGTCCAGCTTGATCCGGTGAGCGGCGTGGACGAGCCGGTCGCAGATAGAGTCGGCGGCAGTCTCATCGCCGATGACGGCGTGCCACTTGTCGGGTTCCAGTTGGCTCGTGATGACGGTGGACGAGACGTCGTAGCGATCCTCCAGCACGTCGAGCAGAGCACGGCGCTCGGGGGCTCCGAGCCGTTCGAGCCCGAAGTCGTCGAGGATGAGCACCGATGCCTTGGCGATCCGTCGTAGGACCGTCAGGTACGTTCCGTCGGCGCGAGCCTGCGCGAGTTCATCGAAGAGGCGTGACGTCCGTTTGTAGATGACGCCAAACCCGTCGCGACACGCTTTCTGGCCAAGAGCACACGCGAGGTAGCTCTTCCCCGTCCCAGTCTTGCCCGTGAGGATGACCGACTGGTGGTGCGCGACCCAGCGCGACGACGCGAGTTCCTGCATGAGCCCCTTCTTCAGCCCACGAGGATGTCGGTAGTCGATGTCCTCGACGCAGGCCGAGTGTCGGAATCGCGCCTGACCCAGCCGTGTCGTCAGCTTCCGGTTCTCGCGGTGCAGCCACTCGGCGTCGGCCAGCATAGCGACGAGGTCCGTGGGCTTCATCTGTTGTCGCTTCGGATTGTCGAGCCACTCTTGGAGCGTCGCGGTCATGCCTTGGAGCTTGAGCGCGACGAGTTTTTCCATGGTCTGTTCGATCAGCAAGGGGATTCCTCTCGGTCGTGGAGCTCGATGTTCGCCGCGAGCCCGTGACGGCGCAGGTTCGCGTCAGTGGTAGTAGCGCGGACCTCGGATGTTCTCGTGCAGGGGAAGCGGCTCCTGTGCGGGCGGCTCTGCCGTTTCCTGCTCGTCGAGCTTGTTCTTCAAGATCGCCTCGACGCTCCGGTACGACACGGCCCGGTGGAAAAGCGCCCGAGCGCACGCCTTCTCGATCCGCTCCTCGGAGTACCGCTTGTTCAGTCGGATCACGCCGAGGCACGCCCGATACCCATGCTCGGGGTGCGGACGCTGCTTGATCAGCGCCTCCACCAGCTCCGCCGTACACGGCCCGATCGTATGCGCCCACGAGATCAGCCGCGACGGCGTCCACTCCGCATGGGCACGATGGGAGCTCGGCATGTGCTCGGGGTTCGTCGTGTACCCATGCTTCTTCGAGCTGCGTGCGTGGCCCGTCACGCGAGTCCCGTTGTGCAGGATCTCCACCGTCGCAGTCGTCGCTCGTAGGTCGAGCAGCGTCCCGCGCAGCGAGTACGGCACGCTGTAGTAATGCTGCTCGTACTCGACGTGGTAGTCGATGTTCGCACGCACGCGCTTGAAGTCGGCGTACTCGTACGGCACCGACGGCAGCGGGCCGAGCGCCGGACGATCCAGAGACTCGAAGAGTTCGCGGCGCGACACTTTGAGCTTACGCATCACCCGGTCGTTCAGGCGGTCGAGCAGCGGCCAGATCGCCTCGATCAGTTCGCCCAGGCTGTAGAAAGTTCGATTGCGAAGAGCGGCGATGATCCACCGCTCGGCGAGCAGTACTCCCTGCTCGGCCTTCGCCTTGTCCTTGGGCTTGTACGGTCGCGCCGGGAGCACCGTCACGCCGTAGTGATCGGCGAGGTTCGCGTAGGTCGGGTTG
>JAJCZO010000055.1 GCA_029262355.1 Deltaproteobacteria bacterium
GCCTTTTCCTCGGGCGCCTTATCGATCGAATCGAACGCGATGTACTCGCCGAGCTTCTTGTCGGCCTGCGTCTTCGTGATCGCGGCGGTCCGCGTCGTCTTCCTGTGGTCGATGTGTCCGATCGTCCCCACGTTGACGTGCGGCTTGTTCCGCTCGAACTTTGCCTTCGCCATTGCAGCACCCTCTCCTATTTCGTCTTGTTCCGCGCCGGGGGGTTCCCGACGACTCATTCCCCGCCAAATGGCGGGATCAAAAAACCGGCCCTACGCCGCTCCGGCGCGCGCGGTGATCTCCTCGGAGATCGCCTGCGGCACCGCCTCATACTTCGAAAACTGCATGCTGTAACTGGCCCGCCCCTGCGTCATTGAACGCAACTCGGTGGCGTAACCGAACATCTCTTTCAGTGGGACCTCAGCCGTGACGACTTGCGCCCCTGCACGAGGCTCCATGCCCGAGACCTTGCCCCGTCGACCGGACAGGTTCCCGATGACGTCGCCCATGAATTCCTCGGGCGTAACGACCTCGACGGCCATGACCGGCTCCAGAAGGACCGGCGAAGCGCGCTTGCACCCTTCCTTGAAGCAGATCGACCCGGCGATTTTAAAGGCCATCTCGGAGGAATCCACTTCGTGGTACGATCCGTCGTAAAGCGTCACGCCGATATCGACGACGGGGTAGCCCGCCATCACGCCCGTGTCGAGCGCTTCGCGGATGCCCTTCTCCACCGCCGGAATGTACTCGCGCGGCACGACGCCGCCCTTGATCTTGTCGAAGAACGCGAAACCTTCGCCAGGCTCGCGCGGCTCGATCGTCAGCAAGACGTGACCGTACTGTCCGCGTCCGCCCGTCTGCCGTGAAAACTTGTGCTCATGATCGATCGTCTTGCGGATCGTCTCACGATACGCAACCTGCGGCTTGCCGACGTTCGCGTCGACGTTGAACTCACGAGTGAGGCGATCGACGATGATCTCGAGGTGGAGCTCGCCCATGCCCGCGATGATCGTCTGGCCGGTCTCTTCGTCCGTGTGCACCCGGAAGGAAGGATCTTCGTTCGCGAGCTTTGCCAGAGACGTCGAAAGCTTCTCTTGGTCCGCCTTGGTCTTCGGCTCGATTGCGATGTCGATGACCGGCTCCGGAAAGTCGATCGACTCGAGAATGACCGGCTTGTCGGGGTCCGCGAGCGTGTCACCGGTACGAGTGGCCTTGAGACCCACGGCCGCGGCGATGTCGCCTGCGAGCACTTCCTGAATCTCCTCACGCTTGTTCGCGTGCATCTTCAGGAGACGCCCGACACGCTCTCTCTTGCCGTTCGAGGCGTTCACGACGTACGAGCCCGATTCCATCCGCCCCGAGTACACGCGGAAGAACGTGAGGGTCCCCACGAATGGGTCCGTCATGATCTTGAACGCAAGCGCGCTGAACGGAGCATCATCGGAGCTGGAACGGGTCTCGGTCTCGCCCTTCTCGCCAACGCCCTCGACGGCTGGCTTGTCCAGAGGCGACGGAAGGTAGTCGATGACTGCATCGAGAAGAGGCTGCACACCCTTGTTCTTGAACGCGGTACCCGCGAGCACGGGAACGACCGTCCCATCCAGCGTCCCGGTCCGGATCGCGGCCTTGACCTCCTCGAGCGTGATCTCGCCACCCTCGAGGTACTTCTCCATCAGGGCTTCGTCGGCATCCGCCACGGCCTCGAGGAGCGTTTCACGCCCTGCCGCGGCCTTCTCCGCTAACTCGGCAGGAATCTCTTCGATGTGGAACTCCGCGCCGAGGCTCTCGTCGTCCCATACCACCGCGTTCATGGCCACGAGGTCGACGACCCCGCGGAAATCGTCCTCGGCGCCGATCGGCACGTGGAGTGCCACTGGATTCGATCCAAGGCGGTCCTTGATCATCGCCACCGAGCGATCGAAGTCGGCGCCGATGCGGTCCATCTTGTTGATGAAGCAGATCCGGGGAACGCCATAACGATCGGCTTGGCGCCACACCGTCTCCGACTGCGGCTCCACGCCGGCAACCGAATCGAAGAGAGCTACGCAGCCGTCGAGGACGCGGAGCGAGCGCTCCACTTCCATCGTGAAGTCGACGTGGCCGGGTGTGTCGATGATGTTGATCTTGTGGTCGTCCCACTCGCAGGTCGTGGCAGCGGACGTGATCGTGATGCCACGCTCCTGCTCCTGCTCCATCCAGTCCATCGTAGCGGCGCCGTCGTGAACTTCACCGATCTTGTAGTTGATACCGGTATAGAACAGAACGCGCTCGGTGGTCGTGGTCTTACCCGCATCAATATGGGCCATGATGCCGATGTTCCGGGTGCGTTCGAGTGGTGTTTGGCGAGCCATGATTCGACCGTTGAGCTTCCGTGCGTCCGACTACCAGCGGTAATGAGAGAAGGCGTTGTTCGCCTCTGCCATCCGGTGGGTGTCTTCCTTCTTTTTGACAGCGTTGCCGCGGCTGGCGGCGGCGTCCATGAACTCTCCGGCCAGGCGCTCGACCATCGACTTCTCATGGCGTGCCCGGCTGCTCTGAACCAACCAGCGCATACCAAGAGCGGCGCGACGAACCTGGCGGACTTCGATGGGGACCTGGTACGTGGCGCCACCGACTCGGCGAGAACGGACCTCGACGGCCGGCTTCACGTTGTCGAGAGCCTTGCGGAATACGGCGACGGGGTCCTCGCCAGAACGCTCCTGGATGAGGTCGAGGGCGCCGTAGAAGATCCTCTCGGTGAGGCTCTTCTTCCCACCAAACATCATGTTGTTCATGAACTTGGTGACCAGACGATCGTGATATTTCGGATCCGGCAGCACATCGCGCCGACGAACCTCACCTTTACGTGGCATTGATCTCTCGTTCCCAAAGAGCTCTGCGATCCTAAAGATCCCAGCAGCTGCAACCGATGTCCGCACAAGCCCCGATCGTCCTTCGACTCCCGGTGGCCCGCGGGTCCGCTTCCGACCCAAGGCCGGAAGTCATCCCCAACTACTTATTGTGGACGAACGTGATGAATTGACGCGCCCCGCTGATCTCACTTGGGGCGCTTGGCGCCGTACTTCGAGCGACCGCGCTTCCTCTCGGTAACGCCGACGGCGTCGAGAGTCCCGCGGATGATGTGATAGCGCACGCCCGGCAGATCCTTCACACGGCCACCACGAATGAGCACGACGGAGTGCTCCTGCAGGTTGTGGCCAATGCCCGGGATATACGAAGTGACCTCGATGCCGTTCGTGAGGCGCACGCGAGCGACTTTCCGAAGCGCCGAGTTCGGCTTCTTCGGCGTCTGGGTATAGACGCGCGTGCAAACACCCCGCTTCTGCGGCGAAGCCTGCAGGGCCGGAGTGTTCTGCTTGCGCCGCTGCTTTTCGCGGCCTCGCTTCACGAGCTGATTGATCGTTGGCATTCGAAGTTCGTATCCGTATTGGTCCCAGTTGCTCCGCTACTCCGCGAAACATCCGGGTTCGTGGTTCTAGTGAACTGCTAATCCCTTGATTTTTGGTGCTTTTCCACAATGGCGCTCTGCGTCAAGGCGGAGAAATACAAGGCTGAAGCAGGATTATTTAGGAAACGAGGGCTTTGCTGTCAAGCGACCTCGACGGTGTGGTCCCCGACGAGGCCTGTCTCCTCGTCTGGGAGGCTCCCCGCCTCTGGCTCATGAACCTCGACCTCGAGCTCGTTGTACTGCTTCACGCCGGTACCTGCGGGGATCAGCCGGCCCATGATCACGTTTTCTTTGAGGCCGGTAAGGCGATCGAGCTTGCCGTTGATCGCCGCCTCCGTAAGTACCTTGGTGGTCTCCTGGAACGAGGCCGCCGAGATGAAGCTCTCGGTCGAGAGGCTGGCTTTCGTGATGCCCAGCAGCAAGGGCTCGGCGCGTGCCGGCTCACCGTCGGCCTCTTCGGCTTTCTGGTTTTCCTCTTCGAAGCGCCACTTCTCGACGTTGTCCCCGATGAGGAACTCGGTGTCGCCCACCGCCGTGATACGCACGCGGCGCAGCATCTGCCGCACGATCACCTCGATGTGCTTGTCATTGATGCGCACGCCCTGGAGGCGGTAGATCTCCTGAACCTCGTCCACGAGGAACTTGGCTAGCGCCTTCTCCCCCATGATCGTGAGAATGTCGTGCGGGTTGGACGAACCGTCCATGAGGGCGTCGCCTGCGCGTACGTGGTCCCCCGGGTGAGCACGCATGTGCTTGCCTTTCGGGATGAGGTACTCGCGCTTCTCGCCGACCTCAGGCGTAACCTCGACCTTGCGCTTGCCCTTCGTGTCCTTTCCGAAGGAGACGACACCATCGATCTCACTGACGATCGCGAACTCCTTCGGCTTGCGAGCCTCAAAGAGCTCGGCCACCCGCGGAAGACCGCCCGTGATGTCCTTCGTCTTCGTCGTTTCCCGCGGCATCTTCGCGACCACGTCGCCAGCCAGAACTTCCTGGCCGTCGACCACCGATACGTGGATGCCGACCGGTAGCTGGTAGCGAGCCTCCTGCCCGCCATCGAGCTTGACGGTCTTGCCGTCCGCGCCCTTGATCGAGATGCGAGGCGTGGGCTGAGCAGCGGCAGCCTCTTCCTTCTTGGCCTTGGCCGTCTTCTTCTTGCCCTTGACGGTCTTCTCTTCCACCGGAGCCGTCAGGCTCGCGGTGTAATCGATCACGACCGTGGTCGAGAGACCGGTACGCTCGTCGAGGCGGTCCTCCATCGTGATGCCTGGAATGAGATCGCCGAACTTCACCTTGCCCGAAACCTCAGTGAGGACCGGTACGGTGTAGGCGTCCCACTCGGCGACCATGTCACCGCGCTTCACCTTGCCGCCGTCCGCGATCTTGAGCTTCGCGCCGGGGAGGATCGGATAACGCTCGCGCTCACGCTCGCGGCCCTTGTCCTCGCTGACCTCGACGATCGAGACCTGACCATTGCGCGACATCGCGACCCGGTCGCCGTCCTTATTGGTGACGACGTGCAGGCCCATGTACCGGAGGATGCCGTCGTGACGAGCCTCCAGCTCCGTCTGCTCGATCTGCCGACTCGCGGCACCACCGATGTGGAAGGTACGCATTGTGAGCTGCGTGCCCGGCTCACCAATCGACTGGGCCGCGATGACGCCGATCGCCTCACCGATATTGACCATGTGGCCGCGTGCGAGGTCTCGGCCGTAACACGAGCAGCACACGCCGCGGGTTGCCTGGCACGTGAGCACCGAACGAATCTTGACGTGATCGACGTTGGCCTCTTCGATCAGAGCCACCTTATCTTCGTCGACCTCTTCGTTGGCCTCGACCAACACTCGATCGTCGAACGGGTCGAGGATATCCTCGAGCGCCACTCGACCGAGCACACGATCACCGAGAGACTCGATGATCTCGCCGCCCTCCATCAGCGGCGTCATGTCGATACCGTCGAAGGTGCCGCAATCGATCTCGTTGATGATGCAGTCCTGCGCAACATCGACCAGGCGCCGTGTCAGGTAACCCGAGTTGGCGGTCTTCAGCGCCGTATCCGCGAGGCCCTTACGAGCGCCGTGGGTGGAGATGAAGTACTGCAACACGGTCAGACCTTCGCGGAAGTTCGCGGTAATCGGCGTCTCGATGATCTCACCCGACGGCTTGGCCATCAGGCCACGCATGCCGGCGAGCTGACGAATCTGCTGTGCGGAGCCACGCGCGCCGGAGTCCGCCATCATGAAGATCGGATTGAAGCTCTCGACCTCATGCATCTTGCCTTCGCTGTCCGCGATCTCCTCGGTCCGGATTTCGTGCATCATGGCGTCGGCGATCTGGTCCGTCTTCTGAGCCCAGATGTCGACGACCTTGTTGTAGCGCTCTCCCTCGGTGATCAGACCGTTGGCGTGCTGATCGGCGATCTCCGCGACTTCGCCATTCGCCTCGTCGATGAACGCACCCTTCGTATCGGGAATCCGCATGTCCTTGATCCCGATGGAGATGCCAGCCTTGGTCGCGTGCCGGAAGCCCACGTCCTTCAGCTTGTCGGCGAAGATGACCGTCGACTTGTTCTGAGCCTGGCGGTAGGAGATGTCGATCAGGTTCGCGAGTTCCTTCTTCTTCATCACCTGGTTGACTTCGGAGAACGGGATCTCGTGGGGCACGATCTCGTACAGCAGGACACGACCCACGGTCGTAGCCACCCGAGTGCCATCGATCCGAACGGTCACCTTCGCCTGAAGGTCGATCTCATTCTGATCGTAGGCGATCCGCACCTCTTCTTCGTTCGAGAAGATCTTGCCCTCACCCCGCACACCGGGGCGCTCCCGCGTCATCCAGTAGAGGCCGAGGACCATGTCCTGGGTCGGCACGATGATGGGCTTGCCATTCGCTGGCGAGAGAATGTTGTTGGTCGACATCATCAACGCGCGCGCTTCGACCTGCGCCTCGACGGACAGAGGCACGTGCACGGCCATCTGATCGCCATCGAAGTCCGCGTTGTAGGCGGCGCAGACCAACGGATGAAGCTGGATGGCCTTGCCTTCGATCAGAACTGGCTCGAATGCCTGAATGCCCAAGCGGTGGAGCGTGGGCGCACGGTTCAGCATGATCGGGTGCTCGCGGATGACTTCGTCGAGGATGTCCCAGACTTCGGGGCGCTCCTTCTCGACCATCTTCTTCGCGCTCTTGATGGTCGTCACGAGCCCGCGCTCTTCGAGCTTGTTGTAGATGAACGGCTTGAACAGCTCGAGAGCCATTTTCTTCGGAAGTCCGCACTGATGCAGGCGGAGCTCCGGACCCACGACGATCACCGAACGCCCCGAGTAGTCGACGCGCTTCCCGAGAAGATTCTGCCGGAAACGGCCGGTCTTGCCCTTCAGCATGTCGGACAGCGACTTCAGCGGACGCTTGTTCGGGCCCGTGATGGCGCGGCCGCGGCGGCCATTGTCGAACAGGGCGTCGACGGCCTCTTGAAGCATACGCTTCTCGTTGCGGATGATGATGTCCGGCGCCTGCAGCTCCATGAGGCGCTTTAGGCGATTGTTCCGGTTGATGACCCGCCGGTAGAGATCGTTCAGATCTGATGTCGCGAACCGACCGCCGTCGAGCGGCACCAAGGGCCGCAGGTCAGGCGGGATGACCGGAACGACTTCCAAGATCATCCATTGCGGGAGGATGCCCGAACGCTTCAGCGCGCTGATGACCTTGAGACGCTTCGCAAGCTTCTTGCGCTTGGCCTCGCTGGTAGCGGCCTTCATCTCCTCGCGGAGCTCGCCGGCGGTCTTCTCGACCTCGATCTCGCCGAGCAGCTGGCGGATGGCTTCAGCGCCCATGTCGGCCTTGAAGCTGTCCGGCCCATGCTCCTCGATCGCCTGACGGTACGCCGTCTCGGTAAGGAGTT
The DNA here is from genome assembly GCA_029262355.1 of Deltaproteobacteria bacterium. Classification (GTDB taxonomy): domain Bacteria; phylum Desulfobacterota; class Binatia; order UBA12015; family UBA12015; genus VGTG01. Next base: position 7,341 of record JAJCZO010000055.1, read on the forward strand.
CGTTCTTCTGCAGCGGTGTGTCCTTCGGGTCCATCACGACGTAGGACTCGAAGTAGAGGACCTTCTCGACCTCTTTCAGTGTGAGGTCGAGGGCCGTACCGATGCGCGACGGTAGGCTCTTCAAGAACCAGATGTGCGCGACCGGCGTCGCCAGGTCGATGTGCCCCATGCGCTCGCGCCGAACCTTGCTCTGAATGACCTCGACGCCGCACTTTTCACAGACGACGCCGCGGTGCCGCATGCGCTTGTACTTGCCGCAGTTGCACTCGTAGTCCTTCGTCGGTCCGAAGATCTTCGCGCAGAAGAGACCGTCGCGCTCGGGCTTGAACGTCCGGTAGTTGATGGTCTCCGGCTTCTTCACCTCACCGTGCGACCAGGAACGAATGATCTCGGGCGAGGCAATGGAAATACGGAGGGATCCGAAGGCGATAGGGTTCTTCGGCTTCTCAAAGAGACTGAAGAGATCTTCCATACGCTCCTCCTACTCCGCCGCCGGAACGGTCGGTGGTGGCAATTGCGGGGTTTCTTCTTCGAGCAGCTCGACATCGAGGCCCAAGCTCTGCAGCTCCTTCAACATGACGTTGAAGGATTCCGGCAGGCCCGGCTCGAGGACGCTCTCGCCCTTGACGATCGCTTCGTACATCCGGGTCCGTCCGACCACATCGTCGGACTTCACCGTCAGCATTTCCTGCAGGGTATAGGCGGCGCCGTACGCCTCGAGTGCCCACACCTCCATCTCACCGAGACGCTGGCCACCGAACTGAGCCTTGCCTCCCAGGGGCTGCTGCGTCACGAGCGAGTACGGTCCAGTCGAGCGAGCATGGATCTTGTCGTCGACCAGATGGTGCAGCTTCAGGATGTAGATGATGCCGACGGTGACCGGCTGCGAGAAAGCCTCGCCGGATTTTCCGTCGTAGAGGGTGGTCTGACCCGTGTCGGGCAAACCGGCGCGGGTGAGGAGGCCGAAGATCTCGTCCTCCGTCGCGCCGTCGAACACCGGGGTGGCCGTGTGAATCCCACCCGAAGCCTTCTTGGCGATCGACTTCAGATCGGTCTCGCCGAGATCCGAGAACACGTCTCCGTAGGCGTCACCGTAAAGCTCCGTGAGCTCGTTGCGGAGATCGTCGGCTTTGCCGCCGTTCGACGCCGCATCCGAGAGTCCTCGGCCGAGTTGGCGGGCCGCCCACCCCAGATGTGTCTCGAGGATCTGCCCCACGTTCATGCGGGACGGAACACCGAGCGGGTTCAGGACGATGTCGACCGGCGTTCCATCCTCCAGGTACGGCATGTCCTCTTCCGGAAGAATCCGAGACAGAACACCCTTGTTCCCGTGACGACCGGCCATCTTGTCGCCAACCTGCAGCTTGCGCTTGATGGCCACGAACACCTTGACCATCTTGATCACGCCCGGAGCGAGCTCATCGCCGCCCTGCAATCGCGCGATCTTCTCTTCCGTACCCATGTTGAGACGGTCGATCTGCTCGCGCATGGCGCGGCACGTACGCTCAAGGTCCTGCTCGGCCGCCTCGTCACCGATGCGGACGTCGCCCCAGTAGGCCGACGGGATGTTCTCGTCGATGTCCTCGACGGTGATCTCCTGGCCCTTGGCCAAGAGCTGCCGACGGTGGTCGTCGCTGACACGCGTGGTGGCGATCTTGCCCACCAGGAGGCTCTTGGCTTTGCGCCCCGTGCTCTCGCGCAGGATGCGAACCTGGTCTTCCTCGTCCTTCTTCAGACGGGCGACCTCGTCTTCTTCGATCTGACGCGAGCGCTCGTCCTTCGTGACGCCCTTGCGGGAGAACACCCGAGCCTCGATGACCGTGCCCTCGACGCCTGGCGGCACCTTCAAAGAGGTGTCGCGGACTTCGCCGGCCTTCTCACCGAAGATTGCTCGCAGCAGCTTCTCTTCGGGGGACAGCTGCGTCTCGCCCTTCGGCGTGATCTTGCCGACCAAGATGTCGGCGGGATTCACCTCGGCGCCGATGCGAATGATCCCCGACTCGTCGAGATCGGCCAATGCCTCTTCGCCGACGTTCGGGATGTCACGCGTGATGTCTTCGGGGCCAAGCTTTGTGTCACGGGCGACGCACTCGAACTCCTCGATGTGCACCGAAGTGAAGAGATCTTCCTTCACCACCCGCTCACTGATGAGGATGGAATCCTCGAAGTTGTACCCGCCCCACGGCATGAAGGCGACGAGGACGTTTCGCCCGAGCGCCAACTCACCCATCTCGGTGGCGGGCCCGTCGGCGATCACGTCACCGGACTGCACCCTGTCGCCGGTCTTTACGATCGGCTTCTGGTTGATGCACGTGCTCTGGTTCGAGCGCTGGTACTTCACGAGAGAATGGATGTCGATGCCCGTGTCGTTGCCGTCGGGACGCAACTCATCGGCACGAACCACGATGCGTGTCGCATCGACGCTCTCGACGACACCGTCTCGCGTGGCCACCAGGGTCACTCCGGAGTCTCGCGCCACGATCGACTCGACGCCCGTTCCCACCAGCGGCGCGTCCGTCCTCAGAAGCGGAACGGCCTGCCGTTGCATGTTCGAGCCCATCAGAGCCCGGTTCGCGTCATCGTTCTCGAGGAACGGAATGAGCGAGGCCGCCACCGACACGAGCTGGTTCGGTGAGACGTCCATGAACTCGATCTGGTCGGGCGGAACCTGCTGGAACTCTCCCGCCGCCCGCGCCGAGATGAGGTTGGCCGTGAAGTTACCGGCAGGATCGACCTTCGCGTTCGCCTGCGCGATCACGTGGTCTTCCTCTTCGAGAGCCGAGAGGTACCGAATGTCGTCCGTGACGGCTCCCTCCGCCGCCCTACGGTAAGGGGTCTCGACGAAGCCGTAGTTGTTCACACGCGCGTAGGTCGAGAGCGACGCGATCAGGCCAATGTTCGGACCTTCCGGCGTCTCGATCGGACACACTCGACCGTAGTGGGTCGGATGAACGTCACGCACCTCGAACCCCGCACGCTCTCGCGTCAGACCGCCCGGGCCAAGGGCCGACAGGCGGCGCTTGTGCGTGACTTCGGACAGCGGATTCGTCTGATCCATGAACTGCGAGAGCTGCGAGGAGCCGAAGAACTCCTTGATGACTGCGGCAACCGGCTTGTAGTTGATCAGCTCCTGCGGCATCAGCGTCTCGATGTCCTGCAGACTCATGCGCTCCTTGATGGCGCGCTCCATGCGGACGAGGCCAATCCGGTACTGGTTCTCGACCAGCTCACCGACCGCGCGGACGCGGCGGTTGCCCAGATGGTCGATGTCGTCGATCTGACCAACGCCGTTCTTCAGGTCGTTCAGGTAGCGCACGACCTCGAGGATGTCGGCGGCACGCAACGTGCCCTGATCGAGCGGCGCGTCGACGCGAAGCTTGTGGTTCAGCTTCAGGCGGCCGACCTTCGACAGGTCATAGCGATCCTTGTTGAAGAACAGGTTGTCGAAGAACGTACGCGCGGTCTCGCGCGTGGGCGGATCACCCGGGCGGAGCCGCTTGTAGATTTCCATGATCGCCTCGTCCGAATCGGCGACCTTGTCCTGCAGCATCGTGTTGCGCAGCCACGGCCCGGTGGTCTCCATGAAGAGCACGTCGAACCGCTTGATCTTGCGCTCCTGCAGAACCTCGAGGGTCTCGAGCGTGATCTCCTCGTTGCACTCGATCAGCACCTCGCCGGTGTCCGGGTCGGCGATGTCGTAGCAGGCAACCTTGCCGATCAAATCCTCGGTGGCGATCGGGAGAGTCTCGACTCCGGCGCCCTCGATCTGACGCAGAGCCCCCTTCGTGAGCTTGCGGCCCTCCTTGATGAGGATCTCGTTCGTCTCTGGATGGCGAATGTCTCGGCCAACCTTGATCCCGCCGTGAAGCTCGGGGCGGAAGATGCGACTCGCCTGCCCGTCCGCGAGGACGATCGTGTCCTTCTTGTAGTAGTAGTTGAGCAGATCCTCAGTGTTCATACCGAGAGCGCGCAACAGAACCGACGCATGGAACTTTCGGCGCCGATCGATGCGCACGTACATGATGTCGCGCGGATCGAACTCGAGATCGATCCACGAACCGCGGTACGGGATGATCCGCGCCTTGAAGAGGAGCTTACCCGACGAGTGCGTCTTGCCCTTGTCGTCGTCGAAGAAGACGCCTGGCGAACGGTGGAGCTGAGACACGATCACACGCTCGGTGCCGTTGATCATGAACGTGCCATGCGGGGTCATCAGCGGGATTTCGCCGAAGTAGACCTCCTGCTCCTTCACGTTCTTGATCGAGCGCGCACCCGTCGTCGGATCGACGTCGTAGATGACTAGGTGCACGGTCACCTTCAGTGGCGCCGCGTAGTTGTTCCCACGCTGGTGGCACTCGTCGATGTCGAACTTAGGCTCGCCGATCGTGTAGCTGACGAAATCGAGCTCTGCGGTGTCGTTGAAATCCCGAATGGGGAAGACCGACTTGAACACCGCCTGCAGGCCGAGGTCCTTCCGCTCATCGGACGGACCGTCTTTCTGCAGGAAGTCGTCGTACGACCTCCGTTGAATCTCGATGAGATTCGGGATGTCGACGACCTTCTTGATCTTTCCGAAGTTTCGCCTGGGACGGAAATTCTCAGCAACCTGAGATGCCATCTACGCTCCTAATGTCGTCTTCGCCGACCGCATGGACGCGGGGCGCCAGACGACGACTGGCCTTCCGACGACAAGACGCACGGGCGCATTTCTGGCCCGTGCCATCTTGAATGAACTCATTTTCTCGCGCGCGGCATCGCCGACGCGCAGGGTGCAGCTCTGCAAGGAGGGCTCGCCTCCCTACTCCAGCTCGACGGTGCCGCCGGCCTCCTCGAGCTTCTTCTTCATCTCTTCGGCCTCGTCCTTGGACACGCCTTCCTTGACGGCCTTCGGGGCACCGTCGACGAGGTCCTTGGCTTCCTTCAGGCCGAGCGCGGTGAGCTCGCGAACCGCCTTGATGACCTGAATCTTCTTCTCGCCCGCCGCCTTCAGGACGACGTTGAACTCGTCCTTCTCGGCCTCGGCCGCAACGCCACCATCAGCCGAACCGGCCGCGGCAACCGCTACGGGAGCCGCGGCGCTGACGCCCCACTTCTCCTCGAGCGCGCTTACGAGCTGCGAAACTTCCATGATCGTCAGCTCGGAAAGCTGGTCGATGATCTCGTTCATCTTCTCTGCCGTGATGGGCATTCTCTTCTCCTCACTTCTAGCGGCCGACGGGGCCGCCCAGGTGTTCTTGTGGAATGGGGCGGGCCTCAGTCTGCCGGGGCGCCCGAGTCGCCGCGTGCCTTGATGACACGCGCCAGCTGGTTCGCCGGCTCACTGAGAAGCCGTACGAGTTGCGTGGCCGGTGCGGAGAGAACGCTGAGCAGCTGGGACCGAAGCTCGTCCTTCGTCTTGAGCTTCGCCAGCTGAGCGACGTCTTTCCCCGCAAAAAGCTGTCCTTCGAGAAGAGCGCCCTTGATCTCGAGCTTCTCCTCGTTGTCCTTGGCAAATTTGAAGAGTGCCTTAGCCACTGCGACGGGGTCGCCGTAGCCGAACACGAGGGCGGTCTGACCCACCAGCATCTCGTGCAGAGGCTCGTAATCACTTTCTTTGAAGGCCCTGAGCGCGAGACTGTTCTTGGCGATTTTGTACTCGCCTTCGATCTCGCGCATCGTGTTGCGCAGACCCGACACCTCCGCCACGTTCAAACCGCTCGGCTTGGCGACGATTGCGATATTCGCGCGACCCAGCCGGTCCTTCAGGCTCGCGATGACTTCCGCTTTGGCTTCGACGTTCACCTAATTGATCTCCAAGGCCGGGCGGCTCAAGCCGCCGCCTTTCCGGCGGCGGGCTCGACGCGGATTCCCGGGCCCATCGTGGTCGAGACCGCAATGGACTTCATGTAGGTGCCCTTCGCCGCCTGCGGCTTGGCGCGCATCAGGCTGTCGATGACGATCTGCGCGTTGTCGAGAAGCTTCTCGGGACCGAAGGAGCGTTTGCCTATGGGCACGTGAATGACCCCGGCCTTGTCGACACGGTACTCGACCTTGCCTGCCTTCAGCTCGGAGACTGCCTTCGACACGTCCATCGTGACGGTGCCGACCTTCGGGTTCGGCATGAGACCGCGCGGGCCCAAGACCTTACCGAGCTTGCCGACCACGGCCATCATGTCCGGCGTGGCAATCGCCTTGTCGAAGTCGAGCCAGCCCTCGCCCTGAATCTTCTGGGCGAGGTCGTCACCGCCCACGAAGTCGGCGCCGGCGTCCTCGGCTTCTTTCATCTTGTCGCCCTTGGCGAAGACGACGACGCGAACGGTCTTGCCGGTCCCGTGCGGGAGCTGACAGGTGCCGCGGACGTTCTGGTCTGCCTGACGCGGGTCGACGCCCAAAACGACGGCCAACTCGACGGTCTCATCAAACTTGGCGGGTGCCGCGTCTACCGCAAGGCCGAGTGCCTCGCTGAGCGGGTACCGCCGGGCGCGATCGATCGCCTCGCGGGCCTTCTTCATTCGCTTACTCAAGTATCCCATCGCTTCAGTCCACTACCGTTAGGCCCATGCTGCGCGCGGTGCCTTCGACGGTTCGCGCGGCCGACTCGAGAGAGACGGCGTTCAGATCGGGCAGCTTGGTCTCTGCGATCTCACGCACCTGGGCGCGTGTGACCTGACCGACCATGGTTCGGCGCGGCTCCTGCGACCCCTTTGCGAGGCCGGCAGCCTTCATCAGGAGGACCGACGCAGGCGGGGTCTTCGTGATGAAGGTGAACGAGCGGTCGGCGTACACCGTGATGACGACCGGGATGATGAGTCCGGCCTGGCTCTGCGTCTGGGCGTTGAACGCCTTGCAGAACTCCATGATGTTCACACCGCGCTGGCCCAATGCAGGACCGACGGGCGGACTCGGGTTCGCCGAGCCAGCCGGAATCTGGAGCTTGATCTCTCCGATGACCTTCTTTGCCACTTTGTTTCCTCGGGTCTGTCTTTACGATCAGGCCTTTTCGACCTGGACGAATTCGAGTTCCACAGGCGTAGCCCGACCGAAAATGCTGATCAGGACGCGGAGCTTGCCTTTGTCGGGCTTCACCTCTTCCACGGTGCCATTGAAGTCCTGGAAAGGACCATCGATGACCTTGACGCTCTGGCCAGCTTCGAAGAGCACCTTGGGTTTGGTGGCGCCCTCTTGCATCTGCTGGGTGATTTCCGCCACCTCATGCTCACTGATGGCCGGCGGGTCGTCCGTGCCGCCGACGAACCCCGTCACGCGCGGCGTCGACTTGATGAACCCCTTGATGAAGTCCCCGAGGATCCCAACGTTCACCAGGATGTAACCGGGGAAGAACTTGCGCGTAGAAGTGCGCCGCTGCCCTTTTACGAGCTCGACGACCTTCTCGGCCGGGACCATAATCTGTTGGAACGAGTCCAGCTGCTCGAGCGCGACCTGGAGCTCGCGAACAATCGCCAGCTCCTTGTCGTTCGGATTCTCTCTCGCCTCGAGGGCAGCCAGGTCGGCCTGCTTCTTGGCGGTCTCCGAGCGACGACGCTCGTCGAGCGAGGCCTTCACTTTGGCCTCGTAGCCCGAATATGTGTGGACGACGTACCAGCGTCCCGAGGCGGGCTGTTCGC
>JAJCZO010000056.1 GCA_029262355.1 Deltaproteobacteria bacterium
TCTCCTGGGCCATTCGCCGGATGAGGTCGCGAACTTCGGTCGGGATTCTCGGCCGCCCCGGCCCTGGTCGAGAGATTCGTCGCCAGTAGAGCCTGAATCCTGCGCGGTGCCAGCCAATGACGGTCTCCGGCTTTACGACCACGAGGGGTTCCGCCCATCGGCTCGACCACCGACGCATCGCAACCCAGAAGGCTCGATCGATGGGCCGGAGGCGAGGCCGGGGTCGCGTCGGGTGATAGACGGCGAGCTGTTGGCGGAGGGCGAGTTCGAGGATGACCTGCTCGTGCTTGCTGCGGAAGAGCGCTCGCAGGAGGTGGGCGATCAGTTTGAGGTAGGGCAGGACCGAGGCCATCGCGATCCAAATCCTGCTCGATCACGGATGGTGCGACAAGCCCGCCACCGATTGGGCCGCACCGAAAAGTCGAGTGATTCCGGCGTGGACGAGTTCTGAGAACAGACAGCAATGGTTGATCGCCACGACGTCTCTCGATGGAACAGTCTTGTCATGAGGTCCAGACGTATTCGCACTGTTTAGGAGCCGATTGCCTCGTTATACGATTTCTGTGGCCAAAAGTCGCCGCGCCCTCCGGGCAAGCAATCGAGGAAGTGCCAGAGCGGGTTCAGTAGGTCCATCCCTCGGAAGCCATCCGGGCCGAGATCGGCCGACTGGGAATAGAAGTGCGTGATCGCACCCTGGGCGTCACGTTCGAATACGCTGAGGCCGGACAGCTGGCCACCCTCGGCGTTCTCGAATCCGAGGTCTCGCTTTAGATCCGAATCCCCGGCCGAGACGATCTTGACGTTGAGCCAGCCACGGCTGCGTGCGTACTCGCTGAACACGCCCGGATCGCCCGCGACAAATACAGCAAAATTGGCGAGCTGAGAGAGATGTCGCATGATGCCGTCGTAGCCATCCGCCCAGGCAGTGCACATCGGGCAGGGATGCTCTTGTGCGCCGCCGAACATGAAGTGCATGAGGATGAGCGGCTTTTCAGGTCTCGTGAATAGGCTCGATAAGGAGATCGAAGTCGCGACGCTGTCCTTGATCTCGAGGAGGGTCTCATTGGCGACCGCGCCGTCGCGGGGGAGCTGGCGCCTCAAGTCCGCGACTCGCTCTCGCTGATCCCGCAGAGCAAGTTCGGCTGCCTGGAGTTCGTCGCGGATTTTTGCGTAGGCAGGTGATTCATTCGAGAGCCTTCCGACCGTCATCACATCTCTCCTCACTTGGTTTTTATTTTCTTGGATTGCACATCGTTCGTTCGCACATTCTTCGCATGTTCATTCTTCGAGTACACATTCGCGCGACGCGTGCGTTGGTCATAGGCACAGGACCGAGTGCTCGTTCCTCTTGGTTATTCCTCTCGGTCATTCACCGTCGCGAATTTTCGCAGGATTTCTGCCCAGCCTTCGACGTGTCCGTCGTAGCTCTCGCCGGCGGGCAGCTCGTCGTGGACCAGGGTGAGGAGCGTGGCGGACTCGCCCGAGGGCTCGAGGCTGACTGTGACGCGCGTTTTCTGCTCTCCGGCCGGCATGAAAGACGAGATCCAGCTGAACACCAGACGATTGGGTGCGTCGATTTCGAGGTACTCGCCCTCGTGTGCGTAGTCCTGGTCTTCACCGTGCATCACGATCGTAAAACGACCGCCGACGCGAAAATCGACGTCCACGCTCGCGTGGCTGATGCTGGGGGAAGGGCACATCCAGACACTGAGACTGTCTTTGTCCCGCCAGGCCTCGAAAACGGCGGCCTGGGGCGCGCGAATGATTTGGCACTGAACGATCGGCTTGCGTCCGGTCAAAGTCATTGGCTGCTCGCTCCGCGTTTTTTGATGGGTCGCTTTGGCTTAGAAGTATTTCGCTGACTCTCGAGGTGTTTGTTCTCGACGTGTTCCGCCATGGCACCGAGGCGGGCTTCCCAGAACGCGCGATAGTGCTCGGTGAATTCGGTCGCCTCTTCCAACGGCGTCGCGCACAGGTGTAGAAAATGCTGACGACCTCGGACTTCGCGCTCGATGAGACCGGCGCGCTCGAGTACGCGCACGTGTTTCGATACGCCATGCAGCGACATCTCGAAGGGTGCGGCGACTCGCGTCACGGTCGCGGGACCGTTCCGCAGGTAGGCTAGGATTGCGCGCCTCGTCGGATCGGCGAGGGCGGCGTAGGTCTGATCGAGGCTCGTTCGCTCATTGATCATCATATTCAACCGATTGGTTGAATATTGCCTCTTTGAGGCAGACTGTCAAGCCCCGGTGTCCAGTGGGACGACGCGTCGATCTGCAGCGCCGAGTTCGACGGCACGCAGCTGGCGCAAATCAATTTCTCGAGAAAGTGCGTGCAGGAGAGTCTGAGAGTGATGCGATGGATCCTGGGTCTGTTCATTGGGGTAGTCGGCCTTTCGAGCAGTGTCTCGTGGGACGCTGCCGCCACGGCCACGGCTACTGACCCGGCCACGGCATCGACGGAGTCGGCGGGTGCGGAGCGCCGCTTTCGCTTCGTGTACGAGGTCGAGCTCGCCGGGCTACCGGAGCACAAGGGGCCGGTTGACGTCTACCTTCCGATTCCGAACGATACGGGCCATCAGCATGTGCTCGACGTTCGTGTGGAGGCTCCCTTTGACGGGCAGATCGGCCAGGAGTCGGCGTTTGGGAATCGCTACTGGTATGGGCGCTGGGCGGAGCCGGGGAAAGACGCCGTCACGCTGGAGCTCACGATTGAGGTCGAGCGTCGAGTGGCGCGTCTGGTGGCTCCGCCGACATCCCGCCCGCTGAGTACACAGGAGCAAGCGCTGCTCTCCCCGTTTTCATCCGCGAATCAACGTGTGCCGGTAGGGCACGAGATGCTTCAACCGATTCTTGCGGAGATTCGCCAAGCGGTCGGCTCGACGGATCGCAGTGCCATGGCCCGAGGAATCTACGACTGGATCGTAGACAATGTCGAGTACAAGAAGCAGGGCACGGGTTGGGGTAACGGAGACACCTTCTGGGCCTGCAATGAGCGCTACGGAAATTGCACGGACTTCCATGCGCTCTTCATTTCCCGCCCTGCGGCTGGGCCGCGGCCGCTTGAGCCCGAGAGCTGGACCTCGCTCCAGGCTTCGCGATGGCGGCTACCCGGAGACCTGGGCAAATGGGCCGTCCATGTCCGCTACCGCCCAGTTACGACGGCTTGGCGTCTGGTATCGCCGCCTTTCACCCGAACATCGTCTACAGATCGTTTTCACGCGCGAGGACTATCCGCGAGACGCGGCTGTTGTTCAGCGAACCCGCCCTTTCATGGGTTCATGTGTCAGGCGCCGGCATCAATCACCGGGTGCCGTGGGATACCAAGACCGTCACGGTCAGCAATGCCGGCGGGGTGCAGGATGATGGCATGGCGCAATTCGCCTTTGCGCGCCTGTTCGCGATCAACTGTAACTTCTTCACCTATCATGAGCAGCAGCAGCGCCATAAATGGCAAGAACTTGACAACCTGAACTCGGTCGGCGGCACACTGACCGTGGTCGGCCTGGGCCGGATTGGTCAGGCCTGCGCGCGGCTGGGCGCCCAACTCGGCATGACCGTCTATGGCGTGCGGGCCTGGCCGGCCCCGTGCGAGGGCGTCGCCGAGGTCGTACCGCCGGATCGCATGAACGAGGTTCTGGCCAAGAGCGATTACGTCATCGTCGTCACACCACTGACCGAGGCGACGCGGGGTTTGATCGGGGCGGACGCCTTTGCCGCGCTGAAACCAGGCGCGATCCTGCACAACATGGCGCGCAGCCGTGTGGTCGACGAAGCGGCCATGGTCGACGCCATCAACACCGGCCGCTTGCGTGCAGCGTCTGTCGACGTCTTTTCCGAAGAACCTCTGCCCGCGTCGAGCCCGCTTTGGGATCAACCGAACCTCTACATGACCCGTCATATCGGCGGCATGCTGACCCATGCGGCATACGACCGGCGACCGACCCGGGTATTCCTGGATAACCTGGATCGCTGGCGTGCCTCTCGCCAACTATCTGCGATCCCGGCCGCGGGTTCTGACGTTTTCGGACGCCATCTAAAATCCGTCGTCAGTGGATCGCGAGCTCTAGGATAAAAGCGGCCGGTGTCCCGCGATCAGAGAAACAAAACCAAGGCCGAGACCGCAGAAGACGAAGAATTGCGCCGAAACATCACATCAGTCGACGCGCTAGAGGCGCTTTATGGCGCTGCCCTGCCGAGTTCGCTGGCCAAGGAGATCGACCACCTGAACGCGCCCTACCGGGCGTTTGTCGAAGCCGCTCCGTTTGTCATCATCGCCACCAGCGGGCCCCGCGGCCTGGACTGTTCGCCACGCGGTGATCCCCCGGGCTTTGTTCGTATCGCCGACGACCGGACGGTCATGATTCCAGACCGGCGCGGCAACAACCGCATCGATACCCTGCGCAATCTGGTCGTTGACTCCCGCATCTCCCTGTTGTTTCTCATTCCCGGTGTCGGTGAGACGCTTCGCATCAACGGCCACGCCGAAATCGTCGTCGACGAGGCGCTGAACGCCAGTTTCGCCATGCAGGGCAAGCCACCGAAAAGCGTCATCGTCGTCGTGGTTAGGCGGAACCGCTGAACGGTTCCACCTAACCACCTGAATCCACTCTTAATCGATGAGTAGAGCAGATTCACCCGATTTGATGACATCGCGTAGCGATCCCATCAAATCAGGATCTGCTCTAACCCAACGCGATCTTCTCCAGCAAATCCGCCGTCGCCTGGGGCGCCGTCACGATAGCGTCATGACCGGTTGCCAGTTCGCTGACGGGCCAACCTTTCTTGCGGACCCGTTCCAAGCCCCGCTTGGCAGGCGCGTAAGCCGGATCGGTACAGGTGATGTAATGCGCCGGCAGACCGTTACCCACCGGGTTTGAAAGCTCCAGAGGAGTCGAGAACGTGCCGAGGGGATGGGGTGTCAGACGCGGTTCGACGAAGGCCACGTCTTGCGGATCAGTCACACCAAAAACGGTGGCCGGCACAGCAGGAAGGCTCAAACCACCGGTTGCCTCCTGGGCCGCCTTCAAGCGACTCTCGGCCATCTCCGGCGGCAACAAGCCGAACCACGTTTCACCATCTTCCATCACAGCGCCGTCCAGATAGATCAGTTGTCTGATCCGTTCGGGCACCTCATCGGCAGCGCCGGTGATCGGCGCGCCGCCAAAACTGTGGCCAACAAGCACAACGTCGCTTAGATCGTCCCACACCAGGTGGTTCACCACATCCTGAACAAAGACCGCCATGGTGATTGCCGGCGACATCAGATGGCTGCGTTCGCCCAGCCCCGTATGGGTCGGCGCCGTTACCCGGTGCCCGCGCGACCGCAGAATGTCGACGACACGGCTCCAGCACCAGCCGCCATGCCAAATCCCATGGACCAGGACAAACGTGCACCCTTGTTGCGACGAGATCATAATCGCGTCTCCTCCACCGGGTTCACATCGGTTCAGACATGCAGCCGCGCCAGTGCCACGCGCAGGCCTGAGAGGGGCTGCGTGACTTTGCGGGCGCAATAGACCTCTTCGATCATCAACACCACCTGATGCGGCGGCAAGGAACCGTCAAGCGGTACCACGCCCTGCCACCTTTCAAAAATGTCATCGACATCCAAGGCTTCCTCGCCGGTATCAAGACCCTGCGACAGAACAGCCGACAAACGTTCGACGAGCTCCGCCTCTAAGGCGCGAACATTGTCAGGTACGTCGAAACCCTTCAGCGCCTTCAAGGTCGTAAGAAATAGAGCGAGATAACCAACCAAAGCATCGGTACAGGCCTGCAAGCGCGAAATGCTGAGCCTTCCCTCCACGGGGTCCTCCGGGTGAGTTCCCCCGCTTCGCCGGTACTATGCAATGCTCCGAATCCCCGCCGCCCTTCCCGCTTCGTTTCGTTTCCTTCACTCCGCGGTACCGCGCTCGGCTCCGGCTTCGCTCCCGCGACGAATGGAGCCAGCTCGTCGGGGCCAGGGCTTGTTCTCCCGGTTGCCCGCCCGGGTTCTCTACGCGGAGGCGTCGGGGCCTCCCAGGTTCCTGGACGTCCCCATTTCACACATGCCCCGCTCCTGGACCCCGGTGGAATCTCTGCGCCTGGCCATCCTCGGCGCTTCGATGCGGCCTTCCGCTGTTGTGACGACGTCGGCTTCCACTCCGGCCAACTCTCGGGGCTGACTCACGCGGCCTGTGCGCTCCCTGTGTACGCTTCGCAGCGCCGGTCGCCCGAACGCCAGGCAACACTCGGTTCCGGCTGGTGGCCAACCTCTACCGGGCGGGCTTCATTTCCCGCTGGGACGCAATAAAGGTTTCAGATCCGCTATCCCTGCATCTCTTCCCCCTTCTCCAAGCTTCGCCTGGCGCAACACAGCTTTCGGTCATATCTCCGACCCCGGAGCGCATCCAAATGAAGGTCACGTCGCGCCTAGCCGCGCCGCCGCGGCGCGGTCGGCAGCTGCTCGTCGGGCTCCGGCGTGATGTCGTAGGCGGGCGGCCTCGGCCCGGTGCTCCCCACATCCTCGGAGTGCATCGAAACGTGGATCCGCCGCTGCTCGACCATACTCTCGAGGCGGCGCTGGGCGATCTTCTTCAGCACACTCCGAAACGCGGGTACGAGGCAGAGGAACCCGAAGACGTCGGTGAGGACCCCGGGCGTCACGAGAAGCGCGCTGGCGATCAGGATGATGACCCCGTCGACGAGCGAGCCGGCCGGCAGCTCGCCCTGCGCCAGCTCTGATTGCATGCGACCTATCACACCGAGCCCCTGCCAGCGTGCCAGGCTCGCGCCACCCATGCCGGTCAGGATGATGAGCGCGATGGTTGCCGGCGTGCCGAGCCGGCTGCCGATCTCGATTAGGAGGGCAAGCTCCACGGCGGGCAACGCGACGAAGAGTAGGAGGAGCCAGACCACCTGTTAGCTCTAACACATCGCGGGGCCGCGCATGCGTCGCCGCCATCCGTGGGCCGACCCGATGCGACGGGCTCTTGCCGCGACGTTCGGCGCTGCCCGGGCAGGCTGCGGTTCATCGCCACGATCGAAAGTCCCGAGGCGATCAGACGGATTCTCACCCACCTGGGCCTCCCGACCGCTGTGCCGCGCCCCCTACCGGCCCGGGCTCCGCCGGGTGCTACCGGGGATCTCTTCGAGCAATTCCCCGCTTGAGCGCGCTCTGCCCCGCACGCCGTCGCACCCGTGCGCCCGTGGCTGCCAGAATCTCGCGCTGGCCGGCCCTGCGCCGACGCTCAGCCGTTCATCCGCACCGTTCAGCGGCTTCGCCGCGGCCGCCCGGACCCGAAAACCGGACCTGGCTCAAAGCTTCACGGTGGCGGCTACCCGCCGACCCGGGCAAATGGGTCGTTCATCCTTCCTGTCGCAAACATCGCACAGGCCGCAGCCATTTCCGTTACCGCGCCGTCCAGGTCGGCCGGTGTCAGCTTGAGCGTGCTTTGCTCCAGTAGATTACCCAGTGTGCCTGCATCCTCAGCGGTCATATCGCCATCGCTAACCGCCTTGGTGATGGCATTGCCCGCCTGTTCAAGCAAAACTTTTATCTGCCGTAGGTCGGTGTTGATGGCTGCCACTTCGGTTGTCTGGTTCAGGGTGCTCGCATTCGCACCGCGCGCCTCGGCGGCGCAGATGGCATCGCGTGCCAGCAGGTCCAGGCGAATGGGCTTGTAACGTGCGATACCGCCGGTGAGATCGGGTGTTAGATCCGGATACATGGCCTTGCCCACGGCCCGCCGTATGGGTGAGTGGGCGACATAAATACTGCCATCGCTAGCCACGGTGCTCATGGCCAGCGAGTCTTCCCGGCCTTCGGCAAAGTAGCGCAGCTCTCCGGTTTCGCGATCCAGCAGGCCCATACCCATATGCAACATGAGGTTGGCCCCGAGCAATGTCTTGCCACCACCAATGCCGATCACCACGCCATTGGCGGTGATGGTCGCCGTCAGGGAGTTGGATTGTTTGTCGACGTTGGCGTAGCCATCGAATCCGGTCAGCTTGGCCGTCCACTCCAGGGCGCCACTGTCACCGTTGTCGACTAGCTTGAGCACGTCGCTGCGGGTGACGGCATACAGCTCATTGTTATCGGGTGACACCGAGATGGACCCAACCAGCGGCTCTCCTACATCCACGCGCCACACTTCGCTTAATTCACTATCCAGCGCGATTACGTTGCCGAGGTTGTCAGACTCATACACGCGGCTGCCGTCTGCACTGAGCGCCGGGGTCGATCCCGTGCCCCCCTGAAACGTCGCGCGGCTCAATATCTGAAATTCCAGACCACCGTTGCCGTCCTCGACCAGATCGAGGGCGTAAATCGCACCGATTTCAGACTTTCCGTCCTCCGTGCCATCCTCTGCATCTTCCGCGGTGGCGGCGATGTAGATCCGGCTACTGTCCGGAGCGATGCTGAAATAGTTGGTCACCACGCCGCCACCGCCATAGAGGTAATTGATCGCGGATGAAAAAAGACTCAGGCCACCCCGGGTCTTGCCGAACGCGGCATCCATCAGCGGGTCGACTTTGTCGGTGACGAACCAGGGAACCTTCACCCCCGTGCCGCTAACGGCAGGTGCGCCGGGTAGTTGCCCGATGGGGGCGATCAGCTCGCCGTTCTTACGGCTGAAGGCAAATAGTTCTCCGGCTTTGGATACCGTCACCAGTGAATCTGTCGCCGGGTGATAGTTGAAACTATGGAGCTTCGTGCTCGGATTCTTGCCGGGCTCCAACGGAGGAAGGCTCAAATCGGTGGCCGTACTCCATATCACCGAACCGTCCGGCCGCAGGGCCATCGCGCGGGTGTAGCTGACGATGTAGACGATCTGGTCTCCCGGGTTTTCCGGGTCGTTCAATACGAAAGCGGGGCTGCTTGATTCTCTATCGCTTTCGGCGGGTATCGCCCAACGTCGTTCGCCGGTTAGAGCATCGAGAGAAACCAGCACCACGCGTTCACCGTGGTAGAACTGCGGGCTGAAGTAGAGATTGCCTTCGTCATCAAAGATGGGGCCATTGCCAACGAAGTATGACGGCTCCGCAACCCAGTCGAGTTCGAACATGGGGGCGGCGGCGACCCAGACATTATCTGAATTGACTGCGCCAACATGGATGGCGCTAAAGGTCTCCGGCTCCGGGATGACATCGTAGCCATGCTGTCCCGCGGCGCGGGCGCCTACCGGTTTCCATCGGGTTTTCTCAGGTGGGCCAAAAACCCTGGGGTTATGGGGCCGACCTTCGTCAATAAAAATTTTGAACACTACGAAGCCAACGATTGCGATCAAGAACAAACCGACCACTTTCCAGGCATTCCTTTTCAAGGCGCTCATTTTGGTCAGAACAGAACGTTCGCGCTGAACCCACCGCAGGTGGAGACGGTGGACTCGCGCGGCTCCCAGGCCGGCGTGCTCATGCCGCGCTCCCAGTTCTCGATCCCGGCGCGCAGGGAATCGAGTTCGTCGATCCGCTCACGCGACAGGTCGTTCTCTTCGCCGAGGTCCGTGGCCAGGTCGAACAGGAACGTGAAGTCGCCATCGCGCGACTCCCACAGCTTCCAGTTCCCGTCGCGTGCCCCGACGGCCGTCCCGGCACGCCAGAACAGCTTGTCGTGTGGCTCGCCCGGGGTCTCGCCCGACAGGTACGCAACCAGATCCACCCCATCGTAGTCGCGATCGTCGGGCAGCGGGACTCCCACCGCCGAAGCGATCGTCGGTAGCAAATCGAGCGACGAGACGATCCGGTCGTCGACCTGCCCGCCGGCGATGCCTCGCGGCCACTGCATGAGGTAGGGAACCCGCACACCGCCCTCGAAGACCGTCACCTTGCCACCGCGCAGCAGCTCGCAGCTGCAGGCACCCGAAACGAAGGCGCAGCCGTTGTCCGAGAGATAGACGACCAGCGTATCCTCGGTCAGGCCATGGCGCTCGAGGCGCTCCAAGATGGCACCCACGCCGTCGTCCATCGCACTGACCATCCCGGCAAGAACACGTCGCGCCTCGTTCTCGATGTCCGGGAAGCGGTCGTAGTACTTCTGCGTCGTCTGGAGAGGCACGTGCGGCGCGTGATAGGCGACGTGTAAGTAGAAGGGTCGGTCTCGGTTGCGGTCGATGAACTCGACCGCCTCACGTGTGAATTCCTCGGTCAGATAGAGGCCCGAATTCTCGACCACCTCCCGATCCGCGCCGCGCAGCACCTGGCCGAGCGAATAGACGCTACGCGGAATGAGTGGTGCATTGGGTGTGTCGACTCCGACGGCGCCGGGAACATCCGGATCGATGTACGCGGTCTGGCCGGTCAGGAAGCCGAAGAATTCGTCGTAGCCACGGGCCGTCGGGTAGAATTGGTCCTGGCTTCCCTGGTGCCATTTGCCGACGAAGGCCGTGCGCATCCCGGCCGAGCGCAGCACGTCGCCGATCGTGCGTTCGCCGGGGTCGAGTCCGAGGCCCTCGCGATCGGCGCGCGCCGCGTTCCCGGCATTGTACTCGAAGCCGAAGCGATGCTGATAGCGCCCGGTCAACATGGCGGCCCGCGACGGGCTGCACACCGCGCCCGTGACGTAACCGTCGGTGAAGCGGACGCCCGCGGCACCGATTCGATCGATGTGGGGGGTACGCACCTGCCCACCGGAGTTGTACGCCGAGACGTCGACATACCCGAGGTCGTCGGCGACGATGACGACCACGTTGCGCGCAAGCGGAGTCGATTCGCCTTGAAGATCGGAATCGCTACACCCGCAGATTGAGGCGAGGCTCAGGCTAACGAGAACAAGCAGCCGCGAATGATGCACTCCCGTCTTTGTCTCCTCGAAATTCATCTCTGTCTCCTCGATCCGGAGCCGCCGGGACCGCGGTTGATGCCGATGCGCGTGTCAGGGTTCAGGTCCTGATTGGGGTCGACCAGGTGCCCGGCGGGGAAGGCAACCGAGATCGCCGGGGCCACGGTGTCCAGGCAAAGGTGGTGGTTGTTGTCATTGTCACCGAGATCCGCGAGTGCCGCCGGGGCGATCTCGTCGCCCGTGCCGTCTGCACGTTCCACGGTCACGCGATACAACGCGCGCTCGGTGTCACCGGCATCGTCACCGTTCGGCGGCCGCACACCGCCGGCCCAGGTTGCCCGGATCACCTGGCGGGTGTCTGCCGGGCAAGCGGAACCGCGCCCCGAGACGGACCATTCGTCCGGGGGCACCACCTCTGCCAGCACGAGGCTCGGCCCGGCGTCCAGTGGTGTCACCTGGATCGTCGTCCCCCGAAAGCTCACCGGGCCGCCCGTCGCGCCGTCCGACAGAAGGTCTCCGACAACCTCCACCTTCGCCGGCGGGTCGTCGTGGGCATCGCCGAACTCACCGATGAGGAGCACGGTCCTGCGTTCGCCTTCATCGACGGACGGCCGGAGAGTCACACAGAGGGGCGTGCTTCCGGCTCCGGACCGAGTGAAGACGCGAAAGTCCTCGGCCTCGAGAGTTTGCTCGTCTACCGTATGAGAGAGGACGACCGGCATGCCGTCCTGCCCGGCCGCGCCCAGACAGAGGAGATGCGCCCCAAACGGCAAGTCGTCGTCCAGTCCATAGAAGGCGGACAGCAGGCGCGCCGGTTGACCGCGCGCATCCAGCGCGACAGGCGTCACGGTTGGCCGTGGCTCCGTTGAACTGCACGAAGTCGGCGCCAGGCTCAACGCCGCCAGAACGACGGCGGAGTACCAGGAAGCGCGATTGAGCTTCGAGATCGCCGACGAGCAAGAAATGAGTGCAGACGAAACGGACATCACTGCTGACCCCCCAGAGGCGACACCGGCGGCTCTGCCATCGCTTCGAGCCAGGTGCGTACGATGGCGGCAACACGCTCGTCGAGGTCGTCCACATCGGCATCGATGCGCTTCGCGTACGGTTCGCGGAAGATGCGGTAGCCACGGAGCAGCGCTGCGAGCGCCACCTGCAGCGCCTCCAGATCGTGGGCACGATCGATGTCCCCGTCGATGACGTCCTGGCGCAGGCCACTGAGTGCCGCCTCGTATTGAGGCATCGGGTCAACGGTTTCGTCCCCGTCGATCACGAGCAGGGCGCGCAGTTGGCTGTCCCTAATACCATCGGTCGACCGGAAGGGCCGAAGCCGCCGCTCGACGAAGGAGAGGCCGCGCCTGTCGGCCAACAGAGATTCGACCACCGCTTCGAAACGACGGGAAATCGCCGCGCGCAGCAGCTCCCGTCTCGAGCCGAAGTAGTGATAGATGTTGCCGCGATTGACCCCGGCACCGTCGGCGACCTCGCGGAGATTGAGACCCGCCAGCACGCCGTTGCGCCGGATCAGGTCGAGGGCGGCATCGATGAGTCGACGCTCTGTTTCGGCGCGATTTTGCTTCGTCTTCGTGGCCATCGAGCTCCTCCCCTTCTCCAGCCTTCTTGCGAGATGACCGGCTATCGGTCATGGCTTGTGCCCAGTTTAGCAAAATGATAATTCTTATCCAAATGCTAACTGCGTTCATCGAAGTGATCGAGAGACACGGGGCAAGGAACATGATCGCGCGTTTGGGTTCGCACAGTAGGATCCCGCCACTCACTCTGGCCACAGGCGTCCTCGTGCTGGGCGCGGCGAGCCTCGCGTCGGGCCAGATCGAAGCTCCGTCGGAGTATCAGGAGACCATCGAAACCCCGACCGACGTCGGCGGCACGGCCGACGAGGGTGACGCCGGAGCGGCGCAGGTCGAGGCGGGAGATCGCTCGGGAATCTCGGGTCGGGCCCGAGGCCAGATCGAGGAGATCGTCGTCCAGGCGAGAAAACGTGAGGAGCTCCTCGAGGAGACCCCCGTATCCGTGACCGCGCTCGACGAGTCCCTCCTGCGCGAGGCGAACATCACCCGAACCGACCAGATCCAGAACCTCGTCCCCAACATGACGATCACCGGCGGCCAGAACACGCTGCAGATCCGGATCCGCGGCGTCGGAACCGCGGCGGGAGGCCCGGCCTTCGAACCCGGCGTCGGCATGTATGTCGACGGTGTCTTCCTTCCACGCGCTCAGGCCGCGATCTTCGACACGCTCGACGTCGCGAGCATCGAGGTGCTGCGCGGACCGCAGGGCACGCTGTTCGGCAAGAACTCGGTCGGCGGTGCCGTGAACATCACCTCGCGCAAGCCGCACGAGGACCTCGAGGCCTTCCAACTCGTACGCGTTGGCAATCAGGGCATCGTCAACACGCGCAGCATGATCAACATCCCGGTGAACATCGGCTGGTTCGAGGACAAGCTCTTCACCCGCCTGGCCTTCTCGTCGCAGAACCGCGGCGGCTACGCCGAAAACCCGTACCTCGGCCGCGATGATCTCGGCTCGCAGAACGGCCTCACGTTTCTCGGCTCGCTGAGGTTCTTGCCGACAGACCGTCTCACGATCGACGTGACCGGCACCTGGTGGCAGTCCCACACACAGGGCGCCACGGGCGAATGCGTCATCACGCAGGAAACGAACGTGGGGAACTTCCAGCCGGGGTTCTACGACGCGTGCCGTCGGTCACGGCCCTACGCCTATCCACTGAACATCAACCAGATCGGGTTCGCAGAGAACTACGGCACGTGGGGGACGATCGAGTACGACGTGGGTGACGCCGGCTGGCTCGAGGACGTCGTCCTCAAGTCCATTACCTCGTGGCGCCAACAGGAGAACGTGGGAGTGCTCGACGTCGACGCGACGCCCTTCCAGATGGTCTCGCTCACGAGCTCCGGAGGTCCCGACCCGCGCGATGGCCAACCCGGCACCTCCGAGCAAATCCAACAGGAGGTCCAGATCAATGGTGCCGCCTGGGACGGTCGCGTCGACTTCGTCGCCGGCTTCTTCTCCTTCCGGGAGAACGCCCAGCGGCCGGGCGTCACGAACGTCGGCATCCCGAACGTCGAATCCATCACCCGCAACGCGCTCACGACCGACAACTTCACCTGGGCCTTCTTCGGTCAGGCGACTGTCGACGTGACCGATTGGGCCAGCCTGACCGCAGGCCTGCGGTACTCCTCGGACCGCAAGCAGGCCTCCCAGACGAACACGCGCCTCCTCGACGACCCGCCCACTGTCGCCCTCCAAGCGTCTGGAGACGAGACGTTTACCGCATGGAGCCCGATGGCGAGCCTCGCGCTCCTCACCCCCGAAGAGTGGCTCGACACGACCGGCCTCGACCACATGATGGGCTACTTCACGTACTCCAGGGGCTTCAAGGGCGGCGGCTTCAATGCCACGGTCAACCCAACCGCAGAGGGAGGGGGAGACCAGCTCGCGCCCTTCCTGCCCGAGACGCTCGACAACTTCGAGATCGGCTTCAAGTCGATTGCCTTCGATCGCCGCGTCACCCTGAACATCGCCCTCTTCTACGGCAAGTACGACGACATCCAGAGTCGCGTCACGGAGACGATCTTCGACGACGAAGGGCAGATCGAGAACGTCCTGACGCTGACCCAAAACGCCGCGAAGGCGACCACCAAGGGTCTGGAGATCGAGCTGCTCACCATGCCCATCCAAGGCCTGCAGATCTCCGGCAACCTCGGCCTTCTCGACGCCCGTTACGACAGCTTCCCGAACGCCGTGAGCAACCTCGACGGCACGCCGATCGACAAATCCGGGCAGAAGATCGAGGGCATCCCGAGCTACCAGACCTTCCTCTCCGCCCAGTACTCCTTCCCGCTCGCGATGGGCCAAAGCGATTGGATGCAGGGCTGGCTCACCCCACGCGTGCAGTGGAGCTACCGTGGCTACACGGACACGCTGGGCCCTGAGGTCCCACAAGCCGCGCAGCCGGGCCGCAACAACCTCGGCGCGCGTCTGTCCTACGACTTCATGGACGATCGTGCGCAGGTCGCCCTCTGGGGCGAAAACCTGACCGACACGCGCCTCCCGAGCGGCAGCGTCTTCTCGCTCTCGAACTCTGCCGGCGTCATCACCCGCTCGTACACCATCCCGCGAACGTTTGGGGCTGAGCTGTCCTACCGGTTCTAACGCGCGCCCGAGCGCGTTCGGCTCTCAGAGAGGGGTGGATATGCTGAAGAAGGTACTGCTTGGGTTCACCGGGCTGCTCGTGCTCGGCGTCGTCGTCGGTTGGTTCACGGCCGGCAAGGGCTTGTACGAGAGAATGCAACGCGTCGGCCGCGCCACCCTACCAGAGGACTACGCACTCCAGGACGACTCCAAGGTCGGCGCGCCGCAGCCCGAGCCGCACGTCGTGCAGCCGAAGAACCCCCTGGGCAACGTGTATTGGGGAGACACACACGTCCACACCCACGAGAGCTTCGATGCGAAGATCTTTGGCACGACGGTGACGATCGAGGACGCCTACCGCTTCGCAAGGGGCGAAGCGCTGCGCAGTGAAGGCGGGGAGAAGATGCAGCTCTCGCGCCCGCTCGACTTCGTCGCGATCACGGACCACGCCGAGGGCTTCGGATTGAGAACACGCTGCAACGAGCCGGATCTCACCTGGTTCGAGTCTCTCAACTGCTACCTCCTGGAGACGGCCAACCCGATGGCCTTCGTGCTCCTCCGGGCAGTAGCGAGCCGGAACCAGCCCACCGCAGAGCCAGACCGCGGGGCACCCCCCGGCGTGTATCAGCAAGAGGTGCGCCCGTCGCGGGACCGCAGCTTCTGGCCGATCTGCGGAAACGGTGAGGGAGGTGTCGAGCGATGCGAGCGCGACGCCCGCACCGACTGGGCCCGATACATCGCGCTCGCCGACGCCAACAACGAGCCGGGCGTCCTCACGACGTTTGCCGCCTACGAGTACTCGCCCACACTGCCGGAGGCCGGCAAGCACCACCGGAACATCCTCTTCAACGGCTCCGACCTCCCAGCGCACGCGATCTCGTCACTGGATGTCAACAATGCGATCGACCTCTGGCGTGGGCTGGAGGCGACATGCACGGGAGATTGCGACTTCCTCACGATCCCCCACAACATGAACAAGTCCTGGGGACTCTTCTACAGCTCCTACACCTATGATGGCGGGGAGTACGACGCGGAAAAGTGGCGGCTCCGAGAGCGCCGCGAACCCCTGGCGGAAGTATACCAAGTCAAGGGTTCTTCCGAGTGCGCGCTGGGCGTCGGTGCCACCGACGAGGAGTGTGCGTTCAGCCAGGTTCTGGCACCGTGCGAGCCCGGCGAGGAGACCGGCTGTGCCTTCGAGACCGGCTTTGCGCGGCAGGGCCTCAAGATCGGCCTCCAGCTCGAGCGAGGACTCGGCGTCAACCCGCTCGCCTTTGGCATGATCGGGTCGACCGACACCCACAATGGGAATCCCGGTGACGTCGAGGAGTGGGATTTCGTTGGCGCCGTCGGCCAAGTGACCTCTCCGGCGATCCGCCGGCTCGACTCCGTCAAACCGCCGGGCGCCAGCGCGAAGCCCTACCAATCGAATCTGCAGTTCAATACGTCGGGCGGGCTCGCCGCAGTCTGGGCCGAGGAGAATACGCGCGACGCGATCTTCGCGGCCATGCAGCGCCGCGAGGTGTACGCCTCGTCGGGGCCGCGCATCACACTGCGCTTCTTCGCAGGCCTGGGTTTCGACGAGAGCATCGAGGGCGAGCACGACCCGGTTGCCATCGCGGCCGCGGGCGGCGTTCCGATGGGCGGTGTACTGCGCCCAACCGAGGGCGACAGCACGAGCCCGACGTTCTACGTGTCGGCACTCGGCGATTGGATGAGTGCGCCTCTGCAGCGCATCCAGATGGTCAAGGGTTGGATCGACGCGGACGGCGAGACGCACGAAAAGGTCCAGGACATCGCCTGCGCAGATGGCCTCGAG
>JAJCZO010000057.1 GCA_029262355.1 Deltaproteobacteria bacterium
GCGGAGGTTGCGAAGGTGGCTGATGCGGAAGCACAAGCAGCGAGGCGCCGGGTACCGCCAATACCCGTACGAGTACCTCCACGGGAGGCTCGGCCTCTACCGGCTGCAGGGTAGACGCGTCGGCTCGCCGAGGGCGAAGGCATGATGACCTGGAAGAGAGCCGTGTGCGGGAAATCCGCACGCACGGTTCGATGAGAGGGCGCTGGAAACGGAGTCACGGAGCGGACTCAGGCACCGACGCTGTCCCGAAAGGGGTCGGACAACAGCTACTCCCCGCATTCTACGGCCACCGCGCCAGCGTCCTACTCTACTCGAAAACCCGTGCGGGGCGCGGGTTTCGAGATGCCGGAGGTGGGACTTGAACCCACACCTCGAGTTGAAAAGACTACGTTTTTTCGGGGCCTAGTGTGTCTGAGCGTGTCCCAGTGTGTCGCCGTCTGGCCCCCGGGGGTCAGAGATCTGCGCGGCGCATCGAGGAATCGCGCAGACCCAGAGCGAGCAGGTTGAACCGGAACTGAACGACTCCAGCCTTCGTTTCTGTCATCTTCAACTCTGATGGCTGGCCTCCAAAGAAGCTTCACCCTGGTAGTTTTTCTTGCGCTTTCCTGCACCGCGCTGGTGTGGCCGGAGGGTGCTTCCGGCCAGTCTGGTTCGGGCGTCCAGGTCACGCCGGACGAGGCGCGGACCGTGGTCAGTAAGGACGTCGGTACCGAGAGATGGGCGATCACGCGCAATCGCGCCGACGGGTCGGTGACGGGGAACGTCTTCTTCCCCGACGGTAGCGCCCCTCAGTTCGTCTGGTGTGAGGAACTCGCCGTCAGCGGAGGCAACATCACCTTGCGATGCCTGGGCGCCAATCGGTGCCCCTTGGCCCCGTGCGTAGCGGACGAGTGGGCGTTGATCGGAGAGGTGACCATTGGGCAGTCCTTCTTCGGCCCAGAGGTCGGCCAGATGGTTGCCTCGAAGCGAAGCCTAGCTACCGGCGCGGGGGCCGTTGAGCAGCGCTCTTCGGGAGTACAAGTGACCGCGGATCGATCGATCGATATCGTTAGTAAGGATGTCGGTGCCGAGAGATGGGCGATCACGCGCAATCGCGCCGACGGCTCGGTGACGGGGAACGTTTTCTTCCCCGACGGTAGGGACCCCCAGTTCGTGTGGTGTGAGCAGCGGAGCTCTGGCGCAGACATCGAGCTTTCCTGTTTCGGCGCTGCTCGCTGCCTAGCCGGAATGTGCTCGGACCAGTGGAGTTTCATCAGCGACGTCACGATCCCGGAGTCCTTCTTTGCGGCGTCCTTCCAGGTGAGCCTCGAGAGGGTGGTCGATGCGATTCTGGTCTCGCTGGGGGACGAAGCGGGCAGCATTGCGACCCTCCTTGCCCTCGATCGGGGTTACTCCCTGCGCCAGGTCGTGCGTGCTGGGCTATCCGATCGGCTGCAGGCTTCCGGGGAAATCTCCACGAACGCGGGCGTAGCCGAGGTGCCGGAAAACCCCGCGTTCGGTCTCTTCGCGGCTGAAGCTAGCAGCGCAGCTCAAGCAAGCGAAAGTCCGGTCCCGATCAGTGTACGTGACGTCCATCGGGTTCTCACGGGGCCTCGGGAGGCCGTGCTCGCGTTGATTTTCCTGCTTGTCTCCGAGGGCTACGACGTCGAGCAGATAAGCGGCCTCGTCCTAGGCGTGTATGAACTGGTCCTAACTGGCGAGAATCGGGATGAAGCCGTTCTGCTCGACACGGACGGCACGGTCGTTTATCCCAACCTAAGACGCCCAGGCTTCGTTCGGAACCCGCTTCCAGCTCCGGGAGAAGAGGACCCACTTCCGTGGTTCTTCAGCGGGACCACCACCAATGAAAACAACATGAGCGCCGCGGACTTCGAATCCTTCTCCGATTCGATTCGCTGTTCGTACTCCGTAACGTTGCAGGCCGACGGAACGATCGAGGGCGAACGCACCTGCCCGACTCTGATCCAGCCCGTCTGCCCAGACCCCATCAATCGTGAGCCCGGCCGCTTCCTGTTGATCGATTCCAACTTCGTCAGGAGCCTCGCTGGCACTTGGCAGGCTGACGGCTCGTTCCAGCTGAACGACGTCAGCTCGTCTGTCGCGCCCTTCCGCGGAAAGTTCAGCGCGACGAACGTGTCTGCCGTGCGGGACCTCGGACGCAAGCAATTCACGACATGCGATCGCAGCGTTACGACTGCCGTCGTGACGACACTGGACCTCATCCGCGTGGTCGACTGAGACGGCTCCTGCGTCGCGGTCGTGTTGCCGGGAAATTCTCGCGTGTGCCCCAGGCCGAGTGGAGCGCCGGTGCGTGTCCCGAGCTTCTCGCTCGGCGCGCAGCCCCGCCTCACGACCCACCGCCGACTCGACCGCCACGTGCACTGGAACCCGATCGGCGGCCGTGACGAGTTTTCGCGGACTACGGGTCGGCGACGCGGGCGGGTCACGACTCGGAACCCGGCCGGTACCAGATCGGTGACGTGTACGCGCGCTCCTGGGTCCATGGAGACGCTCCCTCGGGCAGCGGAGTTTCGAAGCGGTACGCGTCGTAGGTCGACCAGCGCGGCGTCG
>JAJCZO010000058.1 GCA_029262355.1 Deltaproteobacteria bacterium
GGTGCGCTTCTCTGTATCCCTGTCTATGGCCTTGCCCGACGCATCCTCGATGGCCCGGCCGCGTGGATTGCGGCCACGCTCGCGGTCCTCATCCCGGCTCATCTCTGGTACTCGCGCCTCGGCTTCGTCGACCACCATGCGGCGGTCACGCTCGTTCAGGTCGCGATGTTCCTCGCAGTGCTCGTCGCGCTGCAGGGTGGTCGCCGGGGCGGACTGATCGCGGCTCTCACGTTCGGTATGCTGCTGTGGAACGGTTTCGTGCTGTTCGTCGCAATCCTCGACGCGTACCTGCTCGCGGTGTTTGCGCTCGAGGGCCCGGACGGCAGGCGTCGGGTGGCGCGGATCGTCGCGTCGAGCCACGGCGCGGCGGCGATGCTGATTCTTCCGCTGGTCGTCGCTACGGTCGCGGCCACCGGCGCACCGTGGGGAGCGTTTGCTCTCTCCTACTTGCACGTCGCGGTGCTTGGCTGCGCCGCCGGTGCAGGGCTGCTCGGTGCTGTCCGGCCCGACCGCGGGTGGATGTGGGCCGGACTCCTGGTCGCGCTCGCCGTGGTCGGAAGTGTCGCGACGGGCGGGCTCGAGCACGTCACGGGTTGGCTCTTCGCGCGTGACGACTTCATGTCCTCGATCCAAGAGGTCGTGCCAATCTTCCTTCGCTCCGACGGCACCCTCGACCTGACGGCTCCGTTGATCTGGCTCACTCGGTTCTGGGTCGTCGTGCCGTTTCTGTTGGTGCTGGTGGCGCGTCGGTCGATCTGTGCGGAGAAGGTCGACACCGGCCACCTGCTCCTCGCGGTCTGGGGCACGGCGCTTTTCATTCTGGCGTTGCGCCAGCGTCGGTTCGCCGAAACATTCGCGCCGGCGCTTGCGATCTTGGTGGCCTTCGGGCTGCGCGGCCTGCAGGTGTGGATCGTGCGTTCTCTCGAGACACGCGTGCGCTGGCCACTCGGCGCTCGCGTCGTCGCGGCAGCTGCGGTCCTCGGGGTGATGCTCTACGGTCTGGGCCCCTACTACGGGCCGATCCTTCGCGATCCGACCGGCCTCCTCGCAATCGCCCATGCGGGCGGCCGTACGGCGCAGCCTCGTGCAGTCCCAGCTTCTCACCGAGCACTCGTTCGCCTAGGCGAGATTGCGGCGGCCCACGACGAAGGGGCGCCCGCGGGGGTCATGAACCTCTGGCCGCTCGGGCATCGCGTTCTCTATTTGACGAAGCTGCCGATCCTCGCGAGCCCCTTTGGGTCACACATCGGCGGAGCTTCGTTCGACGAGGCGAGCGCGTTCTTCCTCGAGACCGAGGAGAGTGTCGCGGTGCAGAGGATGGTCGATCGCGACCTGCGATACGTTGTGGTCGACAACGATCTCGGAACGATCGGCGCCGCGGTGCTCGCTCGGGGTGAGGCCACCGATGCGTACTATCGCAAGACGGTGCTGCCGTCGGGCGACGAGCGCATCGAGTACCAGACTGCGTTGCACGGAACGCTCTATCTGAGGCTCGCCCTCCTCACCGGTGCGCCCCTTCACCACTTCCGATTGCTGGTCGACGCCGAGCGTGATCATTACCGCGGGCAGCCCAAGGTTTTCGAGCGTGTCGAGGGGGCCCGACTTCGCCTCGCCGGTCGTCCCGAAACCAACTACGAGCTGCGGTACACGTTCGAGTCTGATGCGGGTCGCACACGAAGCCACGTTCTGACCGCCCGAACCGACGAGAGAGGCCGCGCCGAGGCGATTCTGCCGTACTCGTCCGAGCGTCCCGACGTGGGTCACGGTACGCAGTGGCGGATCGTTGGTCCCGACGGCGAACGGGATCTGCACGTCTCGGAGGCGGCCGTGCGCAGGGGCCAATCGATCGCCGTCGATCTGAGCTGAAAAGCGGTTTTGACTGCCCTGCGGGAGCGTCCTATGCTCACCGCGGTATGGGATTTCACCACCTCGCATTGGTCACGCGTGACACCAACGCCACGCACGAGTTCTACACCGGGGCCATGGGTTTCCAGCTGGCGAAGGTCGAGGTGACCTCCACGCCGACAGGAGGATGGTCCAAGCACTTTTTCTACGATCTGGACGGCGAGGGGATGATTGCCTTCTGGGAGATTCACGACGAGACCGTGCCGTCCGACCACCCGACCGCCATCGCGGACGGCCTGGGCGTGCCGACCTGGAGCAACCACGTCGCGTTTACGGCCACCGATCGCGCTGCTCTCGACGGCCATCGTGAGCGGTGGGTAGAGCACGGACATGACGTGCTCGAGGTCGACCACGAGTGGTGCGTCTCGATCTACACGCTCGATCCGAACGGAATCATGGTCGAATTTTGCCTGACGACGCGGGCCTTCACGGCAGAAGAGGCCGTTCGCGCCCAGCAGCTGCTGCAGGATCCCGCGCCGGCCGTCCCGACCGATCCGCCGCAGACAAAGGTTTATCGGGCAGCGGCCAGCCAGTGACTTGATTTCGCCGCGCCTCACAGGTTAGTTTCAACATACGCAAGCGGTGCGCTCCGCCCGCGGCTGAATTCCCACGGATCGTTCGTGGTGAGCCGCCATCCCCGGCCTCGGGGCACGAATCGTCGTGATCGAGGTGGTCCGGAAGAATCAGGCGCGCGTCCCTGTTGCGGGGAGTAGGGCATGGCGGCTGGACCTATGGGCCGGGCAACCGAGGAGTCCTCGAACGCAGGTGGTGGGGGTAGTCGCCGCCGCCGACGCGGTCGAGGACATAAACGTGGAGGGCGTGGACGCTCTGGCGGTGAAGGTACGTCCGGCGTCGACCTGGCGTCGCTTCCTGAGCCTCAGAACGACATCGAGCGCGCCGCGAGGCGCA
Source organism: Deltaproteobacteria bacterium (assembly GCA_029262355.1). Lineage (GTDB taxonomy): Bacteria > Desulfobacterota > Binatia > UBA12015 > UBA12015 > VGTG01. Next base: position 2,815 of record JAJCZO010000058.1, read on the forward strand.
TCGGCATCCCGAAGTTGCACGCGGAACAAGAGAGTGGCATTCATGCCGCGCTCGAAGGGTCCGATGCTCTGATCGTGATGCCGACTGGCTTCGGCAAGTCGGCCATCTATCAGATTCTTTCGATGCTTCTGCCCAAGCCGGTGGTGCTGGTGTCGCCTCTCTTGGCGCTGCTTCGCGATCAGCACGAAAAGCTCATCAAGTACGAGGTTCCGTGCGTGCGGCTGGACGGCACGGTTCGCGGAAAGGCGCGCACAGAGGCGCTCGAGCGGATCCGACAAGGCGGTTCGCTGTTGGTGATGACGACGCCCGAGACCCTTGGTTCCGATGCGTTTGCTGAGGTCATTTCGGAGTCTGGGATCTCGCTCGCGGCGATCGATGAAGCCCATTGTATCTCGGAGTGGGGCTACGATTTCCGGCCAGCGTACCAACGCCTTGGCGAGCGGCTACGCAAATACGGCGCGCCGCCATTGATGGCACTGACGGCGACCGCCACCGAGAAGGTTCGCGAGGACATCGTTCGCTTCCTCGGCATGCGCGACCAGAAGGTGGTTGCGAGCTCGCCGCATCGCTCGAACCTCGCCTTCGAGGTCATGCTCTGCCGAGACACGACCGCTCGGTTGCGAGCTCTCGCCCGCCTCGCACAACGTCTGAGGCGCCCAGGGATCATCTACTGCACGACGACCCGCGAGGTCGACACCGTTTACGCCATGCTGATGAAGCTCGGGATTCCGGCGCATCGTTACCACGGTAAGATGAACGCCGGCGAGCGGAACACGCAGCAGGAACTATTCATGAAGCATGGGCGTCGCACCGTGATGGTTGCGACGAGCGCTTTCGGTCTCGGCATCGACAAGCCCGACATCCGCTACGTCGTGCACCAACAGTCGCCCGCGTCTCTCGAGCAGTACGTGCAGGAGGCCGGGCGCGGTGGTCGCGACGGCGCCAAGTCGAACTGTATCCTCCTTCACGACCCTGAGGATCGTACTACGCACGAGGCGCTTCTCTCGCGGAGTCGACTGCGTCCCGATCAGCTCTACCGTCTCGGTCGTGCCTTGGCGGCGTGGGCCGGTGAGGGGCGTACCCCTGACGTTCCCTCTCTCGCCCTTTCGGCGGAGCTTGGTGATCGTGCGACGACCGCTCTCCTCGTTCCGATCGAGGAAGCGGGCATCATCGAGTTCGACGAGCAAAACGTCGTCGTCACGATCCCGCCCGAAGAGGTCGCAGGTAGGGTGAAGAGTCTCGCGGGACAGTTCGAGAATCTCCGCACGCAGGATTCACGTCGCCTCGACTCCATCTCCGACTACGCGAACAACGCGGACTGCCGCGCCACGTACCTGCGAAGCTACTTCGGTGAGGACGACGGCGAGGCGTGCGGCCTGTGTGACGTCTGCCGCGGGCGACCGGAGCGCCCGTCGACGTTCTTCCAGGCCATCGCGGCGCCGCCGAAGCGCGGCAAGAAGCGGCGTGGTCGTGGGCGGGGGAAGGCCGAGAAGGGGCGCGGCGACCGGGCGAGGCCGCAGAAGGCTGGTTCTGGCAAGCCGGGCCAGCCGGGCAAGCCTGGACAGCCCGGGCGCGGGCAGCCGGCCCGTGCGCAACAGGCGCATGAACAGACGGAGCCTCAGGACGGTCAGCCTGGCGGCTCGCGCCGATCGCGGCGCAACCGTCGGCGGCGGCGGCGCGGTGGGCGGAACCAGGGTGGGAACGCACAGGCGACGCAGCCGGCGCAGGATGTGAACGCCGCGGGTGCGCCGGTGGGACAGGTGGCGAACACCCCTGGGGCCGCGAACCCCTCGGGGGCGAGGCCCGCGCAGGCTGCGGTGACGCCGCGCCAGCCGTCGGTTGGCACGAGCCCGACCACCAAGGCCACTCGCAGTGCGGCGCCCGCCGCGGCTACGGTCGAAGCGGCCGCGCCCAAGAAGGCCCCTACCCGGAAGAAGGCTGTCGCAAAGACCGCAGGCGTCTCCGCGGAGGGCAGCGCGCCGTCGGGCACGAAGGTAGAAGCCGCCAAGCCGGCGAAAGCCGCTGCGAAGAAGGTGGCGACATCGAAGGCCGCGACGGCGAAGGTGACCGCAAAGAAGGCCACGGCGAAGAAGACCATAGCCAAAAAGACGACGGCCAAGAAGGCGGCTGCAAAGACCACGAGCGCGGCGAAGAAGCCGACGGCGGCAGCGGCGGCCAAGAAAACGACCACGAAGAAAACCGCCACCAAGAAGACGGCTCCGAAGAAAGTCGCCGCCAAGCCGGCCGCGAAGAAGGTCACGGCGAAAAAGGTCCCGGCCAAGAAGAAGGTTGTCACGAAAACGACCACTGCGGCTGTGAAGAAGACGACGGCCAAAAAGGTGGCCACCAAGAAAGCGACAGCGAAGAAAGCCACCGCGAAGAAGGCCGCGAAGCCCGCATCCAAGGCCTGACCCGCCGCCTCCTGGGCTAGCCGTGTCTGCCTCGCCAAGACGCCTTCGAGATCCCCGGAATCATCTTCTGTGGGGCATCGTCGGTAGTGAAAGCGTCGCCGACGCGAACACCCCAGCGCTGCTCCGCAGCGCAGACACCCTCACGTACGCCCACCTCGCACGTTCGGTCGTCCAGGGGGGCCTGGAGATCGACGAGCGGTTCGCCCCGGGCAGTCGTCTCCTCATCGCTGCGTACGACCAGATGGTCGTGGCGCTCGGGCTGCTCGCGGCGCTGCGCTCCCGATGTGTGCCGTTGCTGGTCGACCCACAGCCCGCAGCGGGGCTTGCGCGTGTCGCCGCGCGTTGGGGCGTGGTGGGGGCCATCGGGGAGAGTGCACTCCTCGCTGAGTTCGACGATGTCATCGATGAGTCGGCCGTGCTCGGTTGGCGATGGTCGAGCGCGCCCTCGTCGGACGAGCCGCCGGCCGTTCACGCCGACGATGCGGCGTTCTGGACGTTCACGTCGGGAACGACGGGTGAACCGCGTGCCGTCGTCCACGCGCATCGGGGACCTCGGGCCGCCTACGAAGCGTTCGGGAAGGGGATTCTCGCCCTCGAGGCGGCGGACCGCACCGTGTCGACGGCAGGCCTCCCCTTCGTCTACGCGCTCGGCAACAATCTCTTCTTCCCGCTGCTGGCTGGTGGTTCCACGATCCTACCCGCCGACCTGCTCCTTCCAACCGTTCTCGGTGAGATTCGGCGACACGAGGCCACCACGCTGGTGAGCGGTCCGTGGTCGCTGGAAGCCATCGCTCGCCTCGCCGACCGCGCGGGACGTGGTGATGCCCTGCGCGATCTTCGCCTCGTGCTTTCGGCGGGAGAACCGCTCGCCGAGAGCGTGTTCACGCGGTGGCGGGACACGTTCGGTCAGACCCCGATCGACAACCTGGGCTGTACCGAGATGTTCAATTCGTTCCTCTCGCCCTGGCCCGATGATGCACGTCCGGGTTCACTGGGTCGGGTCGTGCCGGGTTTCGAAGTTCGCGTGGGCGGGGGGGAGCCCGCTCCGGGGCTGCGCGGCGCGCTCTCGGTGCGCGGCGAAAGTCGCGCGATCGCGATGTCCGGCGCGCATGGCGCGGACCGGCTCGAATCGCCCGAGGTCAGCTGGTGCGAGACGGGAGACGAGGTCGAGATCGACGCGTCCGGTTCCTTCACGTACCTCGGGCGACTCGATGACCGCTTCAAGGTGCGTGGCCAGTTCGTTCGGCCGGCGGAAGTCGAGAGGCGGCTTCGCAATCTCGAAGGAATCGTGGAGTGCCTCGTCCGCCCCGATGTGGACGAACGGGGTGTTGCACGTATCTCCGTTGGCGTGGTCCTCGATGAGAGCTGTGACGCAGTCGAAGCCCTTCGGGCCGTCGCCACGGAAGCTCGCGCCGCATGTCCTGCTGCTGCGCGCTCGACGCGAATCGAACGATTGGAGAAGCTGGAGAGAAGTCCACGCGGCAAGGTGGTGCGCGAAAGGCGCGCGGCCTCCTCCGTCCGCTAGTCCGTGCACCGCTGTCGACGGCGCGACGCTAGGCAGGGCTTCGGGGTGAAGCGAAGTTTACGATCTCGCTTCCGTCGGCCGCATACTCCGCGAGGATGTCCTCGAAGGGACGCTGATCGATCACTTCGAACTGGCTCGTTTCGAGTGGGAACTGGGCTCCGTCCTCGGTGTACGGCGTGACCGAGGCGGAGCCGGCCGAGAGAACCGTGCAGATCGGGACGAGCTTCTGCTGGATTTCCTTCGGCTCACGCGTGGTGAGGACGAGCTTGCCATCGGGCACCGCCAAGGCGAGGAGCGAGACGAGGCGGATGAACTCCTCGTCGCTCGCGCCTCGGGGGCTCAAGCCGCCCGCCGTCTGTCGCAGCCTCGGAACGGAGAGGTAGACCTCCATGCCGGCCTCGAGCAGATGTCGAGTGTGCAGGATGAGCGCGGTCATCTCGAAGGCGATGTCGGGGTTGAGGCCGATCAGGACGCCGGGGTTGGCGACGCGCATGCCGGCGTCGCGCGCACGATCGAAGTTTGCGAGGCGTCGGTCGTAGTCGGCGCGTGGATTGTCATCGCTCTGCCCCATGAAGCGGCCGTAGTAGTCGCGCGAGTAGGTCTCCTGGAACGTACACATCGTGATCTTCGGAGCGATGCTGCCGTCTGCGTGCCGCGAAATACCGTCGAGCAGGGCATCGAGCTCGTCGGGGTCGAGCGAGCCGATGTTGATCAGCACGTGCCCGAAGTCGAGCTGCTCGGTCCTGCGTAGCGCTTGGTTCACGAAGTCGATCGCCCAGCCGCGCCGTTCGGCGCGGTACTCTCCGGTGAGGAGTGCGACCGCATTCATTCCTCGCTTCTTCAGAGTCTGCAGCTGACCTTCGACCTGCTCCAGCGGCGCCGTCTTGCGGACCAGGGCGTCGTTATCGCGCCGCATGCCACACATTCGGCACTCGGCGTCGCAGGTGTTGGTCATGTACAGGGGCGAGAACGTCTCGAGCGCAACGGCGCGCCGCGCCAAAGAGGCGCGGGCCGCATGGTAGAGCGCCTCGTGGTCGATCTCGGAGAACCAGAGGGTTGCGGCCTCTTCGCAGGAGAGCCCTTCCCCGTCCCGCGCCCGCGCTACGATCGAGGAGACCTCGCCACTACCCGCGCGCCCGCGGCCCGCGGCCAAAATGGCCTCGACTCGCTCGGCGTCGAGCTCGAAATGCTGTCGCTCGGCCCCCACGTGCGTACGATCTAACCTCGCGTGGCGAGGAGGGTCAATCGCTCGGCAGAAGCCACGAGGTGACGGGGATGGGGTTCGAGCTTCCCTCGATCAGGATGAGCTGCTGGTCGGCCCCGAGATCGGTCATGCGGGTCACCAGGCCCGAGGGCCACCGCACTTCGAGGGTGCCGACGATCTGGTGGGTCCCCAACCCGAAGTGCTGGACCAGGGAAGACGACGACAGGTAGCTAGATCCGGCGTGGACCTCGCGGACCTGGCTGTGTCCTCCGGCGTCGAGGGTCAGGCGAGCCCCGACCGCGTCGCGATTGCTCTCGGTGCCGACCAGCTTGATCTCGAGCCAGTGCTCGGTGCCGCCGAGGTTTCGCAACAGCTGGGCTGGTTGCGCATAGTTCCGCAGGAGGATGTCGACGTACCCGTCCTGGTCGTAGTCGAGCACGGATACACCACGGCCGTCCTCGACCCGGTCGGCGCCATTGGGTCGTCCGGTGTCGGAGAACGTACCGTCGCCGTTGTTTCGGAACAGGCAGTTTCTCTCGTAGCCGTTCAGGCTGTGCTGTCCGATGTCGACGAGCTGTCCGGTAGACTGATCCTGGCGTCGACCGACGCCATCGAACATCTCCAGTCAAACATCGTCGAGGAGCGGTCCAGAGATGAAGCCGTTGACGGCATAGATATCGAGTCGTCCGTCGTTGTCGTAGTCGAGGAACTCGGCTCCCCAACCCCACTGCCCGTCTCGAATGCCGGCATCGTCGCTCACGTCGGCAAACGTTCCGTCACCCTGGTTGTGCAGAAGAGTCGAGCCACGAGTCAGCTCGTCGGTGACGTCATCGACCGCGGCGCGGGGGACCCAGCCGAGGTACCAGGGCAACGGCGTCGGATACTTCGGGTGGAACATGGCCCACCGCGAGTTCGCATACATGTTCGACACGTACAGGTCGAGACGTCCGTCGGCGTCGTAGTCGCCCCAGGTGATGCCCATGGCGGCGCCGCGGTCGAGGACCTTAGCTTCGTCGGCGACGTTGGTGAACGTGCCGTCGCCGTCGTTGCGGTAGAGCGCATTCGTTCCGAACTCGTTGCCCACGTAGAGATCAGCATCGCCGTCGTTGTCGTAGTCGCCC
>JAJCZO010000059.1 GCA_029262355.1 Deltaproteobacteria bacterium
CGGACTTCCAGGGCAACCGGCAGAGCGTGGCGACTGTCGCGTCTGCGCCGATCGAGATCTACAACCACAACCTCGAAACGGTACCTCGGCTCTACAAGCGTGCGCGCGCCGGGGCTCGATACGAGCGCTCCCTCGACGTTCTCCAAGTGGCCCGCGATACCCGAGCGGACTTGATGACGAAGGCCGGCTTGATGCTGGGGCTCGGCGAAGAGGAGGGGGAGGTCTTGAGCGTTCTCCGGGACCTCCGAGCGGTCGGCTGCGATATCCTGACCCTGGGCCAGTACCTCCAGCCATCTCGGGACCATCTGGCAGTCGAGCGCTATCTCGACCCCGACGAGTTCCGCTCACTGGGCGAGAAGGCCCGCGCCCTCGGCTTTCGGCACGTCGAATCGGGGCCGTTGGTACGCAGCTCCTACCACGCCTGGAGCCACGTTCCCGACGAATAGCTCGTCGCTCAACCGGGTTTTGCACAGCCTCGCGTTGCTTCCGCCCCCGAGTTCCCGTAGAGAGACCAGCCGACTCTCGGTTGCCGTGGGCCGGGTCGGGGGAAACCAATGCTCAAGCTCTACGATTATCCGCAATGTCCTTTCAGCCAGAAGACGCGAATCGTCCTGGCCGAGAAGCAGCTCGATTACGAGAAGATCCACGTGGATCTCCGCAAGCGTGAGCAGTTCGAACCGGCCTTCCTGGGGCTGAACCCCTTCCACAAAGTCCCGGTCCTGGTGGACGAGGAAGAGGGCGACGATCAGCGTACCGTCGTTTACGACTCCACCGTCATCGACGAGTTCATCGAGGACGAGTACCCCGAGCCGGCGCTCATGCCGCCGCCCGAGGATGCGGCGGGACGAGCCCGCATCCGGCAACTGGAAGACTTCGCGGACATCGCGTTCGTCCTGCCGGCAGGCAACTTGCTCACGGAGCACGTGAAGCGGGAAGAAGAGCGCGAAGTCGACCGGCTGCGCCGCGCCAAGGACGAGGTCGACCGGGCCTTCCTGCTGCTGGAGCGCGAGCTCTCGGGCGGCAAGCAGTTCCTGGGCGGCGAGCAGTTCACCCTGGCGGACGCTGCATTCGCTCCGCGGCTGTTGCTGCTCGTGAGCCGGAACGTCGAGCTGCCCGAGGGCGCCCGAGCCCTTCGTGCGTACATCGACCGGCTCCGCCAGCGCGAGAGCATCCGCCGGCTCGACGGCATCTAGAGCGCCTCTGAGCGGCGCGGGCGCCACCCTGAGCCAGTATTCCCAGTGCCTCCCATGCCCGGCTGGCCCGAGAGACGCTCGTACGCCAGAATGCTCTTGGGGACGGCGCGCTCCTGAGCCCGTCGTACAGGCGCTCCGTGATTTGCCGGGCCGGCCTGCACCCGACTGGGACTCATGGATCAAGAGGAAGAAGAACGTCGCAGACTCGCGATCGTCGAGTCGTATAAGATCGTGTGCATCTGCAACAAGATCCGGCGAGGAGTGGTCCAGAAGGCGATTGACGGCGGAGCGGAGTCGATCGACGATGTCCGTCGGCGTACGCGCGCTGCAACAGGTCCGTGCGGATCCAAGCGCTGTGGCCCCGTGATCAAGCGTATGCTTCGCAAGCCGTAGAGCCGCTGGTGTTTGAAGGCCTCGAGCGATGGACTTTCCCGAGACGATCGCAATCTTCCCGCTTCCGAATGTCGTCCTCTTCCCCGAGGTCGATTTGCCGCTCCACATCTTCGAGCCGCGCTACCGCGAGATGGTGCGGGATGCGATGGACGGCGACCGACTGATCGGCATGGTGTTGCTCAAGGGTGACCGGCGAGAAGACCCCAGCGGCGGAGCTGCGGTCTACCCCGTGGGCTGCGTCGGTCGTATCGAGAAGTTCGAGCAGCTCGAGGATGGGCGGTCGAATCTCGTCCTGCGTGGGAAGCGGCGGTTCGAGATCTCGGACGAGGTCGCCGGGAAGGCGTACCGACGCGCGCATGTCCGCTGGGCACCGATACCGTCGACCGAAACCGACGAGACCATTCGCGAGCAATTGCGCGTGTGTGTGGTCGGCCTCCTGGAGCGAGCCGGAAAGCAGGGCCCCGAGCAGATCTGGGAACGCCTGCCCGACGAGTGGAGCAAGCTCGTCAATCTTCTCGCATTTGGACTACCCTTGAAGGAGGTCGAGAAAATGGCCCTGCTCGAATGCACCGGATGCGGCGCCCGTGCGGAGCGCATGATCGAGATCCTCGAGTTTCGCCTCGCGGAGCACGATAGCCGCCAAAAGGGCGGCGGCGGCAGCGGAGAATCCTGGCACTGACCATGGGAACGATCACGGCACTGCTCGTAGCCCTGTCGTTCGTGACGGGCTGCATCACCCTCGTCGTCGGCTACAGGGTCGGACACGGAGAGGCGACGCTCGTGACCCATCTGAGCTGGGCGATGGGTACTCTGCTTCTGCAGTTTGCCGCGGCGTGCATCGCGATCATGCACGCCAGGGCAGAACGCCAGTATGTCGCGGCGCTCGAGCAGGCACTCGAGGCGGCCGGCGCAGACGTGGAAACACCCGGCTCGGCATGACACGAAGGGGTCTGCTAGAATCGAATTCCGAAGACTCTTCTCGGAGGTAGCCCATGAAAAAGACGTTCGACGACATCATGAGTGACGCCAAGCGCGTCGTTCCCGAGGTTTCGGTAGACCAGGTACGCGAGCGCCTCGCCGGGAACGGCAAGGCCGTGGTCCTGTTGGACGTGCGCGAGAAGGAGGAGTACCGCGAGGGCCATCTGGCCGGCGCGATATCCATTCCCCGCGGCTTCCTCGAGATGAAGATGGAGACCGAGGTCCCCGAACTCAATGCGGAGATCATCGCGTACTGCCAGGGGGGCACACGCTCGCTCATGGCCGGCGTGGTCATGAAGGAGATGGGGTACACGAACGTCGTTTCGATGACGGGCGGTTACGGCTCGTGGAAGCAGGCGGGCAACGACTGGGTGGCGGATCGTCAGTTCACTCCGGATCAGCTGCAGCGCTACAGCCGCCACTTCATCCTCCCCGAGGTCGGCGAGTCCGGACAGGCGAAGTTGCTCGACGCGAAAGTGCTGATGATCGGGGCCGGTGGCCTCGGCTCCCCGACGGCATACTACCTCGCCGCGGCGGGTGTCGGGACACTCGGTATCGTCGATGATGATGTCGTGGATCGCTCGAACTTGCAGCGCCAAATTCTGCACACCGACGATCGCGTTGGCATGCCCAAGATCGAGTCGGCCGAGCTGACGTTGAAGGCGCTGAATCCCGACCTGAACGTCGTTGGCTACCGCGAGCGAGTCGACTCCTCCAATGTCATGCGGCTGTTCGAAGACTACGACATCATCGTCGACGGCTGCGACAACTTCCCGACGCGCTATCTCGTGAACGACGCGTGCGTCTTCATGAAGAAGCCGAACGTGCACGGCAGCATCTTTCAGTTTGAAGGGCAGACCACCGTTTTCGATCCGCGCGTGGGGCCTTGCTACCGCTGCCTGTTCCCAGAGCCGCCTCCTCCGGGCGCGGCGCCCTCGTGTCAGGAAGCCGGCGTTCTCGGGGTTCTGCCGGGCTTGATCGGGTCGGTGCAGGCCGTAGAAACACTGAAGCTGATCCTCGGCATCGGCAACTCACTCGTCGGGCGCCTACTGCACTTCGACACCCTGTCGATGGACATCAAGACGCTGAAGCTTCGCAAGGATCCCGAGTGTCCGGTCTGCGGCGAGCAGCCGACGGTGACGGAGCTCATCGACTACGAGGAATTCTGCGGCTTGCGCGGCCACGACGAAGCGGGCGCGCCGGCCTAGCGAAATGCAGCCGTTCGCCGGCCAGGGCCGGCTTTTTCTACTGCGCCACGGAGAGACGGAGTGGAATCGGAAACGGCGGGTGATGGGCCGCCGGCCGGTGCCCTTGTGCGCCGAAGGGCGCGCGCAGCTCACGGCCATGGTCCCGCATCTGACGGGCCTGGACATTGCGGCGATCTGGACGAGCCCCATGGTGCGCGCGCGCGAAACCGCGGAACTCGCCTCGGACGCGTTGGGCGGCGTGCCTATCATCGAAGAGGATGGCCTCGCCGAGGTGGACTATGCCGATTGGGAAGGCCGGGGGTTCCCGGAGCTCCTCGATGATCCGGCCTACCACGAGTTTCATAAGGACCCATTAGGTTCGCGCGTGCCAGGCGGAGGCGAGACTCTCCTCGAGGTGCGCGAGCGTGTCTTCCGAGCGGCGGAGCGCGCGCTGGCGGAGACCGAGGGCGGACACGCGCTGCTGGTGTCGCACGGCGATCCCCTGAGACTCGTTCTCGCCGCCTGCATGGCGATGGATCCGGTCGAGTTCCGGCGGCTACGGGTCGACAACGGGGCTCTCTCAGCGATCGATCTGACCGGAACATGGTCGGAGGCCAAGTTCGTAAACATGCGTCCCGATCTCGACGTCATGCTCGACGCGGAACTGGACGGAGCACGCGCTCTGCGCGACGGCGCAGTGGAATCTATGGAGTCGAAATGAACGTCACGGTGAAGCTGCATACGACGCTGAAGAAGTTCGCTCCGGCGGACGCAAAAAACGCCTCGATGTCCATGGACTTCGAGGATGGGGCGACCGCCAAGACGGTGGCCGACGCCCTGAAGATCCCCGAGGATTTCGTAGGCGCCGTGTTCATTGACGGCCAGCGCCAGCAACTCGACACGGCTCTGGTCGAGGGGATGGAAGTGAACTTCCTGGCCCCGATCGGCGGCGGCTGAAAAAAATAACCCCGAGGGCAAGTTCGCGAGCAGTTCATGATCGCTCGGCCCCGCCCGGTGAAAGCGAGGAACCCTCGGGGTCGGTGGTGACTGGTATTCTCCCAGTCCACCACGACTTTCGTGGAGCGGTCTAGGAGACCACCACCTCACAGATCACCGAATTAGGACTACTCACTGTCTGACCACCCCCTTTCTCGGCGCCGACGCAGTCGACTCTCATCGTCCGACTCGCCTTCCGTGCGGGGCCACCCCCGCTTCCGCTCCGAGACCGCCGATTATCTCGCCACGGCCGCGGTTCACCCTCCGGTGCACGGCCTCTCCGCACCCGGCTGGCTCACAGGTGCTGTTTCACCCGAACCGCTCGAGGAGATTCTAGGCCGATCGGAGAACGGAGTCTAGACGGGACGTCAACACGGCCATGGAACGCCGCGTCGTACCCCGAGATCAGCTCTTGGCGCGCGAAACGTAGTCGCCGGACTCCGTCTCGACGCGAATGACCTCATCGACACAAATGAACTCGGGCACTTGAACCACGAGGCCGGTCTCCACCGTCGCTGGCTTCAGAGTGTTCGTCACCGTCGCGCCCTTCAGGCCGGGCGCCGTGTCGACGACCTTCAAGTCGACGTGCTTCGGCAGCGAGACGCCGATGGGCGTCGTATCGTGGAACTCGACCTCGACCTTGGCGTTGGGCAAGAGGAACTTCTCTTTGCCGTCCAGGTCGTCGGATGTGAGGGCGATCTGCTCGTAGTTCTCGGTGTTCATGAAGTGGTACTGATCGCCGTCGGAATAGAGATATTCCATCTCGTTCTGCTCGAGGGTGATTCGCTCGACCTTGTCTTCGGAGCGAAACCGGTGCTCACTCGCGTTGCCCGAGCGCATGTTGCGAACCTTGGTCTGCACCATCCCACGCCAGTTGCCGGGCGTGACGTGAACGACGTTCAGTACGCGGTGTAGGTCGTCCTTGTGCATGATGACCATGCCGGCGCGAAGCTGCGTGGCAGAGATGAGCATGGTGGAATTCTCCTCAGGGCTTTGGGGACATGAAGACCAGGACCGTCGACCGATCCGGGCCCGGGTTGGTCGCCCCGTGGGCAACGCCGGGAGCCGCGTGCGCGAGGCCGCCGGCTTCGAGCCGGCGCGTGTCGTCACCGATCTGGATGTCTACGGCGCCTTCGAGCACGTAGTAGACCTTGTCCGAGCCGTCGTGCGCGTGGGCCTTCTGTACCTGCCCTGGCTCGAAGCAGTATACGTCGCAGAACATGTGCTCAGAATCGAAGATGTTGCGCTTCGCCATCTTCTCGGCCGAGAAGGCGATCCTCTCGTGCAGGCTTGCGAATGCAGGCATCGTGTCTCTACCTTCCTACTGCCACGGCGATCGTGGCGAGTGTCAGGCCCACGGTGAACCAGGACATGCCGACGATCCGACTCATCATGCTGCTGAGCTTGTCTGCGTCGACCTCGTCACTCCAGTCGTCTTCCCGAACGATTCGGTGCCCGATCCCCATCGCGATGTAGACTCCGAAGAACAGGACGAAGAACGCAAGGCCGAGCTTCCATGCGAGGAACTGGCCGAAGCTCTCGAAGTAGTCGCCGCCCAGGGCTTGCTTCATGCCTGTGATGCTCCAGGCCCCCGTCATGAGCATGATGCCCAGGAGGCCGATCGCGGTTGGGTCGTAGGCCCGCAGGACGCGCGAGATCTGCCGACGTCGGCGTAGGGGGTCTTCGACCCGTCGAGCGCTCGGCACCGCGAATAGGGCGAGCGCCGCGGTCGCACCGAGGTAGAGACCGGTCGCCACGAGGTGGATCCACAGCAGCACGCCCAGCTTGGGTAGCCAATCGAGCCGCTGCGCGAAAGGGGCGGTTGCGCCGCCGAGCGGCGGTTGATTTGAATGGCTGCGATGAGCGGAGATGGAGCGCAGACGCCGGACGATGCCCATGCCGAGGCTCCCCTTCACTATCTCGGCCGGATCGCTCGGTTCTCCCCTCCGCGCGGGGTGGGCTCGATCCGCAGCGACACCGGGCGCGAGGTGCTCTTCGACGTGAGATTCCTCGAGGTCGCTGGCGTAGGCCGGGGCGACCGTGCACGAACCGCGCTCGAAGAGGGCATGCGCGTCGGCTTCGACGTCGGGTGGACCTCGAGTGGACTCCGCGTCACGTGGATCCGTCGTCTGCAGGATGCCGGCGCCTCAGAGGGGCAGCCCCGTTCGGAAGGTGAAGTACCGGCCGAGGAAGCTCCCGACGAGGACCGCCAAGGTCGCGATGTAGAATAGCCCCGTCGCCGCCATCGTCTGGGGAATCGCCAGAACCCGAGCCGTGAGGGCGGCGATTCCTAGAGCCGCGACCGGTCCGAGGAGGAATCTCATCCCGGCCAGCTGCCAGTAGCCCTGCAATGCTTCTCCACTGGCATTCGTGCCGTCGCTCAGGGTGGCGAAGGCGAGGACTAGAGCGAGGACCCCAACCTCGAAGAACAGCGCCCCGACGAAAAACCGGAAGCACCGGTGGAACGGTTCCATCTCCATGCCGGGATCGATGAGGTACCAGTGCCCGATGAGCATCCCACTGGCGACTCCGCCGAGAGCCGCGGCGCCCGCCAGGGCGTTCAGGACGGCGAGGCTATCGAGAGCGATGGATTCGCCCGAGGTGATGCCGACTGCGCTGACCGATACGGCGACCAGACCGACCAACAGGCTGGCGGCAAACAGTCTCGCTCGCAGTAGGGCGGCCTCGCCCCAGAGCGTGGCCAGGTAGCCGGAGAACAAGAGCAAGAAGAGGCCCCACAGCAGTGCTTCGCCCGTTCCGACGCCCTCCGCCCCACGGGTCAACCGGAGGTAGATGGCGCCCCCGCCCCCGACCCAGCCACAGAAGAGAAACACGCCCCCGCTCGATTTGAAGAAGCCGCGGGCGATGTCGTGGAACGGGGGTACGGCCAGCGCCAGCAGGCCACCGACGCTGAGCTGGCAGAACACCAGGAGGAAGCAGCGGGCAAAGAGGGTCATTCGCAGAGGTCTCGAGTCATGCTACCCTCGGGGGATTCCAATCCGGAGCTTGGCTCCGAGCAGCGTGGGAGAATCATGAGCAATTTCCTGAAGGCAGGTGTGAGCGTAGGCGTCGTCGTGCTGACGGCGGGAGTGCTGGTCGGGTGCCAACCTCAGCGAGACGAGGCCCTGGACGAGAGGCTCGCCGCGCTCGACAAGACGGTGGCCGAGCTTCGTACAGAGATCCACGCAAACCAGGCTAGGATTCTCAAGGAGTTCCGGGGCGTCAAGGGCGGCCAACAGACGATGATCCGCCGTGGAATCGTCGTCGTCCCCGACAGCCAGAAAAAGCCGATTCTGGTGGGCGACAACACTCATCTCCCGATGGGCGACGCGCCTACGCTCGGAGACCCGGGCGCACCCGTCGAGGTCATCGAGTTCGCCGAGTTCCAATGCCCCTTCTGCATGAAGCATCAGACGCTGCTCCGGGACCTCGTGGAGGAATACCCGGGCAAAGTCCGTTCCGGCTTCAAGCATTTCCCCCTTTCGAAGCACAAACAGGCGGTCTATGCCGGCAAGGCGGCTTGGGCGGCCGGCAGGCAGGACAAGTTCTGGGAGATGCACGATTTGCTCTTCTCCGCCCGGGGCAAGCTCAACGCCGATGCGATCGATGGCTACGCCGAAGAACTCGGTCTCGACATGGACGCGTTCAAGGCCGATGTCGCTTCCGGCAACGCGACGCAGGCCGTCTTCACAGACCGCAAGGCGGGCCACAGGTCCGGAGTGAAGGGGACGCCCAGCTTCTACGTAAACGGCAGGTATTTCGGCAACGACCCCGCTGCAGTGCGCGAGGCGATCGAAGCGGCTCTTGGCACGGCGCCCGCGGGCGGGGCCCCCGAGGGCGCGGCACCACCGGCGAGTTGAGGCCGAAACCTGGGCCTCGAGGCCTTGCACCGGCATCGCCGAGCGGGCACCTTGAGGGAGCCGTGTACACAACGGGAGGACGCGTCATGTGGAGGAAGAACCAAGCGGGGCAGGTGGACGGACCTCGTTCACACGTGAAGGGACTCGTGGCCGCGAGCGTCATGGCGCTGGCCATGGCTGTGGCCGCTGGTCCGGCGGTTGCCGACTCCGAGCAAGTGATTCACCAAGAACCGTGGCCCGGAGACCTCACGCAGGTCCCACCGACTGACGACGCCTTCCACGAGGACCGCGCCCCGAGCAAGGGCATTGGATTCCTGGCCAGCATGGGCAGCATCGTCATGAGTGCCGTTACGTTCCCCGTGAAGATGGTCGTCGGCGTTACCGGCGCGATGACCGGCGGACTCGCGGGTGCCATGAATGGCGGAGATGAAGAGGCTGCGGCTGGCGTCTGGAACGTCAGCACCGACGGCTCGTACTACGCCTCGCCTCAGGTGATCGAAGGTCGGAAGCCTTTCCGCCTGACCGGCGACCACCGCTGAGCGGGCTGGTTTCCGAAGCGTCGCCGGCCTTGCTACATTGACGGCCAATGCCGTCGCAGGTCCGCAAAACGACGATCGTCGAGGTTCTCGACCTCGCGTTGGAATTAGAGCGCAAGACCATGGCGCTCTATGCGAGCTTCTTATCCTCGTTCGCTGAGCACGAGGAGCTTCGTCAGTTCTGGTTCAACATGGCGCGCGGCGAGGCGGCGCACTGTGGCGCTCTGATGCTGGTCGAGTGCATCCTGCGCGACGATCCCGACCTGGGCGGCGGTGCGAAGATCCGCTTCGACATGTCGACTGGAGTTCGGCTGCGCTCCCTGCTCGCGGCGTACCGTCGCGAGCAGCGCCGTGGGGTCACGGCGGAGCGAGCCTTCGAGATGGCGGTCGATCTCGAGGGTTCCGAGCTCGAGGATGTCGTCGTCGACCTGCTTCAGGTCGTTCGCGATCCGGGCTGGCGCGACAAGGCCGTGAAGATGCTCGTCCACGACATGGGCGATCTGAGCTACATGATCGAGAAGTTCACGGATAACGCCGAGCTCCTGGGTCGGGCCGACGCGTTGGTGGAGCGACGGGTCCCCAAGGCAGACGACCCGCCGAAGCCGCGTAGTCGAAAGAAGAACGCTTCGGCCTGAACGGCCCCGCGTCGGGCGGAGCGGGCGCACGCCGGAGCAGGCGCCACACTCGTGGCAACGAGGGCGCTTGCAGCTCCGCTGTTCCGCTTTAGACTGAGGTTCATGGAACCACGGGTGACGGAGAACGACCTCGCCATGCTGCTGCTCGGCGAAGACGACTTGGTGGCGCTGGGCGCCATGCTGAGCCTCCCGGCCAGGTCTGTCGAGATGGCCCCCCAGGAAGGTGAGGAGGGGGGACCTGATGTCCCCACCTCTCACGGCTGACGGCTACATCTCCAGCTCTTCGCCCGGCCTGCGTGGCGTGGACTCCACGTAGATGCCATGGCTTCCCGCAAGGCGGGTGATGGTTGCGCGCGCGAGCTTGCTCGGCTCGGAATGGCCATTCTCCCAACGGTTCACCGTGCTGACGGTGATGCCGAGCGCGTGCGCGAACTCCTCCTGGGTCATGGAGAGACGACCGCGCATGTCCCGAATCGAGAGTCCGTTGCTCTTGATCATATCTTCTTGCCTCCTCGTCCGCCCGTTGTGAGCGGATCCTGTTCGCGCGACCGGCCGGCGTGGCGCCGAGCCGTCTTCGTCGCGTCACGCCAGAGCAGAGCAAGCGACGTGCCTGGTCCCACGGGGATTTGTGCGGACTTTGCGTGCACTTCAGCGCGCTCCGTGCCCTCATCGTCAGCATTTCGCCGATGCGTTGCGTCGCGTATCGCGCAGGAAGCATGGCGAAGACCGGTCGCGGGCCCTTCGCGTTTGCGAGCACGCCAATCGCTCGGTATCCCCACCGCACGGATGCTCCGGATGGTGGCATAGGGTGCCCGACGCGACCGCACGAGCTGGCGCGAACGTCGCCCTCGTCAAGTACTGGGGCAAGCGGGATGAGGAGCGGAACCTCCCCGCCGTGGGGAGCATATCGATCACGCTCGGTGACCTCGTCGCGACAGCTCGTGTCCGTGTCGGCGACACCGGGGCCGCGCGGTTCCTCGGCGGTGGCGAGGTCGTGTCGGGCACGGCCGCCGACCGAATGGCAGCATATCTCGATTGGCTGGGGCCTCAACTGGGTACAAACGAACGTTTGACCACCGAAGTCGAGGCCACGTTTCCCGTAGGCGCGGGCCTCGCGTCGTCCGCGGCAATTCACTGCGCGGTCGCCGTCGCCGCCGCATCCGCGCTGGGAGCGTGCGTCGATCGTTCCCGCTTGTCGCGCCTTGCTCGCGTCGGCTCGGGTTCGGCGGCGCGCTCGATCTACGGTGGCTGGGTCGAGTGGCACCGCGGGGAGCGCGACGACGGCGAAGATTCCGGGGCGACGCAACTCTTGGGCGAGGACACATGGCCGCTCGCGATGGTGGTCGCCATCGTGCACGACGGACCGAAAGAGGTGCCGTCGCGAGACGCCATGCGCCACGTCGCACGAACCTCCGCGTTGTACGCCGCGTGGATCGAAGCGCAGCCCGACGATCTTGCGGCGATGCGAACAGCGATCGCTGCGCGTGATCTGACGGCGGTCGGTACGATTGCCGAGGAGAATTGTCTTCGCATGCACGCGATTACCTTCGCAGCGCGTCCCCCGGTCCTCTACTGGGCGCCGGCCACACTCGCCGCCATGGAGGCCGTGCGCGGTCTGCGCACACGCGGGTGTGAGGCATACTTCACGATCGACGCCGGGCCGCAGGTCAAAGTTCTTTGCTCGCCGCAAAACGTAGACACGGTGGCGGAGACCATGGCGGCCGTTCCGGGTGTCGTCCGGACGCTGCGTTCTACGCTCGGCGGTGGGGCCGAGGTCCTTGAAGGACCCACCCCGTGGAAGTAGAGGCCTCGGCTCCGGGCAAGGTGTTCTTGCTGGGCGAGTACGCCGTCGCACTCGGTGCCCCGGCGATCGTTGCGACGGTCGACCGCAGGCTCGGGTGTCGAGTGCGACGCACCTCCGGGACCGGGCAGATGTCGATTCGTTCGCGGGCGGGGACCTACCAGGGGCCGCTCGACGCCCAGACACTCGAGGGCGTCCCGGCCCACTGCCGCTTCGTTGCCGCTGCGGCGCGTGTGAGCGCGCTGCATTTCGGGATGCAGGACGTCGACCTCGAGATCGCAACCTGGAGTGATCTCGACGAGAGCGGTCCGAAGGTCGGGCTTGGCGGAAGTGCTGCCGTCGTGGCGGCGGTCATGGCGGCCACCCATGAGCTCTGCGGTGAAGGGGGGGCGCCACCTCTCGCACGCGCCGCGTTGGGCGTAGCTGCGCACCGACTCGCGCAGGGGGGTGGCTCGGGCGCCGATGTCGTCGCCGCTACGCTCGGAGGGGTGCAGTGGATCGCCGGACTCGATGCGACCCGGGTCCCGCAGACGATCGGGGCGTGCTCGCCTGGTCCGGCGGTGCGCGCGAAGGCGCTCCCTCTTCCCCAAGGGCTGGCTCTCGACGTGGTTGCCACAGGGGAGTCCGCCAGCACGGGTCCGCGCATTCGGCGCTTCGTCGACCGAGCCCGCGGCGTCGGTGGGCGGGGCGCGCACGGCACGACCATTCTCGAGACCTGGTCTGCGGGGATGGCGGCGGCGGTCGGGGCGTTTCGCGCAGCCTCGGATGCCGGGGATCCAGAGGCCGCTCTGCGCGCCGTGGCGTTCGCCCGAGCTCTTCTCAGTCGCCTGGGTGCCGTGAGTGGAATCCGGATCTGGACGGGGGCGTTGCACCGAGCCTGCGAAGCCCTCGCGCCGGAGCCAGGCGTCGAGATCAAGCCTTCGGGCGCCGGCGGCGGGGACTGCGCCATCGCACTGGCCCGCCAGGCGCTTCGGGGGCCGTTGCGCCAGGCCTGGCGAGCGGCGGGGCTGCAGCCGCTCGAGGTCGAGGTGAGTCCGGATGGCGCGCGAGTCCAGGCCGTGCGAGAGGGAAGAGACCATGGTTAGGCGCAGGACGGCAGCGATCGACGAGATTGCGGAACGCAAGCAGGCCCACCTCGATCTCTGTTTGCGCGAGGACGTCGAGGCCTCCGCGAAGACGACGCTGCTCGAGCAGGTCGAGCTCGTCCACGAGGCGCTCCCAGATCTGAATCTGAATGACGTCGATACGAGCACGCCGTGGCTCGGGAAGAAGCTCGCGGCCCCCTTGGTAATCACCGGGATGACCGGGGGAACGCGTGCTGCCTTCAAAGTGAATCGCGACCTGGCGCGGGTCGCCGAAGAAGCCGGAATCGCATTCGGTGTCGGTAGCCAGCGGGCGATGCAGAGCCGCCCAAAGAGCGAATGGACGTATCAGATTCGGGAGTACGCCCCGTCGACCGTGGTGCTCGCCAACATCGGGATCGGGCAAGCCCAGGAGATGGAAGTCGAGCAGTTCCAGGAGTTGATCGACGCGCTCGGCGCCGATGCGCTCTGCCTGCATCTGAACGTCGCCCAGGAGTTGATCCAGCCAGAAGGCGATCGCTCGTTCGCCGAGGGTACGAAGGTCTTCCGACGACTCTCGCGAAAGCTCGGGACGCCCGTCGTTGCCAAGGAGACGGGGTGTGGGATGTCGCGCCGAACGGCGGAGCGCCTCTACGCGGCGGGCGTACGGCACGTCGACGTCTCGGGTGCTGGCGGCACGTCTTGGGTACGAATCGAAGCGCTTCGTGCGCCGGAAACGGACCGCCTTGGCACGCTGTACCGCGACTGGGGCGTCCCGACGGCGGCCAGTCTGGTGCAGCTCGATGGGCTGCGACTGTACCGGATCGCGAGTGGGGGGATCCGCAGTGGGCTCGACGTGGCACGGGCGCTCGCGCTTGGTGCAAATCTCGCGGGCGCTGCGTTGCCGGTCTATCAGGCCTACCAGGAAGGTGGCCTGGATGGCGCTCGCAACTTCGTGACGGAACTCGTACGAGAGCTGCGTGTCGCGATGCTTCTCACGGGAAGCCGCTCGATCGCCGAGATGCGACGCGCCGAAGTCGTCTTGGGTGCGAAGCTGCTCGCGTGGAAGCCCAAGCGTCGTCCTGCGAAGGGGAGGCGATGACGGAGGCGACGGGGTCACGCATCCCGGGCTTCCACAAGCTCGCGGTCGAGGAACGCCAGAGACTGATCGCTCGGCTCGCTCGACTCGACGACCAGGAGCGGGCACTCCTACGTTCCGAATCACCGTTGTCGCTGGAGGCAGCGGCGCGCCTGACCGAGAACACCGTTGGGGTCTACGCGTTCCCGATGGGGCTTGCGCTGAACTTCGTCGTGAATGGCTCCGATGTGCTCGTGCCGATGGTGACCGAGGAGCCCTCCGTGATCGCTGCGGCGTCCAACGCGGCTCGTCTCGCGAGGCCGGGGGGCGGTTTTACCGCGGAGGCCGACCCCCCTTGCATGATCGCGCAGGTGCAGCTCGTCGACGTGCCGGATCCCGAAGCTGCCCAGGCACGTCTCGAGGCAGCAGCGCCACAGATCTGTGCTCGCGTCGACGAACTCGCGCCCGGGATGGTGCGCCGGGGCGGTGGCGCACGTGGCGTGGAAGTTCGCGTGTTGGATGCGCCGGGTGGGCATCGCTTCGTTGTGGTGCACCTGCTGGTGGATGTCGGAGACGCGATGGGAGCGAATGCGATCAACACCATCGCCGAGCAGACCGCACCACTCCTCTCGGAGCTCAGCGGTGGGTTTGCGCATCTCCGAATTTTGTCGAACCTCACCGACCGACGGTGCGGCCGGGCTTCGGTCCGTTACCGCGTCGAGGACCTCGCGATGAAGGATCGTTCCGGGGAAGAGGTCGCACAGGGGGTAGAGCTGGCGAGCCTCTTCGCCGAAGTGGACCCGTACCGAGCGACGACGCACAACAAAGGAATCATGAACGGGATCGATGCGGTGGCTCTGGCTACCGGCAACGACTGGCGAGCGCTCGAAGCGGGGGCTCATGCCTTCGCCGCGCGCGATGGCCGCTACGGCGCCTTGTCGACCTGGCGAGTGGAGGGGGCCGAGCTCGTCGGTCGCATCGAGCTGCCTCTCGCGGTCGGAACGGTAGGGGCGACGGTCGAAGGCAACCCTCGCGCTCGACTCGCTCTCAAGCTCATGGGTGTCGCCAACGGCCAGGCGCTCATCGAGATCCTGGCGGCCGTGGGTCTGGCTCAGAACTTCGGCGCGGTACGGGCGCTCGCGACGGAGGGCATCCAGAAGGGGCACATGGCGCGACACGCTCGTGCGGTCGCTGCGGCCGCGGGCGCCG
>JAJCZO010000060.1 GCA_029262355.1 Deltaproteobacteria bacterium
TGGCGGTCGCCAGACCGACGCGCAGCCCTGTGAAGGACCCGGGCCCGATCGAGACAGCGAATCCGTCCACCTCCGAAAGGGCACATTCGGCACGGTCCAGACAACCGTCGACCGCGGGCAGCAAGGTCTCGGCGTGACGGAGCTCTTCTTCGTGCGCGACCTCGGCGAGCCGTTTCGCCGCGCCGCCCGCCGAGAATTCGACCAGAGCCACGGCACCGCTTCGGGTCGCGGTATCGATCCCCACCACGCGGAGGACAGAGGCCGGTTCGCTCACCCGACGACGAGTCGATGAATGTCGTTGTAGAGCGCGAAGCCCATCAGCGAAACCAGTAGGAACAAGCCAACCTGGGTGGCGATCTCTCGCTGGCGAATAGCGAGGGGATGTCCGATGACCTTCTCGATGGCCATGAACGTTAGATGGCCGCCATCCAGAATCGGAATCGGCAGCAGATTCAGCACGCCGAGATTGATGCTCAGAATCGCCATGAAGGCGATCAGCGCCTGAATGCCTTCGTTCGCCTGGTCGCCGGCGATCTTCATGATCATGATCGGGCCGCCGAGGCTCGATGCCGGCACCACACGCTGGAAGAGCTTCACGATCGATACGATCGTGAGCTCAATGAACTCGACGGTGCGCATGAAGCCCTGTCCGACCGCGACGACCGGGTTGCTTCGTTCGGTGATGATCTTCCCGGCCGGCCCAACGCCGATGACCCACGTCGGGATCGGCTCGCCGAAGATCGAGCTGCCTTCGATCTTCGCTGGGACGACGTCGACCGTTCGCTCTGCTCCCTCGTGCAGGATCGTGAGCGAAACCGCGGCGCCCTCCCCGGCCTTGATCGCGCTCGACAGCTGCTCCCAACGATCGATGGTCGTGCCGTTCACCGCGACGATCGCATCGCCCTTCTCGATCCCCGCCGCAGCCGCCGGCATGTCCTCTTTCACGTCG
Organism: Deltaproteobacteria bacterium; assembly: GCA_029262355.1. Lineage (GTDB taxonomy): Bacteria > Desulfobacterota > Binatia > UBA12015 > UBA12015 > VGTG01. The sequence goes on from JAJCZO010000060.1 coordinate 950, forward strand.
CCGATCTGCGAGGTGAGAACGGGAACACCGGTCGCGAACAAGAGGGTGTAGAGAAGCCACGCGAACAGGAAGTTGAAGATCGGCCCGGCGGAAACGATGATCGCTTGCGCCCAGGTCGGCTTCATCGCGAACGAGTTTTCCTGCTCCGCGGTCTCGGGATCGAGCTCGCTCCCGTCGTCCTCCTGCCCGACCATCTTGACGAACCCGCCCAGTGGAATCGCAGAAAGGCAGTACTCGGTTTCACCGACCCGGCGCGACACCAGCACCGGCCCGAACCCGAGCGAGAACTTGATCACGCCAACCCCAAGCCGCTTCGCGGCAAGGAAATGGCCCAGCTCGTGTACGAAGATCAGCAGACCCAGAACGAGGATCGCCGCGAGAATGTTAGTCACCATGTTTGGGAAGCCCCCGGTACCGCTCGGTCACACGCCGAGGCCCGTGTTCCAATAGTAGGTGAAAACAAACGGCAAGACGAGGGCGTCGATTCGATCCAAAACGCCACCGTGACCAGGGAAGATCCAGCCCGAATCCTTGGTGTCATAGGCCCGTTTGAGCATCGACTCGACCAGATCGCCGACCTGGGCCAGCAGGCCGATCGTAAAACCGAGCCACAGAGCTGTGCCCAGGGTCAGCCCGGGTGGCGGCAGAAAGCGGCAGACGAGCACCGCGAGCAAGAGACTCCCGCACATGGACGCAATCGCGCCCTCGATCGTCTTGTTGGGGCTCACCCGGGCAAAGAGCTTGTTCTTTCCGGCCAACCGTCCACCGAAATAGCCCGATGTATCGCCTGCCATGACACATGCGATGACCAGAAAGACCCAACGGGGACCGCCCTCGAGGGCCTGCAACGAGACGACATGTGGCAGGAAGAAGCCGACATACACCGCGCCCAGAAACCCGTGAGCGAGCCGATCCACGGCCCCCCGCATGTCGGCGTCGGCCAACGTAGCGATCAGGCCGACTGCCAGTGCGACGATCAGGACGACCCCGCCAGCGCCCGCTCCTTGCAGAACGACCGCCCCCGCGAGGAGCACGCCCGTGATGATCGAGTACCACTGCACCCAGCCCCGCCCCGGGACGGCCATCGTGGCGAACTCGAGAAGGCCGATCGCGGTGACTGCGACGATGAAGCCAGCGAAGGCCCAGAACGGCCCCGCGAAGATCAGCCAGAAGAGGCTCGGGAGGGCTACTGCCGCGGTCGCGAGCCTAGCGCGCAACACGCAGAGGAGCTCGATCCGGCGGTTCGACCGCCTCGGGGGGCTCGTCGTCGCCAGACACTCGTCCGAAACGGCGCTCTCGTTTCTGGAACTGTCGCAGCGCCTCGATGAACTGCTTCTCTCGGAAGTCGGGCCAGAGCGTCTCGGTAATGTAGATCTCGGTGTACGCGACCTGCCACAGCAGGAAGTTCGAGAGCCGCACCTCGCCGCTCGTACGAATCAGCAGATCGGGGTCGGGAATGCCGGCGGTACCCAGACTCGAGGCGATCGTATCCTCGGTAATGTCTTCGGGCTGAAGGTCGCCCCGCTTCACCTTGCGCGCAATGCCCTTCACCGCATTCGCGATCTCTTCACGCGCACTGTACGAGAGGGCGAGAATGACCGTGAGGTCGCGGTTGCGCTTGGTCTGCTCGACCGTGTGCTTGAGCGCCTGGCGCACGTCGGTGGGGAGCTTGCGCATGTTGCCGATGACCTGCAACCGCACGCCGTTCTTCATCATGCGGTCGAGCTCGGTCGTCGCGTAGCGCTTCAAGAGGTTCATCAACCCCTTCACTTCGGCCTCGGGACGCTGCCAGTTCTCAGACGAGAATGCGTAGAGCGAGAGATACTCGATGCCAATCTTGCGCGAGAGCTCTACGATCGCCTTGACCGAGGCCTTGCCGCGGCGGTGCCCGTAAAGACGCTCCAACCCACGGCCGGTCGCCCAGCGACCGTTGCCGTCCATGATGATGGCCACGTGTCTGGGAAGACGGCGTAGATCCAGGTCTCGGACGAGCTGCCTCATGCGAGAGGATAATGAAGTCATTGCCTTCTCCACTCCCACATCTCAGACCGCCATGATCTCTTCTTCCTTGGCTTTGAGCGAAGTGTCGACCCTCTTTATGCCTTCGTCAGTGAGGGCCTGCACCTTGTCGTGCGCGTGCCGGTGATCGTCTTCGGCAATCTCCTTGGACTTCAATAGCTCCTTGAGCATCTCGTTCGCGTCTCGACGATGGCTGCGCATCGAGACACGGAAGTCCTCTGAGATTTTCTTGACGAGCCGGACGAGCTCCTTGCGTCGCTCCTCGGTCAGCTCCGGAATCGGGATGCGCACCAGTTTTCCGTCGTTGATCGGGTTCAAGCCGAGGTCAGAAGCGGTAATCGCTTTGTCGATGTTTCCGATCGCGTTCTTGTCGAATGGCGTCACGACGATCAAGCGCGGTTCTGGACAGTTTACGGTCGCAACCTGATTCAGCGGCGTCTTCGCGCCGTAATAGTCCACGAGGATACCGTCGAGCAGCGAGGGCGATGCACGGCCGGTGCGAACGCGAGAGTACTCTTTCAGAAGAGAAGCGGCGCTATCGTCGATCTCCGCCTTCAGTTGTTCCAGCACTTCTTCGATCACGAGGCCCCTCCTCCGCGAACGATCGTCCCAATCGCCTCACCCCGGACGACTCTCGTCAGGTTGCCGGGCACGAGCAGGTTGTAGACCAGAACCGGCAACTCGTTGTCCATGGCGAGAGAGATCGCGGTGGAGTCCATGACCTTGAGCTTCTGGCTCAGCACATCCAGATAGGTCAACTCCGTGAACTTCTTGGCATCCGGGTTCTGCTCCGGATCGGAGTCGTACACGCCGTCCACCCGGGTTGCCTTGATCAGAACGTCTGCCCCGATTTCGACCGCCCTCAGCCCGGCGGCCGTATCGGTCGTAAAAAACGGGTTGCCGGTCCCCGCGGCGAACAGCACGACACGGCCCTTTTCGAGGTGCCGGGTCGCGCGCCGGCGAATGTACGGCTCGGCGACCTCTTTGATCTCGAGTGCCGAAAGAACCCGCGTTTGCACACCCTGATTCTCGATCGCGGCCTGAACGGCAAGTGCGTTCATGATCGTAGCCAGCATGCCCATGTAGTCGGCGGTGGCCCGCTCGATGCCGTGAGTGTTCCCCGCGCCGCCCCGGAAGATGTTCCCACCGCCGACGAC
>JAJCZO010000061.1 GCA_029262355.1 Deltaproteobacteria bacterium
CGGCGCCCGCGAGGGTTGCGGCGCTAAGCTCGTACGAGTCGAAGCGCGACTTGTCGAAGAACACGACGAGGGTCCAAGGTACGGCCGGGAGCGGTTCCACCCAGAAGTACACGTCGGTTCCATCGAATTGGCCGTACCGCCCGTCAGGTTCACCCGAGCGCACGATCGCCTCCAGGCCCCCGACCCCTGGGTCGTTGTAGAGGTTCGCGACGAGGCTCTGGTGGTCATTGGAATGGAACTGGACGCGGCCGGAGCTGTCTTCGAGCACGGCGAACTGAAATCCAGGCCCCAGTACGGGCTTGAAGAACGATTGCATCCTCCCAATGCCGGCCACCAATGCGGCGTCGCACACGGCGAGGGACGAGGGGCCGAACCTCTTTGAGAGGATCACCTGCTTGCGATCGTGATCATACGTCTGGACACGCTCGATATAGAACTGCTCGCGATTTGCAGTTCGGTATCCGTCGCCTTCGATCGGCTTCTTGAAGTAGTCCCGCCCTGAAACGAGAACGGGCGCCGTTTTGTAGGTTCGGCTTGGCAGTTGCGGGCCTGCTTGCGTACCGTCCTTCTTAACTTGGAACACGAACTCGAAGATGGGGTACGCTCGGTCGGCTGCCTCGATCCCTTCGGCGGACCCGTGTGGAATCGAGTTCGTCCCGCACGAGACCTCACCTGAACTCACAACACCAGCGATGATCCCAGCCCGTCGACTCAACTCCTTCAGGCGTAGTTCCAGTTCATCGACGAACTGCGACTTTAGAGTGTTCGCGGCTGCCCGCGCGCTCTGCTCGAGTTTCACCGAAACCTTTTCGGCCTCCCATCCTGCGCCGATTGTAATGGTTGCCACCGCCGGGCCGAGTAGGAGCGCACCGAAGACGGCTAGCGCGTCTCGCCCGGAGAGACCTTCCGCTTCTCCGATCGAAATGACTTTGACTACGGGGAACGCCAGGCAGCCGAGTAGGAGCGCGACCACCGCGTAGCCGACGAGGCGCGGAGGAAGCGCCCAACTCGCCCTCTCCATTTCTGCGGAGTCTGCGACCCCCACGAGGTACCACGGCCGGAGTCGATGGGGTTGTACGCCCCGGTCCCCCCGCTCGAGTGGCAACAGCAAGGTCATGACGTAAGCCGCCCCCGAATGACCTCCGAGAAGAGCGGCCTTCTCGCGAAACACCTGGCCGTTCCGCGGTTCGCCGTAGTCGGCTTCGTTCGTTGCGACCGAGCCGTTCGCGGGAGGGTCGTGAAGTAGGTGGGATATGTTGGTGAACGCGGTCGACGGCTCGTTGGTCGATGCGACGACAGTACCGCTGGGGTCCGCGAGCAGGATCTCTCGGAACGGTCGCTGCACCGAGTCCGCATAGAGATCAAGGATCGGTACCGTGGCGTAGAGAGCGACGTCTTGGTCGGGCTCCGGCAGCGTATCACTCGGCTGCGTATCTCGGTCGTAGTACGGGCGACAGTCGAGTACGCGAAGCACTGCGGGAGATGTGATCCGGTCGACGGAATATCGCAGCCCCGTAGGTCTCGTCCACGTGTTGGGGTCGACCAATCTCAGGTGATGCTGCGGAACGGGCGCGCTCTGCTCCAGCCAGGTAGCGGCGAGAGTCTCCTTCAAGGGGTTGCTCTCGCCGGCGCCCCGGCAAGGGTCGTTTCCTGACGGGTCTCTCGAGCCCGTGCTCCGCAGACCGATGTTCAGTTTCTTGAGATGTGGGCTCTTGCGCAATTGCTCCTCGTGGCGAAGGAGAGAGCCCCGTTCAGTGACCTCGGTAGTGGAGGGGGCCGAAGAGCTTGGTGGGTTGAGTTGCTTCGGCGCGAATTTGAAGATGGCTTCGAAATGCGTCAGTCGTCGATGGAGGACTTCCGCCGTCTGCGCGAGCGCGAGGAATCCGCGCTGCTCTTCTACCGAGGCGCGTTCCTCGACGATCAAGAACCCGTAGATCAGAAAGGGCAGCGCTGCGGCGATGATCCCGACCAGCGCGATCGATAGCCATCCGTAGGCCCCTCGGCCCTCTTTGCTTGCCATCTAGGGCTGGCCCTCCTCTCTTGGCGCGCCCGTTGAGACTCGTCCTTGCGCAGGAGCCGGGTTGACTCGGATCTCAGGGGACGTCCGAACGGACCTCCATGTCGGGGAGCAAGTCTCGATCCGACAGGTTTGGCTGTTCCGTCTTCGGGATTCGGCCTCGAGGTCGCTTGCTTGTCCTGACGGCCGGACATCACGTGGAGACCGCGCATCGAAACCGTCTGCTGCACCGGACACACGGGTCTGGTTTCGGGGAGGAGTCCGATCTTCGATTTCGTGAGGCGTTCACCTGCTGCATCGGCGTCGTCTCGTTTGCGCGCCCTGTGCGGCGCGCGGCGCCGGTGGGGAGCCCTGACGGACACCGCGCCATAAGCTGGCATGACCATTGAATAGGAGTCTGGCAGGAGTCTGATAGGAGTTCGGCGACCGCCATCGGCGAAGCGGACAACGGTAGATTGGAATCCGGGGGGGGCAAGACCATGATCATCTCCATCATCAACAACACCCAGCTCATGAAGGAGGACGTCCAGCGCACGATCCGCGCGGTCAATCGTCAGCTTTCAGAAGACTTCAAGCGCTACTGGCATCGCGAGGTGGAGCTCCGGCTGGAGGGTTGGACCGGAGAGCAGCCAAGTCCGGATACTCCGTTCGACATGCGGGGCGACGCCGTCCTCTACCTCTGGGACGACGAGGACGTCGATGATGCTCTGGGCTACCATGCGCTGACGGCCGCAGGCGTTCCGTTCGGGTTCGTGTTCACTCGGCTCTCAGAGGCGCTGGGCGAGCCCTGGAGCGTTACGCTTTCTCATGAGGTCCTCGAAATGGGGATGGACCCCGAGGTGAACGTGCTGGCGCAGGGCCCCCACCCCGACCCGGGTGAGAACGGGCGCGTCGTCTATCACTGGTACGAGCTGTGTGATGCGGTTCAGGGCGAGACGTACATGATCGACGAGGTGGAGGTGGCGGACTTCGTCCTGCCCCTCTATTTCACGGAGGGCGACGAGCAGCAGAACCACAACGACTTCCTGGGTACGAGCCTTCCTTCCTTCCGCGTCGGCGAGGGGGGCTACGTAGGTTTCTTTGATCCAGAAACGGGGGAGCACGAGTCCTGGTTGCACCCAGGTGATTCGGTGGCTGCGCGCCGTCTCGAGTTGAAGCGTCGCTTCGAGCGCGTGCAGCGCAGTGGGCGGCACGGGGGAGGGGCAGAACGTCCGCTGATCGGAGATGTGAACCTCGTGAACTGCGACGCGATCGTCTTCGAGCTGCAGCACGCGGTTGGTGAGAATGCGCCGCTTCGGACGGCGGTGGCTCTGGCATCGAGTGGCCTCGGTCGAGACTGGGTGGTGCGGCGCTCCGCGGGCGACCCGAACGAGTTCGACGCGGTCTATCGTGGAACGGAAGCCCTTGGCTTCGCAGAGGCGTGGGAGTTGGCCCATCGCCTCATGGAGGACGCGGTCGTCGTGTTCGCGGAGCCATCCCTCAGCCACCCGATTGCCGGCGAAGCGGAACACGATCCCGGAACGCCGCGGGCCATCCGGGCCTCGAGTCTCGGCGGAGACCATCTGTCGGGTACGGAGGAGCCGGGTTGGGGACTCGAGCTATGCCGCGTTCCAGCAGCCTGGAATGCCATCGAGCAAGGAGGGAAACTTCCCGGTGAGGGTGTGCGAATCGGGCATCCCGACAGCGGGTACCGTCCGCACGACGAGATGGACGCGTCACGAATCTTGTCGGACATCGACTACGACTTCTTGGATCGTGACAAGAATCCTCGGGATGCCGAGGGCAACCACGGTCTTTCGACGGCGAGCGTGATCATGAGTGGGCGGGGCGCGGACGGTGACACGATCCAGGGGCCCGCACTGTGGTCTGAGCTGGTCCCCCTGCGGGTGACCAAGCCGGGATGGGTTCGGCCGGCTCCTGTGCTCATTGGTGGCGGAATGCGCAGGCTCCGAGACGCGATCGACTACTCGGTCAAGTCTGGGTGCTCCGTGATCTCCATGAGTCTCGGTGGGCTGCCGAGCCGCACCGTCCGAAAGGCGGTGCGTCGGGCGACGGACGCCGGCGTCATCCCACTCGCCGCGGCGGGCAATCACGTCCACCAGGTCGTTTGGCCGGCTCGCTACGATGACGTCATCGCCGTTGCGGGGTGCAACATCGAGAGAAAGCCGTGGAGCGGGTCCAGTCACGGTAAAGCGGTGGATATCACGGCTCCGGCGGAGAGCGTGTGGCGGGCCTTCTACAATAAGAAGGGCAACCCGGATGTGGCACGGAGCGCCGGCACTTCGTACGCCGTTGCGCTGACAGCAGGTGTGGCGGCGATCTGGGTTGCGTTCCATGGCCGAGAGAAGCTCATCGCGACCTACGGTGCCGGGCGTGTTCACGACGTTTTCCGGGAGCTTTTGATGCGGACGGCGACGCGGGATCACCACCTGCCCGGCCGCGGGTTTGGCGCGGGCATCGTCAACGCGCAGGCTCTGCTCGATGTGCCATTGCCCAAGGCCACGGAGCATCGCAGCGCGCGAGCACCGGGCGAGGGCATCCGCGAGGCCCTCCTCGACGACGGGCTCGACGACAGGCTCGACATCGACGCGTACGGACTCAGCGACGGATTCGCCCTCGAACTGCTCTGCGCCGATGCCCTCGGTGCGATCCCGGCTCGAACCGCAGACAAGGAGGCGCCGGATAACGATCAACCGGATGGCGCGGTTCGGATGGCGAGGCGCCGAGGGAAGGTGCGACCCCAGGGGTTGTCGAACCGTCTCCGCAGAACTCTGTCGCGCTAGGGCGGAGGCGTCAGCCCGCCCCGAGCGGGCCCTGGCCTTCGGGCCGACGACGAGATTCTCGTCGGTGCCGATGTGGGTGATTGGCCGCGCTGCCACGGTGATGGGCATCGAGTTGCTCCTCTGCCGATGGCAGGTCAGTCCGTTTGACTCCGGCGTCGCTCGCGTTCTAGGCAGTCCTCGGGGCAACTACGTGGTGGAAGTGGCGGCATCGTAAGCCGAGTCAGCCAGCATTCATGTCCAACGCCAGTCTCCCGACCCTGAACGAGCGCTATGACCTGACCTGCTGCCTCGGCGCTGGAAGCCACAAAACTGTCTACCTGGCCACCGACAGTCTCCTTCGCCGACCCGTGGCCATCTCCGTCTTCACTTCCCCAGCCACCACACGCGCCCCGCTCCTGAGGGAAGCCCGCGCCATGGCGCAGATCGGCGACCTCCCGAACCTCGTCGCCATCTACGACGTGATCGAGGCCGACCAGACGTTCTGCCTCGTCAGCCAATACCTTCCGGGTGGCACCCTGGCGTCCTTCCTCAGCAACGCCCCCCAACCGGTCACCAACGTCCTGCGATTCGCGATCCAGCTCACCCGCGCCTTGGACTCTCTCCACGCCCGCGACATCACCCACGGCGATCTGACTCCGAACAACATCCTCCTCGATGCCGATGGGAGCGCCCACGTCTCCGACTTCGGCTTCTCGAACATCCTGTGCGACGACGAGAGCGCCGAGCAGGCCCCGACCTTCGCGGGGACCCTTACGTACATGGCTCCTGAGCGCGCTTGGGGAAGCCCGCCATCCGCGTCCGCCGATATCTACGCGCTCGGTTGCATCCTCTACGAAGCCGCGACGGGTACGCCCCCGCACGCAGGCTGTGATCCCGGCGAACTCCTGCGCTGAAAATCCGAAGCGACCCCTCCTCCGGTCTCGTTGGTGAACGCGACGATTCCCGAAGTGCTGAGCGACCTGATCGGCGCGACTCTCGCCCCGGACCCGACCGCGCGCCCAGCAAGCGTCCGAGACCTGTGCGCCGCGCTCGATGGTCTCTCGCGCGGGAGCATCCTCGTCGCCTCACCGCGAACGCAACGAAACGCGGGGCGGTCCGACACTCTCCTTCAGCGCACTCACGAGCACGATACCGTCCGCAACGTGGTCACGGAGGCTACATCTGGGAACCCGACCGTATTTCTCCTCACCGGCGACACGGGTCTCGGCAAATCCCGACTCCTGCGCTCGATCGCCGAGGAGACGCAGGCCGCAGGCGGAGTCGCTACGCTGGGCCATACACGGCCCGAGGCCGCGCTCGCATTCCAGCCTTTTCTCGACGCGCTGCTTCCGCTCGCCGCTCGCATTCCGGAGCTGGCCGGGCCACAGGCTCGCGTGCTCCGCTCCTTCTTGCGCCTCGGAGATGAACGAGACGACCTCTCCAAGCCCCACGGCACTGCTCTCGACCGCCGGGCCATTTTCATCGGACTGTTCGGCGCTCTGAGCACGCTCGCGAGAACCCGCCCGCTCACGATTCTGGTCGACGATCTCGACGAAGCCGACCCGGACTCGATCGAGCTCTTCGAGTCCCTGGCCCGCGCGATCGACACCGCAGACGAACCCGTCAAGATCCTGCTCGCCGCTGCGTTAGGACGGGCGGGCCCCCGCAGGACGAAAGCCGCCGGACGCGAGCGCCAGCACGCCCAACCCGACCAC
>JAJCZO010000062.1 GCA_029262355.1 Deltaproteobacteria bacterium
CCTTACCCCCCGCGCCGTCCACGAGTTTCTTGAGCTTCAACTTGATCACGCCACCCTTGCCGGAGCTGAGGCTGATCGCCGCACCGGTCTTGGGGCCGAACTTGACCGGCGACGTGCCGCCGGGAGTGGCGATGAAGAGCCCCTTCAGCGACGTCTGGTGAGCCGTGGCCAGGCTGGGTACGGCGAGTGCGAGAGCCAAGGCGACGGACAGTAGGGGCTTCTTTGCGCGCATGATCTGTCTCCTGCAAAGTTCGGGCGTGAGCAGAGCGAGGCTCGAAGCACTGTCCGGGGAGAAGAGCCTCAGAGCGGTACTATCTCGGTTCGCAGCAAGGTCGGTCAATCAGTGCGGTGCACGCACGCAGCGCGAGCGGTCCGCTCGTCGACCAGGGCGCAGGGCCCTAGTATAGTCGCCACTACGGTGGTAGTTCGAACCACGAAGGAGAGCGCAATGAGCCGAGCATTTCCCGATCACCCTTTTCTGACTGGCGCCTGGGAGCCCTGGCCCATGGAGGGCGAAGTGCGCGATCTCGTCGTGGAAGGCGAGTTGCCTGCCGATCTCGGTGGCACGCTCTACCGCAACGGACCCAACCAGCAGTATGCGCCGCGTGATGGCTATCACCCGTTCTCGGGAGACGGCATGATTCACGCTTTCAAGATCGAGGACGGGCGCTGCCACTATCGGAACCGCTGGGTGCGGACCCCGCGGTTCAACCTCGAGCGAGAGGCCGGCGAGGCGCTGTTTAGCGGCTTCGGTAACCCGATGGCGAATGACCCTCGCACGAAAGGTGTGGCCGGAGGGCCGTCGAACACGAACGTGATCTGGCACGCGGGTCGTCTTCTCTCGCTCGTCGAGGGCGGCTTGCCCCCGGTGGAGCTCGACCCGGAGACGCTCGAGACGATCGGCATCTACGACTTCGAGGGCGAGCTGACGCGGCCCATGGACCCAGCTGTCGCTGAGTTCATGGGCGCGAAGCTGAAGGACGGCCGCGCGGCGGGCATCTTCACGGCGCACCCGAAGATCGATCCCGCGACAGGAGAAATGCTGGGCTTCGCATACAGCGTGTTCGCGCCGTACCTGACCTACATCGTCGTTTCGGCAGACGGTCGCATCACGCGCAACGAAGACATCGAAGTGCCGTTCCCGGCGATGGTGCACGACTTCATCACGACGGAGGAACACGTGATCTTCCCGCTGTTCCCGGCGACGATGCGGGTGGAGAGGGCGGCCAAGGGTGAGAGCGTGCTCAAGTGGGAGCCCGAACTCGGCACCAAGGTGGGGGTGATGCCGCGCGACGGCTCGTCGGCCGATGTCGTCTGGCTCGATGCCGACCCAGGTTTCGTATTCCATCCCATGAATGCGCATACGTCGGGACGCAAGATCACGGCAGAGATGGCGCAGTTCGTGACATTCCCGCTCGACGAGGCACCTCCGGGTGGAAATCCGGCGACGCTGACCCGGTGGCACATCGATCTCGACGCGAGAACGGTCCGGTACGAGCAGCTCGACGACGCGGAGGTCGAGTTTCCGCGACTCGACGAGCGTCGCACCGGCTTGCCCTATCGTTACGGGTTCTGCGCTGGCAGCGGCGACGCGCTTCGGGGGATGCCGGACTTGCTGCGCTACGATCTCCAGACGGGGCGTTCGGACAAGCACCATCTCGCCGAGGGCTCGGCCAGCTCGGAGCCGGTGTTCGTGCCGCGATCGGCCGATGCGCCGGAAGGCGATGGGTTCTTGTTGAGTGTCGTCTATCGCGGCGCTGGCAGGAGCAGTGACCTCGTCGTTCTGGACGCACAGAACTTGGCAGATGCTCCGCTCGCAACGGTGAAGCTACCCCACCGCGTCCCGGCTGGCTTCCACGGGAACTGGCGCCCCGCGTAGCCGTCGGTCATAGTCCGTCGGTGAATCGCGGACCCGTCCTGCTCATCGCCGTCGTGGCGGTCGTCGCGGCGATGGGCGCATGGGTTTTGTGGAATCTGAGCCCTGACGCGCCCCTCATCGCGGCCGCCGATCGCGCGCGGATCACCGTTCTGCCGTTGCCTACCGATCTGGCGCTGCAGGAGGAGAACCTCTCTCTCGACGACGGCCTCGCGGTCGAGATCCTGGGCCATACCGAGCCGCGTCTCGAGCGAGGGGTCGAGAGGATGCGCACGCGTCTTCCTCGCGCAGCTGGCAGAGAAGGGTCCGTGCGGCTGACGATCGATGTCGGGGTGGCGGCGGATGAAGGCGATCCGGTGTGGATCGACGAATCGTACGCGCTCGACGTCTCCGAGGACGGGGTGCGACTCCGCGCGGTGACGCCGGTCGGCGCGATGCACGGGTTGCAGACCTTCGTGCAGCTCGTCGAGAGCGATACCGAGGGAGTCCGAATCCCGATCGCACGCATCCGGGATGCCCCGCGCTTCAGGTGGCGCGGGCTCATGATCGACGTCTGTCGCCATTGGATTCCGAAGGGCGTGATCCTGCGGAATCTCGATGCGATGGAAGCGGCAAAGATGAACGTGCTGCATCTTCACCTGACCGAGGATCAGGCGTTCCGCGTCGAGAGCGTGGCGTACCCCCGGTTGCATGAGGTGGGGGCGGGCGGTGATTATTTCACCCAAGACGATCTGCGAGAGATCGTTGCCTACGCGCACGACCGGGGCATTCGCGTCGTTCCGGAATTCGACTTGCCGGGGCACTCCCTCTCGTGGCTCGAGGCGTATCCGAGTCTCGCGATTGGTCCGGGGCCGTGGGAGAAGGCGAAGCAGTACGGCATCCATCCCGTCGCGCTCGACCCGACGCGCGAGGAGGTCTACGAGTTCCTCGACACGTTCTTCGGAGAGATGGCTGGCATCTTCCCCGATCCGTACGTTCACATCGGCGGTGATG
>JAJCZO010000063.1 GCA_029262355.1 Deltaproteobacteria bacterium
AGCTTGCGAACCTCGCGCAGCACAGTGCGTGGCGCGACCGCATACCGGAGCGTCAAGTACTCGACGAGCACGTCCTCATCGAGCTCGCGCGGCACCCAAGGAGCCTCGATCAACGAGGCCAGGCTCGATGAGAAGCTGAGAGCGCCGTCACCTTCGTGGTAATAGAGTGGCTTCTCGCCGAAACGATCGCGAGCGAGGCAGAGCGTGCGATCCTGGCGATCGTAGATCGCGAAGGCCCACTGGCCGACCATCCGGTCCAGCGCGGCGGCGCCCCACCTCTCCCACGCGAGCAGCAGGATCTCCGTATCCGAGCCCGAGCGAAGCTCCGACGCGTCGACGCCGAGCTCCTCGCGCAGGTCGGCAAAATTGTAGACCTCGCCGTTGTAACTCACGACGTACCGCCCATTGGCGCTGACCATCGGCTGGCGCCCGGCGTCGCTCAGGTCGAGAATCGAGAGCCGGCGATGACCGAGCGTGACCGGGCCCTCCGCGAGCATCCCATCGGCATCTGGTCCACGCCGCTCGAGGCGCGCCAGCATCGACTGGACGGTTGCCCGGTCGTCGCCGGAGCGGCGCGTCCGAAAGATGCCGGCAATCCCACACACGAACGCGAACTATATCAGGGCGTTTCTCGATGGCGACCGCAGGGTCCCTTGCACGGATAGGAACAGGCGGGCTACGAGCGATCTGACCACGGGAGGCCCTCCATGATTCGAGGCGTTCACACCATGCTGTATTCCTCCGAAGCCGAAGAGCTTCGAGCGTTCCTGCGAGACAAGTTCGGATTCTCGTTCACCGACGTCGGCGGGGGCTGGCTCCTCTTCGATCTGCCCGAGGCCGACATGGGATGCCACCCCTCAGACGACACCCGCCGGCACGGCGAACCGTCCGGCGTCCACCACCTCTCCTTTTACTGCGACGACCTCGAAACCACCGTACGAGAGCTGCGAGACAGCGGCGTGGAGTTCGTCGACGAGCCCGAGGACCGAGGCTACGGGACCGCGATTCACTTCAACGTACCGGGCGGCTTCGAGATGGAGCTGTACCAGCCGCATTACAATAAGGGCTCATGACCCGCGCCGAGAAGGCCGCACGGGTTCGACGGATCCTAGAAGAACTGTACACCGAGCCTCCCATCCCTCTCGATCACGAGGATCCGTACACCCTGCTCGTGGCGGTCCTACTCTCGGCCCAGACGACCGACGACCGAGTGAACAAGGTGACGCCCGACCTCTTCGCCGCCGCCTCCACGCCGTCCGACATGGCGAAGCTCGGCGAGAAGAAGATCCACGAGTTCATCCGGACCTGCGGGCTCGCCCCGGCCAAGGCGAAGAACATCGCGGCGCTCTCCCAGATCCTGATCGACAAGCACAACGGCAAGGTACCCCGTAGCCTCGACTCGATGGAGGAGCTCCCAGGTGTCGGCCACAAGACCGCGAGTGTCGTTGCTTCGCAGGCATTCGGGCAGCATGCGTTTCCGGTCGACACCCACATCCACCGACTCGCGGCCCGCTGGGGACTATCGAACGGGAAGAACGTTGATCAGACCGAACGCGATCTGAAGTCGCTGTTTCCATCCGAAACCTGGAACAAGCTGCACCTGCAAATCATCTACTTTGGGCGCGAGCATTGTCCCGCGCGTGGGCACGATCTCTCCGCGTGCCCGATCTGTTCGTGGGCAGCTACGAAGAAGCGGATTCGCGATGAGGCAGCGCCAGCGAGCCCAGCGAAGCGACCACGACGTTCAAAGCGAGACCGATGACGCCGACATGGATGCCCCCGAGCGTCTTGACCCCGGTCAGAGCCATCACCGACGCATAGCCCGTCCCGACGCAGAGTCCCCAGAACGTCGGCCACGCCCGCAGACGGGACCAGTGCATCGCGAGAAGAAATGCGGGCACGCACTGCACCAGCAATTCCATCTTGAGCTCGATGAGCCGCCACAGCGTGAGCTGTCCCCACATCGCCAGCGGGACCATGAGAAGAAGGATCCCGGCGGCAAGTCGCTTGCCGAGCTTCGTCGTCTGGGGGTCCTGCCCCGAGCGTCCGAGCAAATCGCCAGCCGCGAGCGAGCCCAGGGAGAGAAGACACGAGTCCGCGGTCGACATGATTGCGGCAAGCGCGCCCAGAAAGACCAAGATGGCGCCGACCGTGTGGCCGCCTCCCTCGGCGGCCCACTGCTCCAAGAGACGCGGCGTGACTTCATCGCTGGCGATGCCCTCCAGGTTCACACGCGTGATCGCGGCAACCCCAATCAGAGTCACGACGAGCGTCGTGGTGAGTGGCATGAAGGTCATGATCGCAAACGAACGCGAGAGCACCCTGCCACTGCGCGCCGCGAAGACCCTCTGGATGGCCTGGGGATACAACACACTGCCCAGCCCGAGCAGCGCGATCGAGCTGAACCAGTTCGCGCAGACCGTCGCATCGGGTACGGCCACCGCAGTCGGCCGCACCTCTGACACCCGGTCGGTGATCGCCTCGAGCCCCCCTGCCGTGCCGACGAGCCACCACAGGAGAGCGGCCAGTCCCACCAGCATCAGGATCCCCTGCGCGGCATCGGTCCAGGCAACGGCGCGCATGCCGCCCCGGCTCTCGTAGAAGAGGATGATGAACGCTAACCCGACGATTCCGACCTCGTAAGAGATCATACCGTCGGTTACCCGGCCGGTCATGTGGCCCATCGCCTGAAGCTGTGCGAGCAAGAAATTCGCAAGAGCAACGCACATCAGGATTCCGACCGCGAGAGTGAGCGCCCGTTCGCCCGACTCGCCGCGAAAGCGATGCCGCACCCAGTCTCCCGGAGTGACGAAACCATGTGCCACTGCCACCGGGCGCAGAGTCGGCACGAGCGCGTGGAACACGACGATGATCGACATCATGAAGCCCGTAGCCATGATGAAGGAGAAGCCCGTCCGATACGCTTTTCCGGGATACCCCAACAGCGAGTTCCCGCTGTACGCGGTCGCATACAGCGTGAGGAAGAGCACGAAGACACCGAGGTCGCGCGCGGCGAGGAAGTGATCACTTGGGGTCGAGTCCTTACGAGCTCGGCGAGCGATCTCGGCGACCAGGACGAGCCCGGCCAAATAGAAGCCGAGTGCGACGAGCCCCATCTGCCCGAAAGTCACGGCTGATGATCTCCAGGCTCGGGATCGACGACGTCACTCAGAAGCCATGCGACCGAGTTCAGAACGGCGACGCCAACGTAGCAGCCGAGCGCGACGGCCACCCAATCAGGAAGGCCCCAAATCAGGGTGACCGGATCGCCCGTTTCCCTGTACCAGGGCACCGAGGCCACGAAGAGCACTCCCATCATCACGAACAGAAAAGCTCGCAGGCGACGCTTGGTCGGCACGATGGACTTCTCCGAAGGCCCGCTCAACGCGCGATGGCGCGAAGTACCGACAACGACGGAGCGAAGAATGTCGCTCCCGATACGGCTATCGTGTAATCCATCAGGTGGTCGTGCTTTCCATCACCGGTCGTCCCGAACATGCGGTCGAGCATCTTGAACGGGATCTTCAGGTCGTTCGTGTACGCGATGAAGAAGAGCCCCGCCTCGGAGGAGTCTCCGTACGGAAAGCTGTGCCGAACGATCTCGAGTTCCTCGCCCTTCTCTTCGATCACGACCCGGCCGATGTGCGACGTCGGTGGCTTGTTCTTGCCACGCAGCTCGACACTGTTCCTCTTGCGGCGCCCAATCTTCTTCTCCTGCGTCGCGACGGGCAAGCGACGCCACGTCGCGAGGTCGTGAACGTACCGCTGCGTGAAGACGAAGCTGCCGCCCGAGAACGAGCGGTCGTCTTCGCCAATCAGGGCCGCGTTCGAGCGGTCGCTCTTGCCCTTCGGGTTCTCGGTCCCGTCGATGAAGCCCGTGAGATCCCGCGAGTCGAGATAGCGAAAGCCGTGCACCTCCTCGAGGACCTTCACGCGATCGCCGAGCTGCACTCGCAAGCGCTGCGCGAGCTCGAAGTTCAGGTCCTGCCGGTTCGAGACGGCATGGAGAAGAACGTCTCCGCCGGTGGCGGGCGCCGTGAGCTTGCCCTTGCCGGTCTTCTTGAACGGCCGAAACCCGCGCGGCTTGCTCTTGGGCGAGATCCGGCTCCAGAGTCTCGTTCCGAACGCCACGGTCGCCACCAGTCGCGAACGCTTGTCGAGCCGCTCGACCTGCGCCGCAATCGAGGGAATGCGCGCCGCGATCTTTGCGACCCCCCGCGCGTGTCGCGGGCTCCTGACCTTCAGAACCAAAAAGAGAGCGTGAGAGGCCGGTTCCGGCAGGATCGCTGCCTGGGGCGAGGCCATCTCGCTAGCCCTTCTTTGCCGGCGTCTTTGCCGTGGCATCGTCCGCCGGTTTCGCGGGGGCGGCGGGCGGCGCGTCCGTCGCGGGCTGCTGCGTCTTCTGGACACCGGCGTCGGGCGTCTTGGCTTCCTCGGCAGGGGCCACGGTTGCCTTCTTCGGAGCTGCGGCGCTACCCGAGAGCGCGCGGGTCGCGTCTTGCAGGAAAGAGTCGATGCGCGCGCCCAGCGTCGCGCCATCCTTCGTGGTCTTGCAACCCCCGCGCTCTTCGGCCCGGCTGAAGATCCGCTCGCGCTTACTCTCGGCGCGGGCGAAGCAGCTCTGCGCCACAGGAACGTTGCCCTTCAGCGAGCGCTCGTAGCACTGCGCTTTGTCCTTTAGCTCTTTCACCGTCGCCTTGAGCTTGATGATCTCACAGCGCGCCCCTTCGCTGATGGCCGCAGGCGCCGCCGTTGCCGTCGCCGCGGTCAACAGACCGCACACCGCGATCACCCCAAACCCCACCCATTGCGTTCGCATCGACACCACCTCCGTACAACGAACGCTGCCCAAGTTCGGCCACGCAATCAAGGTGTCGGGGGCGAGGACTCGCCTGGCAGAAAAGAGGCGCCCCACACGAGAACGGCGACCAGAGCGTACCCGCCGGCAGTCGCGTACGGCGTCGGGTCGGCAATTTGCCAGGGAAGAAACGTCGCGCCGCCAGGAAGGGGTGAATGAATCACGCCGAAGAACGACGCCACGGCCGCGATCCAGAACGTTGTCGCCGCGGCACCAAATCGGCCATCAATCACGAACGCCAAGGCCGATCCCAACAGCATCGCCGAGAACACGAAGCCAGCCGCCAGCAGTTCCAGAGCCTTCCACGAGCTTGCTGCGGGACCACCCAAATCAGCCGCCGACACTCCGGCCCCGCCGAGGAACTGGTTTCCGAGAATCAGGATCACGTCGGCGAGAACCGGCAGGAAACAGGCAGCAACGGCGGCGGCGTATCGCTTGGGGACCGCGATGAACGCGTTGCCCCCGATCTCGAGCCCGATGAAGACGAGAATCGGAACCACCACGATCTCGGGCAAGGCGTGGACGAGCCAGGAGAGGTACCCGAGCATCCCTCCCAACCCCACGAACAGCGCAGTGGCGAGCGTGTACGCGGCGCGGCCGCCCATGCGCTTGTAGGCCGGATGCCCGATGTACGGCGTGGTCTGGATCACACCACCGACGAGTCCGGCAAGCAGAGTGCTGACGCCCTCGGTCAGCAGGATCGACCTCGTGTCGTAGGCGTCGCCCGCGGCGTTTGCGGACTCGGTGTTGTCGATACCGCCGATGATCGTCGCGAAGGCGAGCGGAATTGCGAGCGGCAGGTAGTCGATCGCGATGTCCAGCCCCCCGAGGAAGCCCAGAGTGGGGATCGGCCACGTCCATCCGATCGAGACCGACGCCGCGGCCAATGCCTGCTCCTCGCCGGGCACGACCCCCAGTCCTCGCAGCGAGTAGAAGGCGACCGTCGAGAACACCACGACGCCGAGTACGGGCGGCACGCCGCCCGGCAACCGCAGGCCTCGCAAGAGTACGAGCAAGATGAGAAACAAGGAAACCAGGCCCACGAGCGGGCTCGCAAAGAGCTTCAGCATCGGCATGAAGGCGATGAGACACACCCCGATTGCGCCGATCGTCCCCAGCATGGCCGCCGGCGGCACGAAGTCCCTCAGCCGCGCGGCCAGCCACGTGATCCCGATCTTGAAGACGCCCATCATGACCATCAAGGCCATTCCCACCTGCCACGCGAGAATCGGGTCGCCGGTCTGCTTGTAGACGGGCCCTAGGGCCCCGAAGGTGAGTCCGAAGAGCGAGACCGTGTCGATCCCAAGCGGCATGGCGGTCACATCGCTGCGGCCGGTACGACGGGCGAGCCGGAAGGCCAGCCACGTGTAGATGAGATCGCCGACGAGAACGCCGAAGGCCGTACCCGGCAACATCTTGGTGAGCACGAGGTCGGCGGGGTAGCCGAAGACCTGGATCAGGATCGTGCTGAAGACGATGAGCTGGGCGACGTTGTCGAACATCAGGCCGAGGAATGCGCTTACATCCCCCGGCCGAGCCCAGGCGTATCGCGTCACCGCTCGAGTACCAGGCGTGACCATGCGTGGGACTGCGCCTATCGGCGGTCGACCACGGCGTCAAGCGAGCCGCGCCAAAGACGGGCGCCAACCCGCGAGACGTTCTCGGCGTCGCCCTGGAGGCTCCTCATCATCTCCTTCATCGTCGCGAGCGCGGAGGCCTCGAAGCCGAGAGCTACTCCACGCCCAACTCCTCGGACCGGGCCAGCTTCGTCAGTGCGGGCTGAAGCCGCGCGAGCTCTTGCTCGAGCGCCTCGAGGGCCTTGGCCACGTTGTCGAGCGTGTCCTCCGCACCGAGGGTCTCGAGACGGTACGCCGCCTCCGAAGCGGGGTCCGCCGCCAGCACCAGGAGCGAGCCCTTGAGTTTGTGGGCAGCACGCTGAATGGCCTTGCCGTCGCGCTCGTGCACCGCCGACCGGATGCTGTCGAGCGCATCCGGCGTGTCGGCCAAACACATGTTCGCCAACTCGACCAAGAGGGCATGCTCTCCCCCGGCGCGCTCGAGCGCGGCCTCCTCATCCATAGGCCGCGGGCCCGCCGAATTGCTCTGCGAATCTTCCATGTCTACCTCCCGCGTCGGAATGTGACGCGTGATTACTTCGTTCACCTCGTATGCGTCGACCGGCTTGGTCACGTAGTCATCCATGCCCACTTCGGCGCAGCGCCCCTTCATGTCGTGTGCGGTCAGGGCGATGATCGGAACGTGCCGGCCCGTACGTCGTTCTCGTTCTCGAATCGCAAGCGTCGCCTCCAACCCGTCGAGCTGCGGCATCTGCACGTCCATCAGGATCAGGTCAAATGGCTCCCGCCCGCTCACTTCGATCGCTTCGTTTCCATTCTCGACAGCCACGACGTCGTGACCACGCTTCTCCAGCAACCGAGCACCCAACCGGCGATCCACCCGGTTGTCGTCGGCCAAGAGGACACGCAGGCGACCGAACCCCCCGTTCGCGTCGCGGCCCCGCTGGGGCACCCCCGTAGCCGCCACCACCCCGTGCATGACGTCGATCAGCTCGCTCGCGCGGATCGGTTTCGGCAGGTAGCCCGCCATCCCAATCTCGCGACACTGCTGCCCCTCGTCGTTCTCACCCGTCGCTCCGAGCGCGACGAGTGTGGTGGTCGAGAGAACAGAATCCGCCCGGATCTGCTGTGCGAACTCGAGCCCACCGACCTGGGGCATCTCGAGGTCGACCAGAGCGACCGCGTACGGCCGACCTGCCTCGTTCGCCGCCCGCAGCATCGCGATCGCTTCGTCTGCACTCTCGGCGGGGGCCGGAACGGCCCCTGCACCACGAAGCATTCCACAGAGAATCTGACGGCTGCTTGCGTTATCGTCAACTACAAGAACACGCAGACCACGGAGATCGGAGCCTGATTCGATCGGAGCCCGATTGGCCGCGTCCGCGTCCGCCTCGAGAAAAGCGGTGAAGCGAAAGGTCGTACCGCGGCCAACCTCGCTCTCGACGTCTATCTCGCCGCCCATCTGGGCGACGAGCTCCGCCGACGTTGCGAGTCCGAGGCCAATCCCCTCTGCAGAACCTGCCTCACGAGCCTGTTCATGAAACGCATCAAAGAGCCTTCGACGCTTCTCGTCGGGAATCCCGGTTCCGGTGTCGGAGACGTCGAAGGACAAGACGATCTCGTCGTCACGACGCGCGTCGGTGCGCGCGTGGACCACGACTTCACCGAAGTCGGTGTAGGTAATCGCGTTGTCCACCAGATTGCCGATCACTCGCTGGAGCCGTTTGGCATCACCGCGGACGGAGTGCGGAACTTCCGCATCCACACTCCACACGATCTCGATACCCTTGGCCCGCGCACGACTCGCCATCGTGCGAACGACGTCATGGATGCACACCCGAACATCGAACGACGCCTTCTCCAGGCTCAGCCGACCCGCCTGCGCCTTGGCGTAGTCCAGGACGTTCGTGAGGGTCCAGAGAAGCTCCTCGGCGGACGAGCGGACGGTCTCGAGAGACGACTTTTGCTCAGAAGTCAGTGGCGTATCGAGAACGACCTCGGTCATCCCGATGATGCTGTTCATCGGCGTTCGAATCGCGTAGCCCATGCGAGTCAGGAACGCGCTCCTCGATCGAACTCCTGCGTCCGCAGCGGCCGCGAAGCGCCGTGCTCGACGGAACAGCTGGATCGTGTGCAGAACGATCAGGCCCAGCAAGAGCACTACTGCTGCGACCAGTGTCCACGCTGCGCCTTGAGCGCTGGTCGCCGTTCGCTCCTGCTGGAAGAGCAGCTTCTCTTGTTCTCCGCGGGCCGTCGAGGCCATCCGCCGGAGAACTCCGCGCACCGACGCGGCCGTCTGGTTCAGTGCCTGGTTCTCTCGAGCCGCCTGTTCGGTCAGCCCGTCGCGTACGTACGACACCACGACCCAGGCGTCGGCGCCGTAGCCGTTCATCAACGACGAGACCGACTCGAGGTCCTTCGAGAGCGCGGTGACCTGCGGCGTTGACGGGGCCCGTCCGAGCTCTTCGCGCACCCTCTCCAACTGCTTGGCGAACTCCCCGAGGCCGGCCTCGCGTCGACCGCTCTCGAGGTTGGGCCCCGGAGCCAGCTTCGCACGCGTCGACGAGAGGACGTCGTTGCCCAGAACCTCGAGGCGGCCGAGTTGCGCTACACGGCCTGCCCAAGTCGCGCTCTGCGCTACGGAAGCACGATACTCGAGGGCGACTCCTCTATAGAGCTGGATCACGAGTGCGACGACCAAGAGCTCGATGAGCGCGATTCCGAGGTAGAATACCGGCCACCGGATCCTGAGACCGCTCGAACACCCGATCATCCGCCTGCTTTCCGCCATCATCGCGTTGTGCGCCGCCCGTTGAAGGCTCGGGGCATCCCTGGACAAGAATCGACGGGACCGAGCCGTGGCTTTACTGTTTTCCGTACGAACCGAGTCAGCGCGTCCCACACTCATGTACCCAGCGGATGCCTTGCGGGGACGAGCCGCGGCTCAGAGACCGTCCGTCGCGGAGAACTGTGGATTCGTCGTGCGCTCGACAGGCTCGCACCTCTCCAAAGCCGCCGAGAGGATCTTCACGGAGAATGGCTTACTCACATAGTCGTCCATCCCAGACTCCCGGCACTCCTCTCTGTCCTTCTGCATGGCGTTTGCGGTCATCGCGATGATTCGGGGGCGCCCGCCCGCGGGGCAACGTGCGCAAATGGCGCGCGTCGCCTCGAGGCCGTCCATCTCCGGCATCTGGACGTCCATCAGCACGACGTCATAGTGCTGGCGATCGAGGGCCTGGAGGGCTTCGAGCCCATTGGCGGCAACGTCGGCTCGGTAGCCCAGCCGATCGAGCATCTTGAGCGCGACCTTCTGGTTGATCTGGTTGTCTTCCGCCAGAAGGATCCGCAGCGGGTGCCGAGCCGCGAATCCATGGTCGAACTCCGAACCGCTCTGTGGCGCGACGATCGGCGGCGCCGCCTGCGAAAAGATCCCGGAGAGGGCTTGCCCGAGGAGGACCGGCTTCGCCGGCTTCGTGAGCACGGCAGCAAAATCTGCAGAGGGGCCCCCCGTGCCGTCGAGTTCCCCCGCGCGAGCGACGGTCGGACCGATCGACGTCAGCAGGAGCAGAGGAAGATCCTTTCGAGGGGGCATCTTCCGAATCCTTGCTGCCAACTCGTATCCATCCATCCCCGGCATGCGCATGTCGAGGATGGCCACGTCGAGGCTCTGGTCGCTCGAGAGAATCCCTAGGGCCTCCTCTCCCGAGGCTGCGACGGCTGTCTCCACGCGCCAACCGAGCAGCTGCTCTCGCAAGATGAACCGGTTTGTCTCGTTGTCGTCAACGACCAGGGCGCGCTTGCCCTGTAGGCAGGCCGGCGTCCATCGCGTTCCGTTCCATCCCGCAGCAGCCGGAGCAACGATCGTAAAGTGGAACGTCGATCCCTCACCCTGCACGCTCTCGACCCACATCATCCCACCCATCATCTCCGTGAATCTCTTGGAAATGGTGAGACCGAGACCGGTGCCTCCGTACTTCCGCGTAGTCGACGTGTCGACCTGGCTGAACGATCGAAAGAGGCAATCCATCCGATCCGCCGGGATTCCGATTCCAGTGTCGCGCACCGAGAATTGAATCGTCGAAAGCTCCCCCGCCTGCTCGCCAACCTCCACCGTAACGACGACCTCCCCCTCTTCCGTGAACTTCAGTGCGTTGCTGAGCAGGTTCACGAGGATCTGGCGAAGCCGGGTGAAATCACCAATGATCACCTCGGGAACATCTGCGGCGCAGGAGTATGCGAGTTCAATACCCCGATCGGACGCACGCTGGGCCAGCAGGTCTACGGATTCCTCGAGACATTCGCGAAGCGCGAACGTCGCCCGCTCGAGCTCCATCTGGCCCGATTCGATTTTGGAGAAATCGAGGATGTCGTTGATGATCGTCAGCAGCGCTGCGCCGCTGGTCCGGATCGTCTCGACGAAGCTCCGCTGTTCCTCATCCAAGGACGTGTCGAGCACGAGGTTGGTCATACCGATGACGGCATTCATCGGCGTGCGAATCTCGTGGCTCATGTTCGCTAGGAACTCCGACTTGGCGGTAGTCGAGGCGAGCGCTTCATCACGAGCCTTGGCGAGCTCCGCCGCATTCCATTCTGCCTGGCGGCGTGCCTCTTCGAGGTCCGAGACGTAGGTTGCGAGTTCCTCTCGCGCGCGTTCACGCTCGAGAGCAACCCCGGCTAGGTCTGCCGCCAATTCGACGACCTCCAGATCCTGGGCCGTAGGCGCGCGCGGTTCCCGGTAGTAGATCGCGAACGTGCCGAGGACCCGCCCGTCCGCTGCACGCAACGGTTCCGACCAACACGCGCGCAGGCCGTGCGGGCGCGCAAGATCGCGGAAGTCCACCCACCTCGGATCGGTTTCGATATCGATCGCGATGACGCGCTCGCCGGTGTACGCGGCGGTGCCGCAGGAACCAACGTCCGGCCCAATCTCGAGTCCCCGAAGCCCATCCGTATACGCGTCGGGCAGGCTCGGCGCCGCAAGCGGCTGCAGCCGCTTGCCGTCCGGGTCGAGTGCCAACAGAGAACAGATGGTCCCGGGCAACTGGCTCTCGGCGAAGCTCATCAAGGCGAAGACGACGTCTTGGGTCGCTGCGTCGGCCGAAAGCATGCGAAGAATTCGCGCCTGGCCCGAGGCCCGAAGTTCCGCCTCGGCCCGTTCGTGTCGCTGCGCATCGAGAACGTGGGCCACGTAGAACGCGGCACCAAAACCAGCCAAGGCCCGAACGCCCGCACTTCCGATCCCGAGGGCCGGCCCCCCGAAGACGACCAAAGCGGCGTAGCAGGCCATGACGATCGCGAGGAAACCTACCTGCGCCCGAACGCCCCACGGCATCAGAACCGCGGTCCCGATCGCGATCACGCCAAGAACGTTGGCCATCATCTCGGCGTTCGAAGAGGCCAGCGCGCTCACTGTCGCCGCGACGGGGACGGCCGCGGTCAACAGAACCAGGGCCGGCACCTGCCAAGACCACGAGAAACGACGAACCGAGGCGACGAGTGGCACTGCGATCGCGAGCGAGAGTGCGAGCGCCCCCTTCACCCCAGCGCGGAAGCCGCCGTCGACCTCGGCCAGGCTGTAGTAGTCGGTCGCGCCGCTCGCGGCGAGTCCCGTCACCGCCAGAACGAGGAGGAAGCGAATTCGGCCCAGCAGCACTGGTGTCGCCTCGCGGACGAGCGTCTCCTCGAGATCGGTCGCTGCGGGATCGGCTGAAATCGGTGGAAGAGGCACCAAGCGCCGAAACCGGAGCAAGCGACATGCCGTCCGCTGTGGCCGGATTCTGCTGAAACCACGTAAGGCCCTCAACCGGCCAACGGCAAAATTTCGGCGGTTCGGCACGAACACAACCGATTTCGCCTAGAGTGGACGCCATGGAACTCGCGTTGAAGCACCTTCTCATCGTCTACCACTCCCAGGGAGGCGGTACGCAGAAGATGGCCGATGCGGTGCTCGCCGGCGCCTCGCGGGAAGCTGAAGTGGAAACCCGCATGCTCGGCGCACTCGATGCGGGCCTGAACGACCTGCTCTGGGCCAACGCGATCATCTTCGGTACGCCCGAGAACTTCGGCTACATGTCGGGCGCGTTGAAGGACTTCTTCGACCGAACGTTCTATCCCGCCCAGGGCAAGGTCGATCAGCTGCCCTACGCCGTATTCATCAAGTGCGGCAACGACGGCAGCGGCGCTCTCTTCAACATCGAGCGCATCGCCAAGGGCTACCCGCTGCGGAAGGTCGTCGACCCGATCGTGCACCAGGGAGATGTGGGCGACGAGGTCCTCGAGGCGTGCACGGAACTCGGACAGACCCTCGCCGCCGGACTTGCGCTCGGGATCTTCTGAGCGGGCCGCGCTCCGGTCCGTCCGCTTCTCCTGATATCCTCTAGAGATGAATCTCCGACCTCTCCTCACGCTCGCTTCGGTCGTCGCCGTTCTCGTGGCCACCGGCCCGGCGCACGGTGCGGAGCCAACGCCCTCCGCCGACCCACGCCTCGTCGGGCCATGGCACACCGTGAGCATCGATGGAGATGCGCTCTTCTTCATCGTGCACGGGGCCGAGGTCGACTTCGACAAGGACGGGAGCTTCACGGCCCGCATTCGATTCACCGACGGCGAGACCGAAACGAAGAAGGGCCGCTACGTTCTCCACGGTGACCACATCGAACTGTCGATCCCCTCGATGAAAGCGAAGGAATCCTTGACGTACGAGATCGACGGCAAGAATCTCGAGTTTCACGACGAGTCGTTCGGCGTAAAGATCACGGTCGCGCGCGGGAAGGCCCAACACGCATCGGGCGACGACCTGTTCTGACTGCAGGCAACGTCCGCACCAAAAGTGGGCGAGGAAGACCGACGACCAGTCGACCCACGACAAAAACCACGTGATGGAGATCTTCCTTCTCGCCCTCCGGTTTGGACACGTCGGAACGCTCGACCAGATTCAAGCGGCGGTCGCACCAGAAATCCTGACACCCCTCAGGGTCGGTGGGATCTCGTGCGTTCCAGATCCACGCTCGCCTCGCCCGTGCGGATGGTGAGGAACTCCATTCCTTCGTCCCCGCAGGTGAACCCGTACAGGAAGCCCCCCGTGATCGCGATCGTGTCGTCGGGGCCCAACTCGCCTACGTCGTCGTCGAATCGGCAGCCACCGCGCAAAACGACCATCAGCTCGCTGTGATCGTGGCTGTGTGGCGGCACCCGAAAGCCCGGGGGCAGAACCGATCGATTCATGAAGAACCCTGCCTCGCCTCGGACGAGCTTCTTGCGACGGGCGCCCGTCCCCTTGGCCGCGTTCACCAGCTCCTTCGGCGCCGCCACCGCGCCCTTGGCCGGGTTGTCCCAGTCGATGCTTTGGTAGAGCAACACTTTGGGCGGCGTGATGTCAGTCGCCATTGGAGTCTCCTGTTCCGGCAAGCTTCGCCTGCGCGCTTCGAGCCGTTCTCTCGACCTTCCGCAATCCCTGATCGAGCGCGAGCGTGTCGATCCGACCGACGACACTCTCCCCTCCGGCGAACCGAAGCATCTCGCCCAACCGCGTCCGAAGCTGGTTTAGAGCCCACGGCAACATTTCGCCCATCGCCACGGAATCGTACTCGACGATGGTCTGTCTCTGTCCGGAGGGCTCAATGTAGTGATAGTGCGGCTCGTGCTCGAAGAGATCGAAGCGTAGGTACTCGTGATCGTCGTGGGTCGCCTTCACGTGGAGGGATACACCGTTGTCTGAAACAGGTCCCCCCTCGATGTTCGCTTGAATCTCCTTCATCTGCGCGCCTGCGTAGTTCGCGGCGAGCTCCGCGTCGTCGAGCACGCGATACTCGACACCGATCATCAGAGCGCCCGCCGGGATCCACGTCGTGTGCTTCTCATCCGGCGGAATGGGCGCAACGCTGTAAACGGTTCCGATCACCTCCCGCCTCCTGCGGCCAGACGGGTGAACGCCTTGCGCGCCGCTCCTCCCAGCAGATCGTCTCGAGCGTCGTCCGAGAGCCTCAGGGCTTCCATCTGCCCCAACGCATGCCGGTGGCCGACGACGGGAAAGCTGGTACCGAACATGACCTTGCCCCGGCCAGGCCCCTTCGCAAATCGCACGAGCTCGGCCGACCAATGTCGTGGGGGATACGCCGCTGTGCCCAACAGCACGTTCGGGTGCTTCAACGCCATCGCAATGGCCTCCTCGCCCCAGGGCCAACCGGTATGCGACAGCACGAATCGAACCTCCGGGAAGTACAGCGCGGGGCGATCGATCCCGATCGGTCGGCCACATTCGCTCGGCATCAATCCTCCCGATGTGCCCGACTGCATCACTACCGGCACGTCGCACTGCGCGGCGACCGCGTAGTAGGGATAGAGATCGCGATGGTCGAAGGCGCGATCCCAGCTGTGGGTATGCAGATGAAGTCCTACGAAGGTCTCGTCTCCGAGTCCCTCGACTGCGCGGCGCGCCCCCCGATACCCTTCACGCGGATCAACCGTCCACAAACCGGCGAACCGACCTGGATGGCTCGCTGCTAGCCGACCCAGAGCTTCGGTCGACGTTGCGAACGATTCATAGTCCAGCCCGCCCGCGCCATCTGGGTCGTCGACGCTCGGCAGAAGCACGGTATCGACTCCGAGCCCGTCCATCCGCGCGAGAAACTCCGGCACGTCCGCGAACCCATCCGCCGGCCCCTCACGCACCTTGAGTGGGATTCCCTGACGCTCGATCGCCTGAGCCCAACGCGGGCGATAGGTTGGCGTGAAGGCGTTGCACCAGTAATCGATCGTGCCGGCCATCACGCGCCCCTGTCGTCACGAAAGCGCTTCGGCTTGGGCGACGTCTCGATCTCGGTCATCTCATCTAGCTCTCCCGGTGCGGCAAGGGCAACGCGAATCCGCACCCCGAGGCGTTCTTTGAGACGTGCTTCCGCTCCGGAGACAATGTCGTCTCGCCCAGGGCAGTCGAGCGGGGCGACGAGGTGGACGATCATCTCGTCGCGGTTCCCCTCGCGCACCGCGCGTACGAAGTAGTCCGTCTCGAGCCGTGCGTCGTCCAGGGCGATCTCACCCACCGCCTCCGGCCAGATGTTCACGCCCCGGAGCTTCACCATGTTGTCGGCCCGGCCGGCGAACGGTCCCATACGACGGAGCCAGCTTCCGCATTTGCACCGCTCGCGCGGATAGAGGAACGAGAGATCCATGATGTTGTAGCGAAACTGCGGACTGCCGGTCTTGTAGATCTCGGTCACGCACAAGGCGCCCTGCTCACCGTCCGACAGCTCTTCACCCGTCTCTGGGTTCACGATCTGCACCACGAAAGCATCTTCGAAGATGTGGGGGCCGTCGTGCTCGGGGCATTCCACCGCCACCCATTGCACCTCGTGGAAGCCGTACGACTCGAAACACTGGGCGCCCCATGTTGCCTCGAGCTTGTCGCGATCCCCAATGTTGGGAAGCGCCTGGATGTTGAAATCTGCCCGCGGGTCGAGGCCCATCTCGCGGGCCATGTCGGCCAAGCGCAACATATAGTCGCCGGTCGTGAGGATCGCGGTCGCCCGATACTGGTGCGCCAGCTCCACCTGGCGACGGGTGCTCGTGACGTTCCCCGTACCGGTGGTCAGAACCACGCAGTTCAGCCAACGGTGCAGAGCCTCGTCGAATGCGAACGCACCGTTGTGGGTCGAGTAGGCCCACGCGTTCACCACGACATCGCCGGGCCGGATCCCCTGAAGGTAGAGCGCTCGCGCCATCAGGATCGCACCCGCATCGCGATCCCACTGCGTGTACAGGGTCGGGCGCGGCGCACCCGTAGTCGCACCGGACATGAAGATCCGGATTGGCTCGCTTCGAGCGCCGGCCAACGATGCCCCTTGGTAGTCGCCAAGAGGCGGATGCTCTTCGATGCTCCGCCGCAGGTCGTCGACCGTGTAGGCCGGGACCCTCCGGAGGTCGTCCAAGGTTCGGAGCTGTCCGGGCTGAAAGCCGGCTTGCTCCCAGCGCCGACGGAAGAACGGGACTTCGTAGGCTTGCTGGGCTCGCCGCTGGAGAGAGGCGAGCTGGCGACGCTCGATCTCTTCGAGAGAAGCGAGGTAACCGCCGTCGAAGTACTCGGGCGGAGGTTCGTGGACCCGCATCAACGCCGAGTAGTCCACGACTTCGAACGGCCGGCGGAACGCCCCTGGGGTGCCCACTATGACGACGCCTCCTCGAACGTCGAGGGCATGTGGCTCTCCGGGAAGCGGTAGAAATCCACCGCATTCTCCCAGAGGATCTTCCGCTTGCTCTCGTCCGAGAACCTCTCCTGCCGGCGACAGAAAACCACCAGATGGCTGAGAAGCGCCGACTCCACCTCTACAACCATCTCCGCCGAGGAAGGCTCGCGCAGATCGACACCCAGGACTTCGGCGCCGACCAGAGCCGTGAGAGGACGTATCTCGATGGACACCCGAGCAATACACCCAGAAGGTCCGGTCGAGGCAAGTCTCGACCGATCCACCGCCGCGCCGGCGGCCGTCGAGCACCCCTCTACTTGCCGAGGAAATCTCGAAGGATGCGTGTGGTCTGCTGCGGGTTCTCGAAGACGAAGTAGTGCCCCGCATCGAGAAACGCGACGGTCGCATCAGGCATCGTGCCCTCGATGCCCTCGTAAAACTCTCGTGGTTGCCGCGGATCGTGCTCGCCCTGCAACACCAGAACAGGGAAGCGCCAGCTCGACATGAGCCCTGTACGGCGATCCACCCATTCGGTGTGCGACGAAGAGGACTGAAAGTACCGCGCGACTGCAGCGCCCACGCCGGGGTGGCTCCATTCCCGCGCCGTACGCCGCACGTCTTGCCCAGGAATCGGGTGATGGCAGAACCCGGAGTACGCTGCGGCAACCAGCAGGGAGGGCAGGCGAAGCACTTGCCCGCCAAGTGGATCGGCGAACCACCGCTCGTGAGCCACCAGCGCCTCGTTGAAGTGATAAAGATGCTGCTGGCCGCGAACGTAGCGTCGCACCCGATACGGATGCTCCGCCCCGAGATGGTCGCCGATGACCGACCCGCGGCCGTGCGCCACCAAATTCACGCGATCGAGACCCAGCACATCGAATAGCGCGACCAGCTGTTGCGCAACGCCCTCGGCCCGGTAGTCACCAGGAGTCTTCTGAGTCTGGCCGTAGCCCTTCAGGTCGATCGCGATCACTCGGCGATCGCGGGCCAGGTCATCCATCTGGCGATGCCACATATACCAGGAGTCGGGCAGGCCATGGAGGAAGACCACTGGCTCGCCGTCGCCCGCTTCGACATAGTGCCAGCGGATCGTGCCACTGTCGCCTGGGGCATCTGCAAAGCGGTGCACGGCACGGGTCGTACCCAAGACCTCGACATCGCCGTCGCGGTTGGGCGACGGGCGGCCGGCCGCCAACAGCGTCGCCGCTTGCTGGAGGCTTGGCCAAAGACGGACCGGCACACCCAGCCCATTGCCGTTCGTGTGTCCGATTCCACTCAGACGCACCGGGAGTTCTGTATGGCGCAGCTCTTCCATACGGGTTCTGTCGATGGCGGTACCATGACGGTTTCGGCCTACACCAGCCTCTTCCTTAGGGCCCCCAATCAGGACGGATCGAGGAACTCCACCTCGCCGGTCGACACGTCGTATACGGCGCCCACCAGCGTCAAGGTCCCCGCGTCGAGCATGGCGCGGAGCGTTCCGCTCCGCTCGCGAATCTGCTGCATCGACTGGCGCACGTTCAGGAGCGTGACCCTCTGCATGAAGTCGACGTTGTCTGCGGTGCGGTTCGACGCCGTCGCCGTTTCGGCCCGCACCGCCTCGGCGATGGGGCTCACGATGGCGCCGAGATTGTCGCACGGGGGCTCATGGCCGGGGAGGCCCGCCTCCGCGTCGACCGTCGCACGTACGGCGCCGCACCTCGTGTGACCTAGAACCAGGAGAAGCTTTACCCCGGCGATCGCGCAGCCGTATTCCATGCTGCCGAGCGCCTGCTCCGAAACGATGTTGCCTGCGACACGAATGCTGAACAGATCACCGACACCACAGTCGAAGATGGTTTCGGTCGCGACCCGCGAATCCATGCAGGCAAGCACCGCCGCGAGCGGATACTGCCCCTGCGCCGTGAGGCCGATCTCGCCCGCCCAGTCGCGAGCCAGCGTGTCACCACGCGAGAACCGCGCGTTGCCCTCTTTCAACAGCTGAAGCGCTTGGGCCGCGGTGGTCCGCTCTTGCCGCTCCCGAGTCGACGCATCCGCGTACTTGATCTTGTCGTCGGTCGGATACGGGTCCTCGAAGCCAACCCGAGTCACCTCGATCTCATGAACTGGGGCGATCTCGGCTTCGAACTCGCGCAGAACGACCTCGATATCCCTATCCATGTAGGCCGTGCGACGGGCATCCAATTCGACCCGGCTCCCGTCGGGAATGGCCCGCAGGTTTGCCACGAGGGCTGCGCGGCTCAGGAAGGTCACCTGACTCGCCAGCTCGATACGAAGCACGTCGCCCCCCTCGCGTTGCTCGGTGATCTTGCGCAACGGACGGTTCAAATTCGCGTACAGAATGAAAGAGAAGGCGACCAACATTCCGATCAAGATGCCGACGAGTAGATCGGTCAGGACGATCGCGACGATGGTTACGAGGAACGGCAGAAACTGGCTGCGCCCCTGAGCGTACATCTCGCGGAAGATTGCGGGCGTGGCCAGCTTGAAACCGGTCACCATGAGGACCGCGGCCAGGCACGACAGGGGGATGAGGTTCAGGATCTCGGGCAGCAATACGACCAGCACGAGCAGCAACGCGCCGTGAACGAAGCTCGCAAGGCGAGTCTGCCCACCGGCGCTGATGCCGACCGAGCTTCGGACGACGACCGATGTGATCGGCAGTCCACCGAGCATGCCCGCGGTAATGTTGCCGATTCCCTGAGCCACCAGCTCGCGGTTCGGCGGTGATGCGCGCTTCTGCGGATCGAGCTTGTCCACCGCCTCGAGGTTCAGGAGCGTCTCGAGGCTCGCCACGACGGCGATCGTGACGGCCGCGACATAGGTCTTCGGATTCGTCATCGCAGCGAAGTCAGGCGCGTGGAGCTCTCCAAAGAATCCAACCAGCGAATCACTCACCGGCACCTGGACCAGGTGCGCCGCACCGACCGACCACACTCCACCCACCCCGTCGAGCGCCGTGCCGAGAGCCACACCCGTGACCACGACGGCCAGCGGGGCGGGAACCACCGTTCGCCTGAGCGGCGTGCGATCCCAGAAGACCAGCAGGGCGAACGAGGCCAACCCCACGAGAGTCGGGCCCAGGTGGACGTCGAACATTGCCCGCGCCAACTCGGTGAAGCTATTTTCACCATCGAGCTGGTGAAAACTCATGTCTCCGAGCCAGTCGTCATCGTGTCCGAAGAGGTGGGGAATCTGCTTCAGGATGAGGATGATGCCGATCGCGGATAGCAATCCCTTGATGACACTCGTGGGGAAGAATGCCGCGAGAGAACCCGCTCGCATCACCCCGGCAATGAGCTGAAGGACACCAGCCAGAATAACCGCGACGAGGAACGCATCGAACGACCCCAACGCGGTCACCTGCGCCGCTACGATCGCAGTCAGGCCCGCGGCCGGTCCGCTGATGCTCGTGTGGGAGCCGCTGAGCCACGCCACCAGGACGCCGCCGACGACCCCGGCCATGATGCCGGCAATCAGCGGAGCGCCAGATGCCAGGGCAACGCCGAGGCACAGCGGGAGCGCGACGAGGAATACGACCACGCCTGCCGCTGCGTCCTGCGGCAGGCTCTTCAGATAGTTCGGATTGGGATTCACTGCGTCAAAGACGATAGCTGATGAAAAAAAAGGGGGCAGCCATCCGGCGCCCCCCTTTCATCGGCCGATCGCGGGCCGAGCTTGCGTCAAGACGGCTCGGTCTCCTGGCAGTCTACCGGGGCCGGCTTGAAGTACGTCGCGGTGGACTTGCCATCCGGACTCCTGTGCTGGCGACTCTCCCATTTCTTGGCTCCGTCACGCTCGGCCTTCGTGTCGCCAGCGGATTCGCCCGTAAGCGCGTAAGGCGGAGTAGGGGCCGTGGGGCTCGTACGCTTCGCGATCGGAGGCGAGCGCATAGGCGGATGCCGTGCCTCCGCCCTCAATCCCCGCGCACGTATCGCTGACCGAAGCGGGTCGCGAACAAGGCGGCGACACCGACGACGAGCCAGCCCGGCCCGACGAAGATTGCCAAGATCAATCCGTCGAGAGCCGCCATGCCAGCGATCATCCAAGGAATCAGCGGGAAGCCGTAACGCTCGCCTCGTTGGTTCTCGTATCGCGCGACCACGGTCACACCGAGAGTCCAGAGGAACGAGGCGACCCCTCCAACCACGACCAAGCCCGGGACGCCCCCGGTCAGCGCCCAACCCGTGATCACGAACACGAGAGTCCGCGTCGCGGCCATCAAAAGTACGCTCGCCGCAAACTCCTTGTGCCACCGGTCGTATACGTAGATCACCAGGAGAAGCGCGATGCCGGGAATCAGCGCGGTCGGAACCGGGGAGAACACGAGGGCCCCGAGGCCGATGCCAACCAGCCCCGCGCCGAGCCGACGTGCCTGCTCTTTGGTGATCGCGCCCGAGGGAATCGGTCGAAAGGGCTGGTCGCGCTCGTCGTATTCTCGATCGAAGTAGTCGTTCAGCACCATTCCGCCGCAGTACGAGGCCGACAAGGCGATCATCAGCAACAGCACGGCAGAGGGCGGCGGGTGCGCCTGCGCGAGCAGCGCGGCGGCGAGAACGTTCATCCACACCGTCGGTACGTTGCTCACGCGGCAGATCACGAGCAGCGTCTTGAGATGCTCGTTCATCTTCAATCCAGGAACACGTGATCGAGAATGCGATCACGAACGGATGTCGCCGCCATCGACGAACCCCGCACGAAGCGCGGCTCCGAGCTCAGGAAGACGGGCGCATCCGCATCTGGAGTGACGAGACCGTGCGAACCCTTCACCAGTCCGGGATCCAGTGGAGTCACCTCCATCGTGTAGCGAAAGCCGAGCGCCTTGCGCGCGAGCGACATCCCAACGTTCAAGTACGGCAGCGTGATCTCGGGATCGATGTAGAGCTCGCAGGGGTCGAAACCCGGCTTGCGGTGAATCTCGACCATCCGGGCGTAGTCGGGCGCCTTGTCGTCATCGAGCCAAAAGTAGTAGGCGAACCAGCTATCCGGCTCGGCCAGCAGAACGACCTCTCCGGATCGATGGTGATCGAGGCCATACGCGCGTTTGCCTTCGTCATCCAGAACCGCGCCGATTCCGGGTAGCCCCGTGAAGAGCTCGCGCACTGCTGCGCGATCGGACTCGTCGCGAACGTAGACATGCGCGATCTGGTGATCCACCACCGCAAACGCCCGACAGGAGCCCTGATCGAGGTACTCCAGACCCAGGTCGACTTTCACCTCGAGCATCCCCGCGTCGCGCAGCACACGGTTGGGGTACACCGGCCGACTCACCGGCACGATCCCGTACTCCGAGAGGAGGATCAGCCGGGATCCCTTGTCGCGAAAGTGATCGATCAGCCCACCAACGACCTGGTCGATCTCTCCGAGGTCTTTCGAAAGGTCGGCCTTCGGCCCCTCGCGCTGCAGGCAATAGTCGAGGTGTGGCAGATAAACGAGCTGCAGGGTCGGCGCGTAGCGCGCCTCTACCTCCATCGCGGATCTCGCGATCCAGTCCGACGACTCGATCGAGGTGTTCGGCCCCCAGAAGTTGAACAGCGGGAATGTGCCGAACTTCTCGTTGAACTCGTCGCGCAAGTGGAGAGGATACGCGTAGAAGTCCGGCAGCTTCAGACCATCCGCGCAGTAGAGAGGCCGCGGTGTCAGCGACACGTCGGCCCTCGTGTTCATGGCGTACCACCAGAACGTATTGGCGCAGGTGAACGACGCGTCTTTCGCTCGCCCCACGTCCCAGAGCTTGTCGCCCTGCACGAGACGATTCGACTGACGCCACAGCCAGATCTCGGAAAGGTCCCGAAAGTACCAGCCGTTGGCGACGATCCCGTGATCCGATGGCGCGAGGCCCGTCATGTAGGTGCTCTGGGCGGTACACGTCACGGCGGGCACGACCGCGTCGATCGTCGCCCTGTCGCTCGCAAACGCGGCGATCCTCGGCGTGTGTTCTCCGATCAGCGACGGCGTGAGACCGACGACGTCAAGGACGACGGTGCGATGCATTAGAACCTCTGCTCGGCCCACACGAGCTCGCGCACGAGGGACTCCGCCACGGAGTCCCGGCGCAGCTCGGCGGGCAGTACGTCGAAAGAATAGGTCTCGACCTCGAGTGCGATGGCGGGATCAAGGCCGGGAAGAAGCTCTTCGAGAAAGAATCGAGTGGTCCCACATCGACCCAGATGGTCGGCAAAGATCGGCACGTGGAAATGGACCCGGCATTCGGTGAGGGGCGGTCCGTCCGCCCGCCCGCGCCCAACCCGCCCGAAGAACACGGGCAGGTCCGAAGCCCGGTGCAGCGCGCCCTCTTCGTCGCGACCGACGACCTGGTGGAGGTACGTCGGCTCGTCGAATCCGAGCAGATTCTGAATCTCGTCGCCGCGCGCGCGCAGTGACGACGACACCTGCACCTTGCCGATCGGAACCCCCGCGGCCTGGAGTCTGGTGAAGCTCTCCACCGGCTCTTCGAACTGAACCGCCTGGTGACAGCAGTCGTAACAGAGGCCTGCGTAGCGCGAGAGTGGCTCGGGGAGCGCGAGACGGTCGAAGAGAGCAATGGCTTGCTCCGTGGTCTCGATCACGCAGCCGGGTTCGGGCTCGAACGCGAGAACCAAGGCCTTGCCGCTCGACTGCGCCAGTCGATCGAGGTGCTCGACCACCGCGACCACGTTGGCGCGCACCTGCGGCCAGGCCTCTGGCTCGAAGCTAGGGGCCCATGCGATCGGCACGGTCGAGATCGACCCCGGGGCATCTGCCGGGAGCCACTCGATGAGTCGGTCCGCGATCGCGGTCGTGTACACCACCCGTGCTGGATCCCGCCAGTCGGGATCGTAGACCCTCTCCTTCACCGACACACCGTGAAATCGGCCGTGGGGGAAGCCGTTCACCGTCAGAACGTACAGCTGGTTTTCGTCGCACCATCGCTGAAAGCGCCGCGCCTCCCGGTCGTCGATCTCCTCCACTGCCTGCCCGGACAGGCGAAGCCCAATCGGAAACGGGGCACCGGGCGACACCGCCGCCTTTACGGCGAGGAGGTGTCCCTCGAGATTCGCGCGCGCATCAGCCCAGGATTCGCCGGGGTGGATGTTCGTGCAGTAGGTCAGGCGGCGCACGCAGCCGAGACTACCCCCGGCTGCGAAGCAGGTCCACGCAGCGCTGCATCTCCGCGAGATCGATCGAGCCCACGTCGACGCCCCGACCGATCCCCTCCAAGAGGCAAATGCACAGGTCCCCACCTAGATGGACTCGGAAGTCGTCGAGAGCCGCTTCGATGTCGAGCGCGGCGAGCGCGGCGTGCGTCAGGACGAACCCGATCGATTCGAGAGTCTCGAAGATCCGTTCACGCGCCACATCGCTCATGAGTCCGGTCTGGGCGCAGTACAGGGAGTCGAGTGCGATGCCGATCGCAACCGCCTCACCGTGGCGAAGGTCGTAGCCAGAGAGTTCCTCGAGCTTGTGCCCAGCCCAGTGTCCAAAATCGAGTGGGCGCGCCGAACCGAGCTCGAAGGGATCCCCGCTGGTACGGATGTGCTCGAGATGCAGCTCCGCGCAGCGCACGATCATGTCCTCCATCGGCCCTGGATCAAAGCGCCCGAGCGCCTCGCGGCTCGTGTGCAACTGATCGAAGAAGGCCTCGTCCTTGATCAGCGCGACCTTCACCGCCTCCGCGATCCCCGATCGGAGATCGCGCGGGTCGAGAGTCTCGAGAAAATCAAAGTCGTTCACGACTGCGAACGGCGGGACGAAGGTTCCGACGAAGTTCTTTCGGTTTTGGAAGTTGACCGCATTCTTCACACCGATCCCCGCGTCATTCTGTGCAAGCACGGTCGTGGGGAAGCGAACCAGCCTCACGCCTCGGTGGGCGAGAGCTGCGGCGTACCCCGCCGCGTCGACGACCGATCCCCCTCCAATCGCAAACACGAACGAATGTCGGCAGATTCCACGCGCGGCGATTTGTTCGTGAATCTCGGGCAGCCACGAGAGGTCTTCCTTGCACGTCTCACCACCCGGCAGAACGTGCGGGGCGGGGATCGGCTCGAGCACGTCCGGATGCGCGGCCGCGTACGCCGACAAGCGGTCGGGAAGATCCGGCGTCGCCGCGAGTGCGCCCGCGTCTACGATCGCCAGGACGCGGTGCGGGCCGGTCCCCGCCCGTAGTAGCGCATCGCGCAGGACGAGATTGGTCGGGTCGAGTGAGCCACGGGTGAATACGACCGGATAGCGAAATGACACCGAGAACGACTGGTCGATCTCGCGCATCAATCGCCCCCGGGAGCCGCCGGCAGCTGGATCTTGTCGATGAATCCCGTGAGCGCAACCGTGCCGTCAGGTCCAGGGATCGGTCTGCCCGGCGTACCCATACCCTGCGCGATGTAGAGGTCACGACCATCGAGCGCGAGGTTCGTCGGGCCGTCGAGGCCATCGGCGACCACCGTCACATCGCCCGAGTCCCGCTCGATCGCGAGGAGGCGCCCCGAGAAGCGCCGAAACCCGCCGTGGCTAGGGCCCTTCCACATTTCGTCCCGGCCATCGAGCGGATCCTCGAAGTGGCTGCAGAACTCCAGCACGTAGAGCCGGCCATCGGGCCCGACCTCGAGGTCCGTCGGCGCGGTGAGCCCGGTCACGACCCACTGCAAATCCCCGGTCTCCGGATCGACCCGGACGATGCCACCGGCGCCCGCCAGCAGCTCGATCCCTTCGCCACCCTCCTCACCTTCGGTCGATCCCGAAAAGAGCGTGACCAGCAGCTCGTCGGAAGCGGGATCGTGGCGCAGATACCCCGGCACGGGATCCTGACCTTCCGGCAGCGGCGGTACCTTCAAGATTCGTTGCGAACCGCGACCGGGTTGCAGGCGAACGATCTCGTCGCTGGAACTCGACACACCGACCCACGCGTCTCGCGTCGAGTCGTAATCGAGATCGTTGATGTTGCCAAAGACGCGACTCCACTCGACGACGTCCTCGCCGTCGACGCGGTAGATCGTCGACGGGCCACCGAAGTAGGCCAGGCTGACGAGAGTCAACCCGCCCCCTTGTGCGATCCCCGCCATGCCGAAGACCTCGTCGCGCCGGACGATGTCGATGATGTTGCGCGACAGTTGCCCATCGAGCAGCACTCGTCGGTCGTCGTAGGCCCCGTCGCCATCACGGTCCGCGAGAAGAAGCAGCGCTCCGCTGCCTGGGTGGTCGGTATTTCCCGTCCCAGCAACGGAGACCAGCAGCTCACCGGCGCTGCGCGGAAGCATGCCACGTGGGTTCTGCAGGTCCGTTGCGACGCGCGTTCGGGGAACGATTCGGCTCTCGACCGACGAGGGCACCGAAACAACGTCCTCCGCCACAGGATAGGACCGCGCGGGCGCCCTGGCCGCGCAGCTCATCGCGAACGCGCCGATCAGCAGCACATGTGCCGCCGACGCAGCGCGGCCCAGGCCGGCATGCCCGGCGAGGATCACCATCCAAGCGGCACAAATCCCGAGCCCCAGCGACTCCCGCATCTCCTCGATACCGAGTGACGCCATTGCGATCTGCGAGAGACCGAGTGACGCACCCTCCTCGCCCTGCGGAAACACCTGCCACGCAGCCCCGGCGTAGACTGCGGCGAGCCCTGCCGCGGCCGGTGCCGACACGGCTCCGAAGAAGGCGGCGAGCGCCGTCGACGCGGCGATTAGATAGGCCACCACCCAAATCAGGGGATCCGGATCGTTCAGCTGAACTGCGGCAGCAAGCACGAAGAGCCCGAAGGCGATGGCGGAAGCGATGCGCATGGGAAGGACGACTTCAGTTCGGGACAAGCTCGTCGACGCGCGGATCCTGACCGCGAAGCACCGAGTTGTCTTCCCAGAGCGCTCGCTGATCGATCACTGGCGAGCGCTCGAGCGCCGCCACGTCGATCTGGCCCGACTGCGCGTAGGCGTCCAGAGCATTCTTCCACGTGCAAAGTTCGACGGCCTCAGCCGAAACGCCGCGCTCCAGCATCCGACGCGCAGTGCGCGGGACCGAGAGCGGATCGCTCACACCCCAGTCGGCCGAGCTGTCGACGATGAGTCGCTCCGGGCCGTACTTGAGCACGAGATCGACCATTCGATCCGTGCCCATCTTCGTGTGCGGGTATATGCTGAATGCGGCCCACGCGCCGCTCTCGAGCGTGTCATCGATCGTCTCTTCGTTGTTGTGATCCATGATGAACTTGCTCATCGGGACCTTCATCTCCTTCGCGATGTCGATCGACCGGAGAATCCCGCGCTTCTTGTCGCGGTGCGGAGAGTGCACCATGATCACCATGTCGTTCTCGAGCGCGAGCTGGATCTGGGCGCGGTAGGCCCTCTCCTCCGCCGGTGTGATCTCGTCGAACCCAATCTCGCCTATGGCGACGACGCCTTCCTTGAAGGCGAAACGGGGCAGCACCTCGAGAACCTCTCGCGCCAGGCCCTCGTTGTTCGCTTCTTTCGAGTTCAGCCCGATCGCGCAGAAATGCGTGATCCCGAATTGAGACGCTCGAAACCGCTCCCACCCAACGAGGCTCGCGAAGTAGTCGATGAAGCTACCGACCTGCGTGCGTGGTTGCCCGAGCCAAAAAGCCGGCTCGATGATCGCACGAATCCCGGCGTCCGCCATCGCTCGATAGTCGTCGGTGGTCCGACTCGACATGTGGATGTGGGGGTCGAAGAACCGCATCTCAATCACTCCCGGTTTCGAAGATAGCGAACGCGGACTGATCGCACCGGCCGGCCAGGGCACTCTCGAGCGTCGCCTTTACACCCGGGTCGCTCTCGCCTCCCAGAAGCGCTCGCGCCCGATCGTCGGCCCCCGCCCGT
Organism: Deltaproteobacteria bacterium; assembly: GCA_029262355.1. Classification (GTDB taxonomy): domain Bacteria; phylum Desulfobacterota; class Binatia; order UBA12015; family UBA12015; genus VGTG01. The sequence continues at coordinate 27,422 of JAJCZO010000063.1, forward strand.
CCCAACGCGAGCGCCGCCGCCAGCCTGGAGCGTCGATCGGCGCGGCTCATCTCGTGGTCCAATGCGTCGAGAGCCCTTTGGCCGCCGTGGGTGCCCAGGCAGAGCCACAGTTCAGGCTGAACGGCGCGACCCGCGCTGCGCCGCTCGTCCGCCAAGTCGAGCGCCATCCGCGCCAGCTCTGGGGAGAGCCTTCGGTCGAGACCGTACACGCGCCAAAGCGGCGCCTCGATGAAGACAGCCTTGATGACCAGTTGGTGCCATGCGACGTCGTCGAAGTACTGCGCAGGATACGGGGTATCGCACGCGGTGGCCTCGAAGACCGTGCGCATGTTCGTGCGACATCCTTCGGCCGCTCGCCACGCGAAGCGTTCTCCCGCGGGCAGGTGACCGAGAACGCGATACAGGGCCGTAAGCTCGCCGCCGTCCGCGTACCGAAAGCACTCTTCGAGAACCGCGGAGAAGCTGGCGCCATCGATGTCAGGATGATTCAGCACAAGACGCGCCCTCAGTGCCTCGAGCGTCGTCCAGCGCTCGGGGTTCCAACCCGGCAGGAGCCGCTGCGCGTCATTGCGTTCTGCGGCACTCGGATCGAGGTCTCCCCGGGGCGCATGTCGACTCGCCATCGAGATCAGGCTCGCGAGACGCTCCGCTGCGGCGCCGTTCGCAATGTCGGCGAGCGCGGTTTGCAGCCAAGCACGACCGGCGCCGGCAAGACGGCGCTCGAGGAGGGCATCGAACAGAGGCAGAGTCGCGATCATGAGGGAGCACGCAGGCGAGGCTGTAACCCACCCGAGCCTACCCCGCGTGCCTGGATCGGGCCACCCACTGCGCACGAGGTCCGCAAGCGCCATGGTTCTCGCTCTCTGGGGTTTGACGGCAGCGGCAGCGTCGAGCACGGTCTAGGTCATGAAAATCGGAGCCAACGAGTCTCTGGAGGACTTCGCGGAGCGCTTCCGCGCCGCCCACCCCGATGCCCCACTCGGCCCGCTCGCGACCAAGGTGAGGACCGACAACGAGCGGGTGCGCATCTGGGAACTGAACCTGGAGCCCGGCGAGGCCTCGTATCTGCACCGCCACGATCTCGACTACATGGTGATCCTGATCGAGGGGGATCGCATCGCGGGCATTCCCGGCCCCGAATCCACCCGCACACCGCGCGCCGCCGACGTCGTCCCCGGCATGATTAGCTACTTGACCCGCGGCGAAACCGAGTGGGCCGTTAACATCGGCAACAAGCCCTACCGAGAACTCCTAATCGAGCTGAAGGACTAGCGCCCTGCTAATACCCTTCGGCAATGTCCACGACGCCGTAGAGTTCTTCACCCCTTCGGTACCGGCCTACGTTGTCGATGAAGATTCCGAGGAATGCGTCCAGCGCATTCGGCATGCTCCACGATACGTGCGGACTGAGGCGCACCGAGGGGTGATCGTAGAGCCAGTGTCCAGCTGGCACAGGCTCGGGGTCGACGGTGTCCAGCGAGGCACACGCAATCCGTCCCGAGTCGAGCGCGACGCGCAACGCGTCGTGATCAATCAGCGAACCGCGCGCGATGTTCACCAGATGGACACCCGGCTTCACGCGTGAGAACGCCTCCGCGTCGAGAAGCTGATTCGTGGCTGCCGTTGCCGGCGCCGCGATGACCAGATGGTCCGCCCGCGTGATGACGTCGTCGAAGGAGGCGATCTCGATCGTCGACATCGGAGACGGTGCATCGGTCCGCCGGCACGCCACGGCCTTCATGCCGAACGGCTCCGCGCGTCTCGCCACGCCGAGACCGATCGAGCCTAGCCCAACGAGACCCAGCACGCGGCCCTCGAGCGAGCCGAGTTCCCCGCCGAGGCTCCACTTCTCCGGCGGCTCGGAAAGCCAGACGCCGGGGAGGCGCTTCTCGTACGCGAGCATCATTGTGACGATCCACTCGGCGATCGGAGTCGCGCTGGCGCCCCGGGAACACGTGAGCTGGCGATCGCCGACCTCGCCGAGCGGAAACCGATCCACCCCGGTGCCCACCGTGTGGATCCACCGCACGCCCCGGTCGAGCAGCTCCGACATGTTCGGCGTGCCCCACGGTCGGGTGAGGAGGATCTCGCCGACGATATCGGCCGCAACGCCACCGTCCTCACCGACCTCGACGATCTCGATGTCGGGGACTTCCGACTCCAGGCGCGCAAGTCGGGACCGAGGGAAGTGACTCAGGACCTTCAGGCTCATCGCGCAATCGCTCCGGCGAGCGCGAGCATCAGCGCCGCGATCGACGTGGTGTTCAGCATCGCCGACACCTGATGGAGTCTACCGAAACGCGGATCTTCACCGTCGAGCTTCTGAATTCGCGGCAGCAGGACCTCGCCTCCGATGAGGGAGGCCAGCACGGCGACGCCGACCGGTGCGGCCAGGCGAGCGATGTCGTCGGGCGGTAATCCCGTCCGGCCGAAAAACACCGCAAGGAGGGCAACGAACCCGAGCCCCGTCCCGACCCGGTAGATCCGCTTGAACATCGGGCGGAGAAACTGGCGCGCCATCCCAGCCGGAAACGTCCGGTGCGCCACCGGGGTCACCACGAAGCTCAGGCAGATCAGCGTGCCGAACCACGCGGCCACCGCGATGGTGAAGACGAGCCTCAGCGGCATGAGTCTCCCCCTTTCGAATCACACGTCATCGCTCAAGGGTTCAGTAACGCGACGCGACCGGATAAGGAACCTCCCAACCGAGAGCCCGCGCGATGCCGAGCCGCCGACCGATCCCCGATTCGAGTTCCCTGTTGTCGAAGCTCGACGAGCAGGGCCATGTGCGCCTACCGAACCTTCTCACGCCGGCAGAATGCAACGCCCTGCTCGACCTCTACCCCGAGAAGAAGCGGTTCCGAAGCTTCGTCGACATGGCCCGCCACCGGTTCGGCGAGGGCGACTACCGCTATTTCGACGACCCCCTGCCGGTACTCGTGAAGGCTCTGCGGGCGCGGTTCTACGGCGTCCTCGCCCCGATCGCGAACCGTTGGGAAGAGCGACTTGGGACCGACACCCGCTACCCGCGAACGCTCCCGGAGTTCGCGAGCGTCTGCCGTCAACACGATCAGACCCGCCCCACGCCGCTCCTGCTGCACTACGAGGCCGGCGGCTACAATTGCCTGCATCAAGACCTCTATGGTCCGGTACACTTTCCCCTACAGGTCGCATGCCTGCTCTCCGATCCCGGGCGCGACTTCACCGGCGGTGAGTTCCTGCTGGTCGAGCAGCGACCGCGTGCCCAGTCACGCGGCGAGGCCATCTCGCTGGAGCGGGGCGAGGGACTCGTGTTTCCGTGCCGCGAACGACCGGCCGAGGGAAAGCGAGGGTACCACCGGGTCCGGGTGCGCCACGGGGTCAGCACTCTCTGGTCGGGTACGCGCTTCACGCTCGGGCTGATCTTCCACGACGCCGCGTGAGAGCGGCGTCTATCCGAACCGCACCGGCAATCGATCGGGTGACCGGAACGCAACCCCCACGACCCCGCACGACGCTGACGGGTCGAGCCGCAGATCCGGCAGTCGCTCGAGAAGGGCCGCGACCGCGATCCGCGCTTCCATGCGAGCCAAGTGCGACCCCAGGCAAAAATGCTCGCCAAAGCCGAACGCCACGTGATCGCTCTTGTTCTCGCGGTGCAGGTCGAAGCGATCCGGATCCGCGAAGTGCCGCTCGTCACGATTGGCTGAGCCCACCGCAAAGATCGCGAGTTCTCCCTGAGGGATCGTGTAGCCAGCGATCTCGACGTCTCGCGTCGCCTCGCGCGAGACGATCTGGACCGGCGACTCCCACCGCAACGTCTCCTCGATCGCATCGTCGAGACGGGCCGGATCGGCCTCGACCTCCGCTCGCTGCTCGGGGCGGGTGAGAAGGGCGTAAAGGATGCTGCCCGTGAGTCGGTACGTGGTCTCCGCGCCGGCCGGTAGGAGCAATCGGAGAAACCCAAGAACCTCTTCCTCACCGAGCCGCTCCCCCTCCACCTCGGCGTTCAGAAGCACGGTGAGCAGGTCGTCCTGCGGCGACTTCCTGCGCTCGTCCAAGATCGGGCGCAGGTAGTCGACGATCGACTTCGCAGCAGCGAAACCCTTCGCCGGATCGTGGGCGACCGAAATGAGATCGATCGCCCAATGGTGGAACTCCTCAAAGTCGGAGATCGGAACGCCCATGATCTGCGCGAGCACCCGCAGTGGGAACGTGAACGTGAACTGAGGCACGAGATCGGCCCGGCCCTCGCTCGCGAACTGATCGATGAGCTGGTGACTGACCGCATGGATGTGCTTCTCGACTTCACCCCGAAGGGCCCGCGGAGAAAAGGCCGGCGTGACGATACGTCGATGCCGTACGTGCTCGGCGCCCTCCATCTCGAGGATCGTCCGTCCTATGACGAGCCCAATGCCACGCGCATTGCCTCGCGCCGAGAAGGTCTCGGCGTCCTTCAAGCCAGCGACCACGTCGTCGTACCGCGTGATCATGTGGCTCGCATCCATCCAGCCCTTCATCGCAATGACGGGCCGCTCGGCGCGAAGGCGCGTGTACACACTGTACGGGTCCGGCACCGGGCTCATGATCGAGCCGCCGAACAGCTCGTTGCTGTTCGCGTAGTCCTGCTCTTCGACGTGACTCACCCCAGGGTGCTCCTCTGTATCGTTCGATTGATTCAATCAATCGATTGATTGATTGATTCAAGGCTATCGACCTCGGAGATCCCGGTCAAGGCGGTCGTGCGCTACACAACAAGGATGGAAGAGCATGCCGTAATCGAGGTGACCGACGCCACATTCGAAGCCGAGGTGCTCGATGCCTCGGCGCAGCTCCCGATCGTCGTAGACTTCTGGGCCCCGTGGTGTGAGCCCTGCCGCACGCTGGGGCCGCTGCTGGAGCGGCTGGCTCGAGACTCCAAAGGCGCGTTTCGGCTCGCGAAGGTCGACATCGACCAGAACAAGGGCATTGCCCAAGCACTCAAGATCCAGAGCATCCCGTTCGTGGTGGCGTTTCGCAACGGACAGGTGGCGTCCGAGTTCGTCGGCGCTCAGTCCGAAGGCGTCGTCCGCCAGTTCCTCTCCCGAATCCTGCCCGACGAAGCCGACGGGCTCGCCACCGAAGGCGAATCTCTCACCGCGGGCGGCGAAGTGGACCAGGCAGAGATCCGGTTCCGAGCCGCGCTCGATCTGCGGCCGCGACACCCCCGCGCCACACTGGGGCTCGGACGCATCCTCGCGGCGAGCGACAGGGCCGACGAGGCCACCACGGTGCTGGCCGCAGCCGTTACGGCCGACGGCGCGATCGGAGACGAGATCGACCGTCTCTCTGCCGAGCTTCGAATACGAGCGGACAGCGCCAGCGACGAGGCCGAGCTGCGCGCAAGACTCGACGCGGTCCCCGGCGACCTGGCCACCGGCCTGGAACTCGGACGACTTCTAGTCGGAACCGGACGTCACGAAGAAGCGCTCGCCGTCTTTCTCGAAGGCGTGCGCCTCGACCGCGAGTACGAGGACGCCGCGGCGCGTAGGGCGATGCTCGACATCTTCACTCTACTCGGCCGAGACAACGAACTCGTGGACGAATATCAGCGCAAGCTCTCACAGGTCATGTACTCGTAGCGCCTACCGAATCCGATCGATCCGAACGACCGGCGCGCCGGGCGGGCCGAGGGGGCCCTCGAAGCGCAGCAGATCATGCGGCTCCTGCGCGGCGATCCAGTACGTGGAGTCGCCGGAGTACCAGGTCTCGACCGACGCCTCCGCCTCCCTCTTGAATGGTTCTGGGACATCGACCTCCGTGGCGGCGCGACGAACGTCGAGTCCCACCCGAATCCGGTGCGCGCGCTCGGACCGACCACGTGTCTGTAACGTCTCCTGTCCGTCGACAAAGGCGTACACGGGAGCCGGCATGCCGCGCTCTCCCCAAACGAAGAAGCGCATCACGCCCGCTTCGATCGGAAAGCCCGTCATCGCGACCCCGATACACGTCGCTTGGTACGTGTTGGGCGCAAACGACTTTCGCGTCGCCGACCAGACGTCCCGAAACTTGTCCTTCGCGAAATTCACCCAGCGCTGGCTCGTGCGCTTGCCTGCCGGGTCGAGTTCGACCTCCCCGAACGCCGTGTTGCGAAACCGCCCCATCGCGAGCTCGTACACGCAGCGTTGCGAACGCTCGCGACCATCCTTCGCCCCGGTCACCTGTTGGTAATCGTAAAGCTGCTTTCCCTTTTGATTGACGGAAGCGAACCCGGATTGCTTCGGTTCCAGGAAGTCTTGCGGATTGCCAGGCTGGAGGATGGTCATGGCGTAAAGCGGCTTTTCCGACTCCCACGGCTTCGCGGTCGGTGCACCGAAGAATTCCGCCCCCTCCACGGTCAGAACGACATCGCCATCGCGAA